>NZ_JAPEOR010000001.1:0-321593 GCF_026341125.1 Streptomyces sp. NBC_01142
CTGTGGGGACGCCTGCGTCCTGTGCCGCGATCTGGTAGATCGTCGTGCATGACGCGGGCGCAACTCACCGACGAAGCATGGGAGTTCATCGAGCCGTACTTGCCGATCGGCAGGTTTGGCCCGTATCCCGAGCGGCTGCGGCAGCAGTTCGAGGGCGTGATCTGGCGCTTCAAGACGGGCGGGCAGTGGCGGGAGATGCCGACCGAGTTCGGCGCCTGGTCCACCGTGCACAACCGCTTCAGGCAGTGGCGGGACGCCGGTGTCTTCGAGGCCCTGCTGGAGGGTCTGACAGCCGAGGCCGCCAAGCGCGGCGAGGTGGACTTGTCGCTGGTCAGCGTGGACTCCACCACTACCCGCGCCCACCACGACGCCGCCGGGGTGCAGCTCGACGAGGAGGTGCTCACCGCCCTGGAGAAGGCCGCCGAGGAGGAGAAGACCCAGTCAAAGGGGGCGATGAGCAAGGACAAGACGGGCGATCCGCCGACAGTGACCCCGCCCGGGAGGAGCGACGCCGCCTGCGAAGGCGACACCGACTCCGGCTGAGGGCCGCTCTGCTCGGGCGCTCGCGCGGCGGACAGACCAGCAAGGTCCACCTCGCTTCCGACCGCAAGTGCCGTCCGCTCGCGCTCATCCTGACCGCTGGACAGGCCGCCGACAGCCCGCAGTTCATCCCCGTCCTGAAGAAGGTAAGGGTCCGCGGACCCGTCGGTCGTCCCCGCACCCGGCGCGACGCGGTGGCCGGGGACAAGGCGTACTCGTCCCGCGGCAACCGCGCCTACCTGCGAAGACGCCAGATCAAGGCGGTCATCCCGGAGAAGAAGGGCAGCCGGGGTGGTCGGCCCGTCGGCCACGACATCGACCTCTACAAGGAGAGGAACACCGTCGAGCGCCTGATCAACAAGCTGAAAGCCTGGCGGGGCATCGCGACCCGCTACGACAAGAGGCCCGAAAGCTACCTCGCCGGCCTGCATCTTCGTGCCTCCATGATCTGGATCAAGGACCTCACGCGAACCACCCTCTGATCACAACCAGATACAGGCCCTAGTACTGCAACGGTGCTTGCCGTGACGGTTGGGCAGGTCGGTCGTTTATCAGGTCATGGGTGGGGAACTTGCTGATGCCCGGTCGTGGGCCGGTGAACTGAAGGCCTTGCACGAGCGGTTCGTGCACCGTTTCTCCAGGTCGGAGCCGCGGGAGTCGGCTCTCGCCTATATGCGGGGGCTGATAGCTCCGCTGGAGCGGAAGAACGGCTGGACGCTTGCCGAGGAGGCCGGGCATGGCGGCCCGGACCGGATCCACCGGCTGCTGAACCGGATCGACTGGAGCGCGGACGAAGTCCTGGACGACGTGCGGGACTACGTCGTCGAGCACCTCGGCGATCCGGATGCGGTGCTGATCGTGGACGACACCGGGTTCCTGAAGAAGGGCATCCGCTCGGCCGGGGTCCAGCGCCAATACTCCGGAACCGCCGGCCGGACGGAGAACTCCCAGATCGGGGTCTTCCTCGCCTATGCCGGCGGACGCGGCCGCACATTGATCGACCGCCGCCTCTATCTGCCCACCTCATGGACCGATGACCGCGACCGGTGCCGGGCCGCGGGCATCGACGACACGGTCGCCTTCGAGACGAAAGTGGTGATGGCCAAGGCCATGGTCCGCCGGGCGATCACGGACCGGATCCCGTTCCGGTGGGTGACCGCCGACGCCGCCTACGGCTTCTCCAAGGGCTGGCGTTCTGAGCTGGAGCGGGCGGATGTCTTCCACGTGATGGCCACCACCCGGCATGACACCGTCGTCACCCGCTGGGCCATGGACCACCCCGTTCACGATCTGTTTCCCGGGCTGTCCCGGCAGAAGTGGAAGCGCCGTTCCTGCGGCAACGGCGCCCACGGCCCGAGGGTCTACGACTGGGCGAGGGTCGAGGTCCGTCCCTGGCACCGCGAGGACCGTCGTCACTGGGTGATCGCCCGCCGAAGTGTCCGCCGGCCCGAGGAGATCTCCTACTACATCGCCTACTGCCCGGCCGACACCACACTCGACGAGCTGATCCGCATCGCGGGCAGCCGGTGGGCGGTCGAGGAGTGCTTCCAGACCGCGAAGCAGGAGTGCGGCCTGGACGACTACCAGGTCCGCCGCTACGACGGCTGGCACCGCCACATCACCCTGGCCATGGCCGCACACGCCTGCCTCACCGTCCTGCGGGCCCGTGAACTCGACACCGGGAAAGCAGAAACGGATCCTCCCAGCTCATACCCCTGACCCTCCCCGAACTCAGACGCCTGATCACCCGCCTCACTCGACCCCGCCCAAGCACCGACCACGTCCTGCACTGGTCACACTGGCGCCGCAGACGACAACACCAAGCCCGCATCAGCCACTACAAACGACGCGGCCACACACCACCAGAAGCCAACAAACCATCAGAGCAAAGACCGTTGCAGTACTAGGGTGCGTTTCAGAAGTGGATCTTGATGTGTCAAGATCCACTTCATGGGGCGGCACGATCTGACGAATGCGCAGTGGACGAAGCTGGAGCCCTTGCTCCCGGTCGGCAAGAAGCCTGGCCGGCCGCCGGTGCACACCAAGCGGCAGTTGATAGACGGCATACGCTGGCGCACCCGCGCCGGTGCTCCCTGGCGGGACGTGCCCGAGCGGTACGGCCCGTGGGAAACGGTCTACGGCCTGTTCCGGCGCTGGCAGCGGGATGGCACCTGGCACCGTATCTTCGAGCAACTGCAGGCTCAGGCCGACGCCGAAGGACTGATCACCTGGGACGTCTCGGTGGACTCGACCATCGCCCGCGCCCACCAGCATGCGGCTGGTGCTCGCAATCTGCAGATCGAGCCGCCGGGTGGTGTCTTCACCGAGCCCGAGGACCACGGGCTCGGACGCTCCCGGGGCGGGCTGACCACCAAGCTCCACCTGGCGGTCGAGCAGGCCCAGAAACCGATGTCGCTGGTCATCACGGCCGGACATCGCGGCGACTCCCCGCAGTTCGAGGTGGTCCTGGGGCGTATCCGGGTGCCCAGGCTCGGGCCGGGCCGCCCGCGCACCCGGCCGGACAAGGTCCGCGCCGACAAGGCGTACGGGTCCCGCGCGAACCGCGCCTACCTGCGCAAGCGCGGTATCCGATGCACCATCCCGGAGAAGCGCGACCAGATCGCCAACCGCAAGAAACGCGGCTCCCAGGGTGGCCGGCCACCCACGTTCGACAAGGCCGACTACAAGGAGCGCCACGCGGTGGAATGCGGAATCAATCGCCTCAAACGCCACCGCGCGGTCGCCACGAGATACGACAAGCTCGCCGTCCGCTACGAAGCGACCGTGCCGATCGCAGCCATCAACGAGTGGCTGTGACCAGCACTTTCAAAACGCACCCTAGATCCACACCCTGTGCCGCCGAAGAATGAGCCTCTACCTGAAGGCCGACCGGAAGCGGGCCGACGCGCCTCCCGGGCTCACCCGGGAGGCGACGGGGCTCGGCAGCTCGGGAAGCGGTACGAAATACCCCGACGGCGCGCTGATCGAATGTGATCGAGGATGCATTGAATTGTCTCTTCGCCGCCAGTGAGGATCGAAGCATGACGGAAATCGACCCCTGATGATCGCAATGCTATGTGCGCAAAAATGACTTTGCATAGAGGGGCTTGAGGGGCCAGCCCCCCTGTTCGGCGCGGTAGTTTCCTTTCAGGCCCGCTCGAGGGCCCGCCCGGGAAGTGTGCATCCACGTCCCCGGGGACGAACAGATCGACAAGGAAACAAACAAATGATCGAACCGATTCGCCGAGGGCGCCTGCAGCTGCCCTCCGGGCAATTTAACGGTACCAGTTTCAATATTGTCCCCGTGGGGATTCACGCCGACCCGGGAGGCCATGTAGCGGTGCGGCTGAGTGCTGTTCTCGCCGCCTTCGTCCTCACGTGGACCGTGGTCTCCGGCACCGCAGTTGACACGGTCCAGTCCGCCTTCATCGTCACCATGCTCGGCTTCGCCTGGCATGCCGGTGTCCACTTCAGCTGGGGCCTGGGCGAGTAGCCCTGGGCATTTCGGCCTCGCGTTCCCATTGAGCGCGAGGCCCATTCCCTTTGCCGCCTGTACATGCGGCATTGAGCACAGGGGCCGGCGCAGCGGTCCCGCGCCCTTGAGGAGCCCTCATTCTCTTCTCCCCTCGTTCCGCTGTGCCGCAGAGCGGTCTCCCCATTCGCTACCCCGTGCCGACGACGGTTGCTGCGGTGGCCGCGGACCTGGGGTTCGCGGCCTTCGTCGAACGGAACCGGCCGCGCTACATGCGCTACGCCGGAGCTCGCCTGCCTGCTGAGGTGGGTTCTTCGGCCGTTGTAAGCACCACGCTGATATCCGCCCGGGAGCGCTGGGGCTGGTTGTTGAGCCAGCCCTGCCCCGCGGCCGAGGTCTGGCAGGAACTTCGCCTTCGGGTGGGCTGGCAGGCCGACCGCACCGCGCCGCACGATCCGGCCCTGACCGCGTTGTACGGACAGCTTCCGGACGGGTGCGCCGACAGCGTGGTGCTGTGCTGCCGACTTGGCTTTGACGTCGACGAGGCGGCCGAGCTGATGGGTGCCGAATCGCCCACGATCGAAGCGGCCCTCACTGTCGCGCAGCGCGCGCTGCCGTATCTCGTCGAGGGGAGGCGCCTCTGACTCACCTGTGAATTCCTCCGGCATATTCGCTCTCTGGCCACGCTCGCTCGGATGCGCCACTTTCTGCCAGCTTGTGCCACCCTTCACCCGTACCGGCGGTGGTGCAGTTGCGTGCTGCCCTTCTAGGATGGGCAACTTCACTCCGATCGGGGCGGAATCGGTTAGGGGACGGGCCGTTGGTGGAGAGAAAGCATGTCGATTTGTCGGTGCCGAGTGCGGCGCGGATGTACGACTGGCTGCTGGGTGGCAGCAATAATTTCGAAGTAGACCGGGTTGCCTGCCAGTTATTGCTGGAGGTGGCGCCCACGTCGCGTGAGATCGCTCTGAACAACCGGTGGTTCCTTCAGCGTGTGGTCCGGGTGCTGGCCGAGGAGCACGGGATCAAGCAGTTCATCGACTTCGGTTCCGGCCTCCCGACCCAGCGGAACGTGCATCAGATCGCGCAGGAGGCCCACCGCGAGTCACGGGTCGTCTATATCGACACCGATCCGGTCGTCCTGGCGCTGGGCCAGTCTCTGCTGGATGAGAACGACAACACCGCGCTACTGCCGGTCGACATGACGGACACCGACACTATCTTCGGTCACCCGGACTTCACGCGGCTCATCGACTTCACCCAGCCGGTGGCCGCCCTGTTCGTCTCCGTGCTGCACTGCCTGCCTGACAGTGCCGGTCCCAAGGCTCTGGTGGAGCGGGTGGCCGACAGGCTCGTCCCGGGCAGTTTCGTCGTTGTGTGTCAGCTGGTGAGCGACGACCCGAAGGTCCGCGACGAGGTCACCGAACTCATGCGGACCCAGACCGGGGGCAACTGGGGAAGGGTTCGCGAGAAGGCGGACGTGGAGGAGATCTTCGAGAAGCTCCTCGTAGAGGAGCCAGGTCTCGTCGATGTGACCGACTGGCGACCTGACTCCGAGATCCAGCAGCGCCAACGCAGCGTCGAGTGGACGGAGTTCGGCGGGCTGGGGAAGGTGCCGTCCGGGAGTAGGCCCGGGGGCGCCGGCTAGGAGTACCGCTTGACGGCTGCCTCCAGCATGCGCCGGCTGTCCGCCGGTGAAGCGCACGCCTCACCCTGGATGCGCAGGAGCAACTGAAGGTGCCGCTCGAACTCGTTGTCCTTGGTCGGCCACGGCTTCGTGCGTTCCTCGGCGCTCCGTGCGGGCTTGTTGTAGTAGTCGGCCTTGCCGTAGCCCTCGACGTAGACGAGGTCGGGCAGTCCGCCGCGGCCGAACTGGAGGTGGGCCATGCCGCCCGCCATCGATGCCTCGTTGCCCGCGATCATGCGGTCGAGGAGCACGAACCGGAGGGTGAGGTGAGGGAGGTCAGCTATCTCAAGCAAGTGGAGCATCTGCTCGAGCATCACCTCGTTGGGGCCGACCCGTCGGAGCAGGACGGACTCGTCCATCAGGAATACGCAGCGTGGCGGGTCGGCCTGGCCGAAAACCCGCTCTTGGCGCTCCCGGCGCAGAGCGACGCGCATTGCCATCTCCGGGCTGTCCCACTCGCTGATGTGCAAGCCGGTGCGGATGATGCAGTTCGCGTACTCCGGTGTCTGCAACAGGCCCGACACCAGGCGCACGTCATATGTGGTGAGCACGATGGCCATGGACTCAAGGCCGAGGAGCCGGCGCAGGTACTCGGCTGTGAAGTCACCGAACCTGCTCTGAAACCACTCCGGCTCCTCGGCGCGGGAGAGCAGCATCGTCAGCTCGTCCCGCGCCGGGCTGTCGAGCTTCAGTTGATTCATCACCGCTTCGACCGTCCGCCGCTCGGGCGTGGTTTCCGCATTCTCCAGGCGGCTGATTGTTGAGTTCGAAACGAGGATCGCTTTCGCCAGGGCTGTCTGCGTGAGGCCGGCCTTATCACGCAAATCCTTGACGGCAAGTCCAAGCATGATGTGGGCCGCTGTCTTTGTTGCGTCTGGCCCGGCAGTGCGCCGGGCCAGACGGATGATCGGAATCGGATCCGGGGACACGCCTTCTCCTTCAACGGGCAGTCGTATTCACATGATGACACGCCCGAGCTGAAGGTGGCGGCCGAACTTATGTACGCCGATGCCTAGTTGAGGGTGCAGAGGGCGTCGAACTCGCCCTTCTTGGCGCCATCGATGAACGCTTCCATCTCCGCGCTGGAGACGATCAGCGCTGCCCCGGCGGGATCGGTCGAGTTACGGATCGCGATGCGGCCCTGGGGGAGCTCGGCGAGCTCGATGCACATGCCGTTCGCTTCGGACATGCGGCTCTTGACCCATTGCCCCGGGATGAGGTCAGCGGCCATACCGTTCGTGAAGTTCTGCATCGAAGAGGCACCCTCTCTGTTCGATAATCCCATTTTTTCTACCTTCCTCCTCGCGGCCACGAGACTGCACAGGTGAAAGCCCCATGAAATCCCGTGATGCAATTTCATGGCCCGGCGTGGATGGAATGCTAGCGGCCCAAATTCGAACAAGGATGTCCCACGTACGGGTGGGTCGCTCAGCCCCGGAGGCCTCTCGTGGCCGCCAGGCAAGCGTGGTGCCACGGCGACTTCCATGCGGAAGCAATGGCCTGCGTACCCGTCCGCGACCGCGCCCTGGAAGGCCACCTGCTCGCAAGCGCGGCAAGACCATCGGGGGCGCGGGCCTTACCGAAGACCACATGCTCTCTGTGGCCTCCACCTGCGTGAGCAGGAGATGAGTCTGCGCGACATCGCCGCCCGGCTCGTCATCACCAAGGGCGCGAAGAAGGGTCAGGACCTGCCGCCCGCGACCGGCCATGCGGATACTCCGCGAGCACAACGAGCAGATGGCCGCGATGGAACCCGCGCCCTGACCTGCGGACCACTCCCTAGCGTTGCTCTTCCGGCGGGAGCTACCGGGACCCCTTGTGACGACAGCCCAGCGGCCACTCAGCGTAGGACTACGGAGAGTGGCCCCGGCGCGGGTTGCGCCCAGAGGGCGTGTAGCGCACTGAAATCATTCGTGCGTCGGGTGTGACTCAAGTCACCGCACAAATGATTTCAGCGCCCAGGTCAGAGACACGCCCACTGCAATCTTTTGTGCGTCCCGACATGCGGGACCGTGCACGCCAATGCGGCGGCGGATGTGCCGGCGCGTCTGGAAGCGCTGGGGACGGCGGCTGGGCTCGACCGGGCGGCGCTGCACAGCCAGTTGGCGGCAGCCCTCTCGGTGGTGATCCATCTCGTCCGGGACAAGGGCGGGCAGCGGCGGATCGCCGAGATCCATGTGCTGGAGCGGGACGCGGCGGGGTTGGTGGTGACCGTGCCCGCGCTGCGGTGGGGAGCGCAGGCGTTCGCGTACGAGCGGGGCTGGGAGCGGCTGCGGCTGCTGATCGGGGGGCACTGCGATGGCCGGTGAGCCCATGTACGCGGCTGCGGTGTGTGTGGGGGCGCTCGCGTGGCTGATGGTCGGCCAGGACCGGGGCCTGCGGCGGGCGAGGCTGCTGCTCGCGGGCGGCGGCGGCGCGGTGGAGGCGCCCCCGTGGCGGCTGTGGGAGCGAGTGCTGCCGATGGTGCGGCTGAGGCGGGAGTGGCTGTGTCTGCCGGCCTCGCTGTTCCTTGCCGTCCTGGGCGATTCGGTGCTGCCGTTGATCGCGGGGGCGGCGGCGGTGCCCTTGGTGAGGCGATGGCTGCGGGCCCGGGAGCGAAGGCGGGAGCAGGAGCGGCGCGCCGAGGGGGTTGTCGCCTTGTGCGGTGCGGTCGCGGGTGAGCTCCGGGCGGGCCTGCAGCCGGGGCAGGCGCTGCTGTTCGCCGCCAGGTCCACGGAAGTGCTGGGCGGGGCGGCGGCCGCGGTGCTGGCGGCGGCGCGGTTCGGCGGTGATGTGCCTCAGGCGCTGCGGGAGGCGGCGCGGGAGCCGGGTGCGGGCGGGCTGGCCGGGGTCGCGGCGTGCTGGCGGGTGGCGGTGGACAGCGGTGCCGGTCTGGCCGCCGGGCTCGACCGGCTGGAGGCGGCTCTGCGGGCGGAGCGGGACCAACGGGAGGACCTGCGCGCCCAGTTGGCGGGTGCGTGGTCGACGGTAGGCCTGCTGGCGCTGCTCCCGGTGGTGGGCCTGGCGATGGGCTGGGCGCTGGGAGCCGATCCCCTCCGGGTGTTGCTGCACACCCCGGCGGGTGCGGTGTGCCTGGTGATCGGCGGGTTGCTGGAGGCCGCGGGCATCTGCTGGGCGCGGCGGATCGTACGGAGCGGGGAGGAGGCATGAGTGGGGGCGCCATGAGTGGAGATGTCGTCCACAGGCTGGGGGCGGTGGTGTCCGTGCTGGCTCTGGCGGCCTGCGTGATCTTCGCGTTCGCTGGGCGACGGCGGCGGCGGCGGGTGCGCAGGCGGATCGAGGCGCTGGTGGCGATGGAGCGCCAACGGCTGTTGTGGCGGCCGGGGTACGGGGCGTGGGCGAGGCGCTGGGTGGCGCCGGTGGGAGCGGTGATCACCGGCTACGTCTTGGTCGGCGGGGTGATCGGTGGCCTCGTCGGGCTTGCCGGAGCGTATGGCGTACGGCGCTGGCAGGGCAGACGTGAGCGGCGCATGGACGTCGGTGCGGAGGCCGGGGGGAGTGAGGCGGCAGGTCAACTGCCGCTCGCCGCCGACCTGCTGGCTGCCTGCATCTCGGCGGGCGCCGGTCCGCGGGAGGCGGCGGAGGCGGTCGGGGAGTCGCTGGGCGGGCCGGTGGGCGAACGGCTCGCGCGAGTGGCCGCCGAGCTGCGGCTCGGGGGTGAGCCGGCCCAGGCGTGGGGGGCGTTGGGGCGCATACCGGGTGCAGCGGCGCTGGCCCGCTGTCTGGAGCGGGCCGATTCCACGGGGGCTCCGGCGTCGGAGCCTGTGTCCCGGCTGGCCGAGCGCTTCCGGGCGGACCGGGCACGGACGGCTGCGGCCAATGGCCGCAGGGCGCAAGTCCTGATCACCGCTCCGGTGGGGCTGTGCTTCCTGCCCGCGTTCCTGGCGGTCGGGGTGGCCCCGGTGGTGATCGGCCTGGCGGATGGCCTGCTGAACGGCAGGTGACAGCAATCGACGGCAACTGAACAAGATCTCTTGGGGGTTGATATGTGGAATCCGATGCGGGAATGGCTGCGCGGGCTGGTGCGCAGGGTGCGTAGGGACGAGGGGATGACCACGTCCGAGTACGCGATGGGGACGATCGCCGCCTGTGCCTTCGCGGCCGTCCTGTACAAGGTCGTCACCAGTGGGGCCGTTTCGGGGGCGCTGCAGTCGGTGATCGGGAAGGCGCTCAATGCGCAGTTCTGAACTCCCGCGTTCTGTAGTCCCGGGTTCTGAAGTCCTCAGTTCCGAGGTGCGCGCCGCGGAGGTGCGCGACTCCGAGGTGCGCGACAAGGGGTCAGTGACGGCGGAGGCAGCGGTCGCGGTTCCGGCCCTGGTGGTGTTCGCCATGGCCCTGGTCTGGGCACTCATGGCGGCCTCTGCGCAGATCCAGTGCGTGGATGCCGCCCGGGCCGGGGCACGTGCGGCGGCCAGGTCGGAGCCACAGGCGGCCGCAATGGCTGCCGCCCGCTCGGCGGCCCCGGGCGGCGCCCGGGTCACGCTGGGGCGTGCGGGCGACCTGTGGCGGGTGCGGGTCGAGGCGAAGGCCCCGGGGCCGGGCGCCCTGGCCCTGACGCTGAGCGCGGAGGCGGCTGCCCTCGCCGAGGACACCGTGGGCCAGGACGGGCCGGCCGGCCGGGGCGCACCCGTGCAGGACACCGGGGAGGCCGAGTCCGGGAACGGCGCGGACGGCGCGGAGGTGGCGCCGTGAACCGGGAGCGTGGTTCGGCGACCGTATGGGTGGCCATGGCGGCGACCGTGCTCTGTGCGGTCTTCGCGGCCGTGCTGGCCATGGGGCAGGTGGTGGTGGCCCGCCACAGGGCCGGTGCCGCCGCGGACCTGGCGGCACTGGCAGCCGCCGACCATGCGCTGCGGGGCACGGCCGCAGCCTGCGCCAAAGCGGCCGATGTGGCCCGGGCGCAGGGTGCGGCGGTGGTGCGGTGTGCCGTGCGCGGCGAGATCGCCGACGTGACGGCCGAGGCGAGCCTGGGACCGTACGCGCCGACGGTCAGGGCGCGGGCGGGGCCGCCGGAGCTTCCCGGAGCAGTTCCGTGAGGAGCCGGACCGCGCCGCGCTTGTGCAGCGGATCGTTGCCGTTGCCGCACTTGGGGGACTGGATGCAGGACGGGCAGCCCGCTTCGCACTCGCAGGAGGCGATGGCCTCACGGGTGGCGGTGAGCCACTCGCGTGCGGTGTGGAAAGCCCGCTCGGCGAAGCCCGCGCCACCCGGATGGCCGTCGTACACGAAAACAGTTGGCAGCAGCGTGTCCGGGTGGAGCGGGACGGAGACCCCGCCGATGTCCCAGCGGTCGCAGGTGGCGAACAGCGGCAGCATCCCGATGGAGGCGTGCTCGGCGGCGTGCAGGGCCCCGCCCAGCTGCTCCGGGTTGACCCGGGCGGCGTCCAGCTGGCCCTCGGTGACCGTCCACCACACGGCCCGGGTACGCAGGGTGCGGGGCGGCAGATCGAGCTTGGTCTCGCCGAGAACCTCCCCGGTGATGAGTTTGCGGCGGAGGAAGGACACGACCTGGTTGGTGACCTCGACAGAGCCGTAGCAGAGGCGGCCGTCACCCCACGGGATCTCGGTATCGGTCTCGAGTACGGAGATGGAGGTGGTGTCGCGGGCGGTCGTGGAGTACGGCGGGTCGGCCTCCTCGACGAGGGCGGCCGAATCCTCCAGGTCCAGGTGCTTCACCAGGTACGTACGCCCCTGGTGGAGGTGGACGGCCCCGTCGTGGACGGCGGTGTGGGCCGCAGACGCGTCGACCGTGCCCAGCAGCCGGCCGGTGGCCGCCTCGACGATCTGGACGGGCCGGCCGCCACCGCCCCGGATGTCGGTCAGGTCGGCGGCCCGCTCGCGGCGGGTCCAGTACCAGCCTGCGGCCCGGCGGCGCAGCAGGCCGGCCGTTTCCAACTGAGGCAGGAGTTCGGGGACGGCGGGGCCGAAGAGCTCAAGGTCGTCTTCCGTGAGCGGGAGCTCGGCGGCGGCCGCGCACAGATGGGGGGCGAGGACGTAGGGATTGTCGGGGTCGAGCACCGTGGACTCCACAGGCTGCTGGAACAGCGCCTCGGGGTGGTGGACGAGGAAGGTGTCCAGCGGGTCGTCGCGGGCGACGAGGACGGCCAGGGCGCCGTGGCCCGAGCGGCCGGCGCGGCCCGCCTGCTGCCACAGCGAGGCTCGTGTCCCGGGGTAGCCGGCGATGACGACGGCGTCCAGGCCCGCGACGTCGACCCCGAGCTCCAGGGCGGTGGTGGCGGCGAGGCCGAGAAGCTCGCCGGAGTGCAGGGCCCGTTCCAGGGCGCGGCGCTCCTCGGGGAGATAGCCGCCCCGGTAGGCGGCGACCCGCTGCGGCAGGGAGCGGTCGACCTCGGCCAGGCGTTCCTTGGCGATGACGGAGATGAGCTCGGCGCCGCGCCGGGAGCGTACGAAGGCGACTGTGCGGACTCCCTGCACGGTCAGATCGGTCAGGAGGTCGGCGGTCTCGGCGGTGGCGGTGCGGCGGACGGGTGCGCCCTTCTCGCCGTGGAGGTCGGTGAGCGGGGGTTCCCAGAGGGCGAACACAAGTTCGCCCCGGGGTGAGGCGTCGTCGGCGACCTCCCGCACGGACAGGCCGGTGAGGCGGCCGGCGGCCTGGGCGGGTTCCGCGGCGGTGGCGGAGGCGAGGAGAAAGACGGGGTTCGCACCGTAGCGGGCGCACAGACGGCGAAGACGCCGCAGTACCTGGGCGACGTGGGAGCCGAAGACACCCCGGTAGGTGTGGCACTCGTCGATCACGACGTAGCGCAGGGCGCGCAGAAAGGAGGCCCAGCGGGGGTGGGAGGGAAGTATCCCGCGGTGCAGCATGTCCGGGTTGGTGAGGACGTAATTGGCGTACTGCCTGACCCACTCGCGTTCTTCTACCGGCGTGTCGCCGTCGTAGACCGCCGGGCGGATGCGGTTGCCGAGCGGCGCGCCGAGCTCCTTCACCGCACGGCGCTGGTCGGCGGCCAGGGCCTTGGTGGGGGCCAGGTACAGGGCGGTCGTACCGCGTCCATTCGGGGCCTCGGAGCCGTCGAGCAGGGCGGTGAGTACGGGCGCGAGATAGGCCAGGGACTTCCCGGAGGCGGTGCCGGTGGCGATGACGACGGATTCGCCGTCCAGGGCGTGCTCCGCGGCGGCTGCCTGGTGGGCCCAGGGGTGCTCGATGCCCGCCGTCTGGATGGCGTTGATCACTTCTGGGCGGATGCGGTCGGGCCAGACGGCATGCCGACCGGGCCTAGGGGGCAAGTGCTCCGTATGAGTGATGCGCGCAGCCCTGCCCGCCCCTGCGGCGAGCCGGTCGAGGACCGTACCGGGGGAGGGGCGGGTTTCCCCCCTCTCGGGAGGTCGACTGGGGCGGAAATTCTTGGCCATCGGCACCGAGTGTGTCACCGGCGTGACGGACAATGGTCCCAAGGCGTCGTGCATGGCTGCTGGTAAGTGATTGAATGCCATCGCGGCTGGCGACCGTCCTCCGACTCCGTCGGGGAGACCTGAAGGGCGGCCGCTCGATAGCAAGGTGCTGGAGGATCCGTGGACCTGTCCCTGTCGACTCGCAATGTGTCCGGCCCTGGTGGCGACCGTACGGTCGTCGAGGTCGGTGGCGAGATTGATGTGTATACCGCGCCCAAGCTGCGCGAGCAGCTGGTCGAGTTGGTGAACGACGGCAACTACCACCTGGTTGTCGACATGGAGGGCGTGGACTTCCTCGACTCCACCGGTCTTGGCGTCCTCGTGGGCGGCCTGAAGCGCGTACGCGCGCATGAGGGCTCGCTGCGCCTCGTCTGCAACCAGGAGCGCATTCTCAAGATCTTCCGGATCACAGGTCTGACCAAGGTGTTCCCCATCCACACCACGGTCGACGAAGCTGTCGCGGCCACCGACTGACGGTCGGCCGGAGACTGCCGGAAGATGTGAGGGGTACCGGGCATCCAGCCCGGGCCCCTGAGATGCACGCCCGTACGTCCGAGGGGGATCGCATGGCCACCGTTGAACTCCGCTTCAGCGCCCAGCCCGAACACGTCAGGACGGCCCGTCTGGTGGCCGCTGCCGTGGCTCGCCGGGCGGGAGTCGACGAGGCCGTGCTGGACGAGGTCCGGCTCGCGGTGGGTGAGGCATGCAGCCGCGCCGTCGGGCTGCACCGCAGCCATGGCATCACCGCCCCTGTGCGGGTCGTGCTGTCCGAGGAGGAGAAGACCTTCTCCATCGAGGTCGGGGACGAGGTTCCGAGTGCCGGCAGCGGTGGGGCCTCGGATGTCCCCGGCGCGCGCAATGGTTCGGACGAGGACCTGGACTCCGACGGCGAGGACGAGATGGGGCTCGCGGTCATCAGCGGCCTCGTCGACGATGTGGAGGTCTCCTCGACCGAGGACGGTGGCGTGATCCGGATGAGCTGGCCCACGACACCGGCCATTGTTCTGCCCTGACTGCTCGGACGATCTGTTGATCATTTTTCTGATCTCCATGTGGTGATGTGAAGTGAAGAGGCCCTGCTTGAGCAGGGCCTTTTTCCTTTTTCCTAGATCGTTGATCAAGCGTCAATGCCTTTGCCCCGTTACCTCTTTCAGGGGGATTTTCGGGACGCGATCATTTGCTGAGTAGCAAGCGAAGGTCAATTCCATTTGTGGCGCCCTGTTTTGATCAGGTTCCGCTCCCTACAATCCGTCCACATCTTGAGCTCTGAGCGTCAAGGAGGACGAATGGCGGGGCTCGTCAACCCAGAACTGTCCGATCAACCCACTTCTCTCGCAGCCGCGGTACTCACCGCCGACAACCGGCTGATCGTGATCGTCATCGCCGTAGTGGCCGTGGCGGCACTGTTCGTCGCCCAGCTGCTGGTGCGCCAGGTGCTGGCAGCCGGTGAGGGCACCGATTCCATGAAGAAGATCGCGGCAGCCGTGCAGGAGGGCGCAAATGCCTATCTGGCACGGCAGTTGCGCACCCTCGGCATCTTTGCCGTCGTGGTGTTCTTCCTGCTTCTGCTGCTGCCGGCCGACGACTGGTCGCAGCGAGCAGGACGTTCGGTGTTCTTCCTGGTGGGTGCGCTGTTCTCGGCGGCCACCGGATACATCGGCATGCGTCTTGCCGTACGAGCAAATGTGCGCGTGGCCGCGGCCGCGCGTGAAGCAACGCCGGCGGAGGGCGAGCCGGAAAAGGATCTGACGGCTGTCTCGCACAAGGCAATGAAGATCGCTTTCCGTACGGGAGGCGTGGTCGGCATGTTCACGGTGGGCCTCGGCCTGCTCGGTGCCTCCTGCGTGGTTCTCGTCTACGCGGCCGACGCACCCAAGGTGCTCGAGGGCTTCGGCCTCGGCGCCGCGCTGATTGCCATGTTCATGCGTGTCGGCGGCGGCATCTTCACCAAGGCCGCCGACGTCGGAGCCGACCTGGTCGGCAAGGTCGAGCAGGGCATCCCCGAGGACGACCCGCGCAACGCCGCGACCATCGCCGACAACGTGGGCGACAACGTCGGTGACTGCGCGGGCATGGCGGCCGACCTCTTCGAGTCGTACGCCGTCACGCTCGTGGCGGCGCTCATCCTCGGCAAGGCGGCATTCGGCGACGCCGGACTCGCTTTTCCGCTGATCGTTCCGGCGATCGGCGTGGTCACCGCGATGATCGGCATCTTCGCGGTCGCCCCGCGGCGCGCCGACCGCAGCGGGATGACCGCCATCAACCGCGGATTCTTCATCTCCGCGTTCATCTCGCTCGTCCTGGTGGCCGTGGCGGTCTACGCCTACCTGCCGAGCTCGTACGCCGAGCTGGAGGGCGTCACCGAGGCCGCCATCCGGACGCACAGCGGGGACCCGCGGGTCCTGGCGGTCATCGCCGTCGCCATCGGCATCGTGCTGGCCGCTCTGATCCAGCAGCTCACGGGGTACTTCACCGAGACCAACCGGCGTCCCGTGCGGGACATCGGCAAGTCCTCGCTGACCGGACCCGCGACGGTTGTACTGGCCGGTATCTCCATCGGTCTGGAATCCGCCGTCTACACCGCGCTGTTGATCGGCCTGGGCGTGTACGGGGCGTTCCTGCTCGGCGGTACGTCGATCATGCTGGCGCTCTTCGCGGTGGCACTGGCCGGCACCGGCCTGCTCACCACCGTCGGCGTCATCGTCGCCATGGACACCTTCGGCCCTGTCTCCGACAACGCCCAGGGCATCGCCGAGATGTCCGGCGACGTCACGGGCGCGGGCGCGCAGGTGCTCACCGAACTCGACGCCGTCGGCAACACCACCAAGGCCATCACCAAGGGAATCGCCATCGCCACCGCCGTACTCGCGGCAGCGGCGCTCTTCGGCTCGTACCGCGACGCCATCGCGACCGCGGCCAGGGAGGTCGGCGAGAAGGTCGGCGACGGCGCTCCCATGAACCTGGTGATGGACATCTCACAGCCCAACAACCTGGTGGGCCTGATCCTGGGCGCGGCGGTCGTCTTCCTCTTCTCGGGGCTGGCGATCAGCGCCGTCTCCCGGTCGGCCGGGGCCGTGGTCTACGAGGTGCGGCGGCAGTTCCGCGAGCACCCCGGGATCATGGACTACTCCGAGAAGCCGGAGTACGGGAGGGTCGTCGACATCTGCACCAAGGACGCGCTGCGCGAGCTGGCCACACCGGGCCTGCTCGCCGTACTGACCCCGATCGCGGTCGGCTTCTCGCTCGGGGTGGGGGCCCTCGGCTCCTTCCTCGCCGGCGCGATCGGCACCGGCACCCTGATGGCCGTCTTCCTCGCCAACTCCGGCGGTGCGTGGGACAACGCCAAGAAGCTCGTCGAGGACGGACATCACGGCGGCAAGGGCAGTGAGGCCCATGCAGCGACCGTCATCGGCGACACCGTCGGTGATCCGTTCAAGGACACCGCAGGACCGGCCATCAACCCGCTGCTGAAGGTGATGAACCTGGTGGCGCTGCTCATCGCGCCCGCGGTGGTCCAGTTCAGCTACGGCGACGATGCCAACGCCGGAGTACGGGCGGTGGTGGCCGTGCTCGCCATCCTCGTCATCGTCGGAGCCGTGTACATCTCCAAGCGGCGCGGCATCGCGGTGGGTGACGAAGACAACTCCGCGGAGCGGAGCTCGAAGTCGCCCGATCCCGCGGTGGTTTCGTAACACCTGCTCAAAAGGCGGGCGGACAGCGTGCATTGATGCGCTGTCCGCCCGTTTGCGTGTGTCGGGTGAGGCTTGTCTCCCTTGGTGCAAATGGCTGCAATAGGCCATGGGTCGGGCGTACGGCATGCGGTTGTCGCCCACTTGGCGTGTATGTTCCGGGGCCGAGAGCCTTGGAAGGGACCAATCCGGTGAACAAGAAGCTTGCGGCCGCGCTGTCCGGCGGTGCGGTACTGGTACTGGCGCTGTCGGGCTGCAGCAGTGACGACAGCGACGACAAGGTGGGGACCTGGGCCAAGAAGGTCTGTGACCAGGCACAGCCACAGATCCAGAAGAGGGCCAACGCCCAGCAGACCATCGTCTCGACCGCGGCGGACGGCAAGCCGGCCGACATCAAGGCCGCCGACTCGAAGGCCTTCCAGGACATCGCCGACGCGGACAAGGCGCTGGCCGCCGCCGTTCAGGGGGCCGGTACGCCGCCCGTCGACAACGGCGAGAAGCTCCAGAAGGACGCGGTCACCGAGCTCAACGCCACCGCCACGGCGTACCTCGGTCTGAAGAAGCAGGTCGACGCCCTCGATGCCAAGAACCAGCAGAAGTTCGCCGACGGTCTGCAGGGTGTCGCGGACGGTCTGAAGAAGATCGAGAAGATGGACCAGGACGCCCTGAGGAAGCTGCAGTCCGGCGAGCTGGGCCAGGCGATGGCGAAGGAGCCCGGCTGCCAGACGGCGCGCCCGTCGAGCCCTGCGGCCGGGTCGACCCCGTCCGGCTCGGCGTCCGCGAAGGCCGCTCCGGCCCTCTCGGGCAAGCCGTACGCCACGCTCTGACGCCCGAGCCCTGCGCCGAGCGCTACGCCGAGCCCTGCGCCCGGTCGTGCGCAGCGCTCCGAGTGCCCGGTCGTACGCCCCGCTCCGAACACCCGCCTCGACGTCCGCCCCGGCCACCCGCTGCCGTGCGGATCCGGAAGCGGGCGCCGCAAGCGGGCCCAGCACAGCCGCACGGCCCGGTCCCCCGCTCGGGGAGCCGGGCCGTGCGGCGTTTGTCAGTGGCGGCCGCCACAATGGTCAGGTGAGTACGACCAGCCCCGCCGCAGGCCTTCCCGTGTCCGACCACTCGCCCCGGCTCCGCGAGGCCCTCCTCGCCGCCGCCTTCACCGCCGACGGGCTGCTCGACCTGCTCGGTGCCCCCGCGTATGCGGCGCTCGCCCGCAGCGAGACCGTCCCCGCCCTGCGCGCCACCGACGGGGACGGCGTCCTCGACACGCTCGTACGGCTCTTCCTGCTCCAGCGGCCTGTTCCGCAGGAGCAGGTACGGGCCGCGCTGCCCCTCGAGGAGTGCCTGGCCGACGGATGGGTCGTGCGCGACGGCGACGACGTGCAGGCCACGGTGGATGTACGGCCGTACGGCGGACCCGAGGGCCAGGACTGGTTCATCGTCTCCGACCTGGGCTGTGCGGTCGGCGGCTCCGGCGGTGCGGGCGGCCAGGGCGAGGGGGTGGTGCTCGGCGTCGGCGGGGCGTCCACCACGCTCGCCGGGATCACCGTCCGTATGCCGGTCTCCTCCGCGCTCGACCTGGGCACGGGCTCCGGGATCCAGGCACTGCACGCCGCGCAGCACGCCACCCGGGTCACAGCCACCGATCTGAACCCGCGTGCCCTGCACTTCACCCGGCTGACGCTCGCGCTCTCCGGGGCGCCGGAGGCCGATCTCCGCGAGGGTTCGCTCTTCGATCCGCTCGGGGACGACACGTACGACCTGATCGTGTCGAACCCGCCGTTCGTGATTTCTCCCGGCGCCCGGCTGACCTACCGGGACGGCGGGATGGGCGGGGACGATCTGTGCCGCTCGCTCGTTCAGCAGGCGGGAGCCAGGCTGAACGACGGGGGATACGCGCAGTTCCTCGCCAACTGGCAGCACGTGGAGGGGGAGGAGTGGCAGGACCGGCTGCGCACCTGGGTGCCGCGCGGCTGTGATGCCTGGATCGTGCAGCGTGAGGTGCAGGACGTGACGCAGTACGCGGAGTTGTGGCTGCGCGACGGCGGCGATCACCGCAGCGACCCCACCGAGTACGCGGCGCGGTACGACGCGTGGCTGGACGAGTTCGAGGCCCGGAAGACCAAGGCGGTCGGCTTTGGCTGGATCACGCTCAGGAAGTCCGGTTCCGAGCGCCCGTCAATTGTCGCCGAGGAGTGGCCGCACCCCGTCGAGCAGCCGCTCGGTGAGAGCGTGCGGGCGCATTTCGCGCGCCAGGACTATCTGCGTACGCACGACGACGCGGCCCTGCTCGCCGACCACTTCAGGCTCGCGCCGGAGGTTGTGCAGGAGCAGGTCGGGCTGCCGGGAGCCGAGGACCCCGAGCATGTGGTGCTGCGTCAGAACCGTGGGATGCGGCGCGCCACCAAGGTCGACACGGTCGGCGCGGGCTTCGCGGGAGTCTGCGACGGGAGCCTGAGCGCCGGGCGGATCCTGGACGCCATCGCCCAGCTCATCGACGAGGACCCGGTGCTGCTGCGCGACCGTACGCCGCAGGCCATCCGGCTGCTGGTGGGGGAGGGCTTCCTGACCCCGGTCGACCTGGTGGATCCGGTGGACCTGCTGGAGCCGTCGGAGCCGGGACGGGAAGGCTAGAACTGCCCGGGGGCCGTCGGGGCCGTCGGGTCGTCGACTTCGCGCCGCTGCTCCATGAGGTGAAATCGGCCAATGTTCGGTTTGTGCTGTGCATCCCAGCGAAAACACCCCGGCGCGAAGCACCAGTGCGTCGGTAAGTAAGAGGAGCCACCGCCTCCGGTGAACCCGGCACCGGGACCGGGTGGGTGAACCCACGCGGCGTTCACCCGGAATTCGCGCCTATGACGCCGTGAGGTGTCAGCCTCGGCCTCCTGGGAACCTCGGCACGAGGGAAGGACGGGACACAGGCATGGAGAGCGGGCCGGCGATCTTCGCGGGGACGGCATTCGCGCTGTTCGGGGCAGCGCTGCTGCTCTGGACCGGAGCGCGCGTGCTGCACCGCGCGCCCGTCGCACACGGAGTGAGCCCCGCCACGGCCGTCGCCCTCGCGACACTCTTCGGCGCGGCGTCCCTCGCCCTCGGGGTGTGGTGCTTCGGCCGCGTCTGATCCGGGGCCCGGAGAGCCGACGTGCCGGTCCGGGCGGCAGGAATGGCTGGACTCGGGTTACCGTTCGAGTGGCCGTTGCGGGCTTTTGCCGTTTGACACGAGGGCGGGTTGTACCGTCACACTCCGCAGCGGGCAGCAGCGTCACCGCAGTGGCGTACTGCCGTACGTGCCCACCGAGCGTCGACCGGAGAGAAGAGCGAAGTTGTCCCCGACCAGCGAGACCGCAAAGGGCGGCCGCCGACTCGTGATCGTCGAGTCTCCTGCCAAGGCGAAGACGATCAAGGGCTACCTCGGCCCGGGTTATGTCGTCGAGGCGAGCGTCGGGCACATCCGCGACCTGCCGAACGGCGCCGCCGAGGTGCCCGAGAAGTACACCGGCGAGGTGCGCCGCCTCGGTGTCGATGTCGAGAATGACTTCCAGCCCATCTATGTCGTCAACGCCGACAAGAAGGCGCAGGTCAGGAAGCTCAAGGAGCAGCTCGCCGAGTCCGACGAGCTCTTCCTCGCCACCGATGAGGACCGCGAGGGCGAGGCCATCGCCTGGCACCTGCTGGAGGTCCTCAAGCCCAAGGTCCCCGTCCACCGGATGGTCTTCCACGAGATCACCAAGGAAGCGATCCGGGAGGCCGTCGCCAACCCGCGCGAGCTGAACAAGCGCATGGTCGACGCCCAGGAGACCCGCCGTATCCTCGACCGTCTCTACGGCTACGAGGTCTCGCCGGTCCTGTGGAAGAAGGTCATGCCGCGGCTGTCCGCCGGCCGTGTGCAGTCCGTCGCCACCCGCCTTGTCGTCGAGCGGGAGCGCGAGCGCATCGCCTTCCGTTCCGCCGAGTACTGGGACCTGACCGGCACTTTCTCCACCGGCCGTGCCGGTGACGCCTCCGACCCCTCGACCTTGACGGCCCGCCTGAACACGGTCGACGGACAGCGCGTCGCCCAGGGCCGCGACTTCGGCTCGGACGGGCAGCTCAAGTCCGGCCAGGTCCTGCACCTGGACGAGACGAACGCCCGCGCCCTGGCCGCCGCACTCCAGGACGCCTCGTTCGCCGTCCGCGCGGTGGAGTCCAAGCCGTACCGCCGCTCTCCGTACGCCCCGTTCCGTACGACGACGCTGCAGCAGGAGGCCTCCCGCAAGCTGGGCTTCGGGGCCAAGGCCACCATGCAGGTCGCGCAGAAGCTGTACGAGAACGGCTTCATCACGTATATGCGTACGGACTCCACCACGCTCTCCGACACTGCCGTCTCGGCGGCCCGGGCGCAGGTCACGCAGCTCTACGGTGCCAATTACCTGCCGGAGAAGCCGCGCGTGTACGCCGGGAAGGTCAAGAACGCGCAGGAGGCGCACGAGGCGATTCGTCCCTCGGGTGATCGTTTCCGCACCCCGGCCGAGACGGGTCTGACCGGCGACCAGTTCAAGCTCTACGAGCTGATCTGGAAGCGGACCGTCGCCTCCCAGATGAAGGACGCGGTCGGCAACAGCGTCACCGTCAGGATCGCCGGCCGCGCTGCGGACGGCCGGGACGCCGAGTTCACTGCGTCCGGCAAGACGATCACCTTCCACGGCTTCATGAAGGCCTACGTGGAGGGGGCCGACGACCCGAACGCCGAGCTGGACGACCGGGAGCGGCGCCTGCCGCAGGTCGCCGAGGGCGACGCCCTCTCCTCCGAGGAGATCTCGGTGGACGGCCACGCGACCAAGCCGCCGGCCCGCTACACCGAGGCCTCGCTGGTCAAGGAGCTGGAAGAGCGCGAGATCGGCCGCCCGTCGACCTACGCGTCGATCATCGGCACCATCCTCGACCGCGGCTATGTGTTCAAGAAGGGGACGGCGCTCGTACCGTCGTTCCTGAGCTTCGCCGTGGTCAATCTGCTGGAGAAGCACTTCGGCCGGCTCGTCGACTACGACTTCACCGCGCGGATGGAGGACGACCTCGACCGCATCGCGCGGGGCGAGGCGCAGGCCGTGCCGTGGCTGAAGCGCTTCTACTTCGGTGGCGAGGCGGCGGGTGCGGGTGTTGCCTCCGAGGCCGGAAACGGCGACGGCGACCACCTGGGCGGTCTCAAGGAGCTGGTGACGGACCTCGGTGCGATCGACGCCCGGGAGATCTCCAGCTTCCCGGTCGGCAGTGCGATCGTGCTGCGCGTCGGCCGCTACGGCCCGTACATCGAGCGCGGCGAGAAGGACTCGGAGGGCCACCAGCGCGCCGACGTCCCCGAGGACCTCGCGCCGGACGAGCTGACGGTGGAGTACGCAGAGGAGCTGCTGGCCAAGCCGAGCGGCGACTTCGAGCTCGGCGCGGACCCGGTCACCGGGCACCAGATCATTGCCCGTGACGGCCGCTACGGCCCGTATGTGACCGAGGTACTGCCCGAGGGCACGCCGAAGACCGGCAAGAACGCGGTCAAGCCGCGCACGGCCTCGCTCTTCAAGTCGATGTCGCTGGACACGGTGACCCTGGACGACGCGCTGAAGCTGATGTCCCTGCCGAGGGTGGTCGGTACCGACGCCGAGGGCGTCGAGATCACCGCGCAGAACGGCCGGTACGGCCCGTATCTGAAGAAGGGCACCGACTCGCGCTCGCTGGAGACCGAGGACCAGCTCTTCAACATCACGCTGGACGAGGCGCTGGCGATCTACGCGCAGCCTAAGCAGCGGGGGCGGGCAGCCGCCAAGCCGCCACTGAAGGAGCTGGGCACGGACCCGGTCAGCGAGCGTCCCGTGGTGGTCAAGGACGGCCGCTTCGGTCCGTACGTCACCGATGGCGAGACGAACGCGACGCTGCGCACGGACGACAGCGTCGAGGACATCACGCCGGAGCGCGGCTACGAGCTGCTCGCCGAGAAGCGTGCCAAGGGTCCCGCCAAGAAGACGGCGAAGAAGGCTCCGGCCAAGAAGGCCACGGCGAAGAAGACCGCCGCCAAGAAGACCGCTGCCAAGACGACGGCCGCGAAGAAGACCCCTGCGAAGACGACGGCGGCCAAGACGACGGCAGCCAAGACGACGACGGCCAAGAAGGCGACAGCCAAGACGTCGGCGGCCGCGGCGAAGAAGACGGCCGCGTCGGCGAAGGCGTCGACGGAGGAGTAGTCGCAGGACAGCCGGGCGAGCAGACAGTCTGCGTACGGGCGCTTTGTGCGGGGGGAGGTTTCTCATCCTCCGCACAAAGCGCCCGTATGTTCGGGCAGGCCTCCAGGGAGCCATGGGCTCCGGATAGGCTGGGCGGATGACGCGAGCCGAGCAGCCAGCCGAGCAGCAGGCGGTCATGAGCACCGCCTCAGAGACTGCCTCAGCCTCCGACGCACTTGCCGCAGACTCACGTGAACGCGCCGTGCGCGCCCTGCTGCGCTTCCCTCCGCTGAGGCGATTGTGGAACGCCCAGGTCGTCGGCGGTGTCGGGGATGCCCTCGCCGTTCTCGTACTTCTGCTGCTGTCGCTCCAGGCGGCGGTCTCCGAGGGATCGTTCGGGGACGGCTATCGCGGGGCGGCCTTCGCCGTCGCCGCCGTGCTCGGCGCGCGCGTACTGGCCACCCTGCTCTTCGGGGCCGTACTGCTCGGCCCCATGACGTCGCTCACCGCTCCGGGACCAAACCGGGATCAAGCGGGATCAAAGGGGAGCGAAGCGACTTCGGGCAAGCGTGGTGGCGGGCGACGGGAGGGCGGTCCGCTCGACCGGCGCTGGACCATGATCGGCGCGGACGGGCTGCGCCTCGCACTTCTGATCGTCGCACCCCTGTGGATCGACTGGGCACCCGGCAACGCGCTGGCGATTCTGCTGATCACCGCCTTCGTCATGGGGGTCGCCGAACGCTTCTGGACGGTGGCCCGTGACGGCGCCGCCCCGGCCATGCTGCCCGCCCCGCCGCCGGAGGGCGCGGCTGTGCGGCCGCTGCCCGACCACCTCGACGCGTTGCGCCGGCTCTGGCTGCGTACGAGCTTCGCCGTCATTCCCGTGGCCGCCGCGGCTCTGCTCGTCGCCACCCTGATCGGCAATCTGCTCGGTTCGGGCATCGAGTGGTTCTCGCTGCACCAGGCCGCTCTCGGTTCCTACATCGCGGCCGGTCTCTTCGCCGCGTCCGTCTCCACGCTGTATTTCGTGGAGCTGCCCGGCTCGCAGACCCCGCGCCCGCGCTCGCCCCTCGAGGGCCTCCGCCGCCCGTCCACCGGCAACGGCATGGACAAGGGGCGTACGGGCGCCGTACCGCTGTTCGTGATGGCCTGTGCCGCGGTCGCCGGTGCGCTCGCGTCCGCCGCGGCCGTCTCCGTACTGCACGCCGTGGACCTGGGCGGCGGGCCCGCCGCCTTCGCGCTGCTGGTGCTCGCGCTGACCGGGGGCACCGGGCTCGGTATCCGCGGCGCAGCCTCCGTGCTTCCCACGCTCTCGCGCCGCCGGCTGCTCGCCCTCGCGCTCGCGGTCACCGGGGTCGCGCTGCTCGCCATGGGCCTCGTGCCGGACACGGCGACCGTGCTGTTCATCGCGCTGCTCGCCGGCTTCGCCGCCGGCGTCGCCGCGCACACCGGGCACGCGCTCATCGACCAGGAGACCGAGGACTTCCGGCGGGGCAGGATCACCGAGCACCTCCAGGCGGTCGTACGGGTCGCGATAGCCCTCGGTGCGATTGCCGCGCCGCTGCTGTCCGCGGCGATCGGTCCGCACCGGCTCGCGAACGGCGACTTCGTCTTCGCGCACGGCGGCGCGGCGTTCACGCTGATGCTGGTGGGCGCGCTGCTGCTGCCCGTCGCGGCGATCGTCCTGGCCAAGACGGACGACCGCTCCGGCGTACCGCTGCGGCGGGATCTGGGCGACGCGCTGCGTGGCGGCGCGGATCCGGCCCAGGCGCCGGCCGCGACCGGTTTCTTCATCGTCCTGGAGGGCGGCGACGGCGCCGGGAAGTCCACGCAGGTCGAGGCGCTCGCGGAGTGGATCCGGGCGAAGGGCCACGAGGTCGTGGTCACGCGGGAGCCGGGTGCCACGCCGATCGGGAAGCGGCTGCGGTCGATCCTGCTCGACGTGTCGTCGGCGGGGCTCTCGAACCGGGCGGAGGCGCTGTTGTACGCCGCCGACCGCGCCGAGCACGTCGGATCGGTCGTACGGCCCGCACTGGAGCGCGGCGCGATCGTCATCTCCGACCGGTACATCGACTCCTCGGTGGCCTATCAGGGCGCCGGGCGTGATCTGTCGCCGACCGAGATCGCCCGTATTTCGAGGTGGGCGACCGACGGACTCGTACCGCATCTGACGGTGCTGCTGGACGTCTCCCCCGAGACGGCGCGGGAGCGGTTCACGGAGGCCCCGGACCGGCTGGAGTCGGAGCCCGCGGAGTTCCATCAGCGGGTGCGCTCCGGCTTCCTTACGCTGGCCGCGGCCGACCCGGGCCGGTACCTGGTGGTGGACGCCGGCCAGGAGCCGGAGTCGGTCACCACTGTCGTACGGCATCGCCTCGACCAGCTGCTGCCGCTCTCCGACGCCGAGGTGAAGGCGCAGGAGGACGCGCGCAGGGCGGCCGAGGAGGAGGCCCGCCGACGGGCGGAGGCGGAAGCCGCGCAGAAGGCGGAGGAGGAGCGACTGGAGCGCGAGCGCCAGGAACAGCTCGCCAAGCTCCGCGCCGAGGAGGACGAGCGCAAGCGGCGCGAGCTGGAGGAGGCGCGGCGGCGCGAGACCGAGCGGCAGGCGGAGGAGGCCAGGCGGCGGGCCGAGGAGGCTCGGCGGCAGGCGGAGGAGGAGCGGGCGCGCCGGCTGGCCGAGGAGAAGGCGGCCGCGGCGGAGCAGGAACGGCTCCGTAAGCAGGCCGAGGAGGAGGCACGGCTGCGGGCGGAGGCGGAGGAGCGCCGCCGCGAGAAGCAGCGCAAGGCGGAGGAGGCGTTGCTGCGGGCGGAGGAGGCGCGGCGGCTGGCTGAGACGGCCGCGGCGGCAGCCTCGGCGGCTTCGGCTGCGGCTTCGAGCTCGGGTTCGGCTTCGACGGCGGCTTCGAGCTCGGGTTCGGCGTCGGTCCCGGATGCGGCTTCGGGCTCGGCCTCCGAACCGGTTGTCCCGCCCGACGAGGTGACGCAGGAGGTCCCGACGCCCGGGACGGCGGGAGCGTACGACGAGACGTCGGTGCTGCCGGAGGTCCAGGACCCGCGGGCGGCCGACGAGACGGCGGTGCTTCCGCCGGTCCGCGAGTCGCGGGCGGCCGACGAGACGGCCGTGCTTCCGCCCGTACGTGAGTCGCGCGCGGCGGACGAGACGGCGGTGCTTCCGCCCGTACGTGAGCAGGTACGTGGGCCGGTCCGCGACGCGGATCTTGCTGACCGGGTCCCGCCGGGTATCTTCCGTGACGAGCCCTCGAACGAGCGCACGCGCGAGCTCCCCCAGATCGACCCGGAATCCGGCTCGTCTTCGTCTTCGGCTTCTTCTTCGGGTTCGGCTTCGGGTTCGGGCCGCCCCCCGCGGCGCCGCTCGGACTGGGCGGAGGAGACCCCGCTGGACGACCTCCCGACCCTGGCGGACGAACTGCTCGGCCCGCCCGACGAGGACGACGACAAGGGCCCCCGCCGCGGTCGCTGACGCGTTGCTGCGGGTCCGGGGGCAGGGACTGTCAGACCCCTGCCCCACAATGGGAGACCCCAGCACGAAAGGCGGGTGACGGCACATGACCGTATGGGACGACGTGGTCGGCCAGGACCGTGTCCAGGCGCAGCTCGCCGCCGCCGCCCGGGACGCCGACACCCGCGTCACCGCCGAAGCACGCGGCGAACGCCCCCCGGACGCGTCCAAGATGACCCACGCCTGGCTTTTCACCGGGCCCCCCGGCTCCGGACGGTCCACCGCCGCTCGTGCCTTTGCCGCCGCGCTGCAGTGCACAAGCCCCGACCGTGCGCTCGGCGGCGAGCCCGGCTGCGGGTTCTGCGACGGCTGTCACACCGCCCTCGTCGGTACGCACGCGGACGTCGACGTGATCCGTACGGACCTGCTTTCCATCGGCGTCAAGGAGACACGAGAACTGGTCCGCCGGGCCCAGCTCTCCCCGGCCGTCGGCCGCTGGCAAGTGATCATTCTCGAGGACGCCGACCGCCTCACGGAGGGCGCGGGCAACGTCCTGCTGAAAGCCGTCGAGGAGCCCGCCTCCCGCACCGTCTGGCTGCTCTGCGCGCCCTCCCTCGAGGACGTACTGCCCACCATCCGCTCGCGCTGCCGCCATCTCACCCTCCGTACGCCACCCGTCGCAGCTGTCGCCGACGTCCTGATCAGGCGGGACGGCATCGAGCCCGAGGTCGCCGCTTCCGCCGCCCACGCCACCCAGGGGCACATCGGGCGTGCCCGTCGGCTCGCCACCGACGAGCGGGCCCGCGCCCGCCGTGCCACCGTGCTCAAGATGCCGCTGCGGGTCGGGGACATCGGCGGGTGCCTCAGGGCCGCCCAGGAGCTCGTCGACGCCGCGGCCGAGGACGCCAAGCAGGTCGCCGACGAGGTCGACGTCAAGGAGACGGAGGACCTCAAGGCGGCTCTCGGCGCGTCTGCGGGCGGCCGGATGCCGCGCGGCACGGCCGGGGCGATGAAGGAGCTGGAGGACAAGCAGAAGCGCCGCAAGACCCGTTCGCAGCGCGACAGCCTCGACCTGGCGCTCACCGATCTGACCGGCTTCTACCGAGATGTGCTGGCCCTCCAGATGGGCTCCGAGATCGCGCTGGCCAACAACGATGTACGGGACTCCCTCGACCGGATCGCCCGTGACTCGACCCCGGAGCGCACCTTGCGCCGGATCGAGGCCGTGTTCGCCTGTCGGCAGGCGCTGGACCGCAATGTGGCGCCGCTGCTGGCCGTCGAGGCGATGGCGGTGGCTCTCCGAGCGGGCTAGCGGCCCGGCGGCCCCACCCGGCGGGCCCGGCGCCGGTACAGCCATGCCAGCCGGTGCCGGTGCTGGCCGGCGGGCATGCCCGCCGACCGGCACCGGGTTGACCGGGTCATCCGTACGAGCGCCTTACGACGCCGACGCCCACCCGGCTACTACGCTCGGAGGATGGACACCAGGCGCCTGTTCCGTTCTTCCGCCCTAGCGCTGGCCACGGCCGGCCTCTTGATCTCCGGATGCACCGGCGGAAGTTCCTCGCCCAGCGCCGCCTCCGCGTCCGCCGGAGACGGCAGAGCCGCCCCCGACACAGCCCTCAAGCCGTACTACGCACAGCAGTTGAAGTGGCGGTCGTGCGGTGTCTCCGGCTTCGAGTGCGCCACGATGAAGGCCCCGCGGGACTACGCCGAGCCCGACGGCGAGACCATCGACCTGGCCGTTGCCCGCAAGAAGGCCACCGGCCCCGGCAAGCGCCTCGGCTCCCTGCTCGTCAACCCCGGCGGCCCCGGTGGCTCGGCCGTCGACTATCTCCAGAGCTACGCGGGCATCGGCTACCCCGCCCCCGTCCGTGCCCGCTACGACATGGTGGCCATCGACCCGCGCGGCGTCGCCCGCAGCGCGCCCGTCGAGTGCCTCACCGGCAAGGAGATGGACGCGCACACCCAGATTGACCAGACCCCCGACGACCCCGCGGAGACGGCCCGGCTGGCATCCTCCCTGAAGGGCTTCGCGGCGGGCTGCAAGAAGCGTTCCGGCGCGATCCTGCCCCATGTCTCCACGGTCGAGGCGGCCCGCGACATGGACATCCTGCGAGCGGTGCTGGGCGACAAGAAGCTGACGTACGTCGGGGCTTCGTACGGCACCTTCCTCGGCGCGACGTACGCCGAACTCTTCCCCGACCGCACCGGCCGGCTCGTGCTCGACGGCGCGATGGACCCGTCCCTGCCGTCCCGCGAACTGAACCGTGACCAGACGGCAGGCTTCGAGAACGCCTTCCAGTCCTTCGCCGCCGACTGCGTCAAGCAGCGGGACTGCCCGCTCGGCACCGAGTCGCCCGCCGACGCTTCCGCCCGCCTCAAGGCGTTCTTCAAGGCGATCGACGCCAGGCCCGTCCCGACCGGCGAGAGCCGCGAGCTCGGGGAGTCGCTGGCCACCACCGGGGTGATCGCCGCGATGTACGACGAGGGCGCCTGGCCCCAGCTCCGCGAGGCCCTCGCCTCCGCCATGGCGGGCAACGGCTCTTCCCTCCTCGCCCTGGCCGACACCTACTACGAGCGCGAGGGCGACGGCTCGTACGCGAATCTGATGTTCGCCAACGCCGCCGTGAACTGCCTCGACCTGCCGCCCGCCTTCACCGGCCCCCAAGCGGTACAGGCCGCCCTGCCCGCCTTCGAGAAGGCCTCCCCGGTCTTCGGCAGGGGCTTCGCCTGGGCCTCCCTGAACTGCGGCTACTGGCCCACCCCCGCCACCGGCTCCCCGCACCGCATCGAGGCGAAGGGCGCCGCCCCGATCGTGGTCGTCGGCACCACCAGGGACCCGGCGACCCCCTACAAATGGGCGAAGGGGCTGGCAGGGCAGCTGGACTCCGGACGGCTGCTCACGTACGAGGGTGACGGCCACACGGCGTACGGCCGCGGCAGCGACTGCATCGACACTGCCGTCAACACCTATCTCCTGGAGGGCACGCCCCCGCAGGACGGCAAGCGCTGCTGACCGGGGGCCCGAGGGTCAGTGCCCGGCGGCGGCCCTGAACCCGCGCCGTCGCCCCGTCGGGCCCGAGCAGCGTCCGCCCGGCGATGAGCTGCCAGGTGTGCCGGACAAGGCATACCTGGACCGGTATCGGGTGACTCGCCCCACACCGGGCACGTCGTCGGAGGCCTCTGACGGGGCCCCGGACCTGGTACGGAGCACCCAAAAGAACCCTGTAGACTTGGCGCCGCTGCGGATGCGAACGTGTCCTTGCGGGGACGGTTATATCCGCAGCTTGCCGCCTTAGCTCAGTTGGCCAGAGCAACGCACTCGTAATGCGTAGGTCTCGGGTTCGAATCCCGAAGGCGGCTCTGTAGAACCCTCAGGACTCACTCGCCGTGACCTGGGGGTTTTGCTATTTCCGGGCCAGACGGGGGCGGAACAAAATGATCTTCGCATCCCCTTGCGTGCCCATTGCGTGCCCATCTGCGTGCCCGGAACCTGGTGTGACCTCGGGGTTCGCGGGTTCGGCCTCAACCTCGGCGACGATCGCCTCGACCTCGACCTCGGGCTCGGCGGCGAGCTGAACGGGTCGACGCACGGTGCCTCTCGGGACCATGGCGGCCGTGGCCTCGGCGGCGTCGCGCGCAGCCTTGGGCATGACGGACTGATAGATGTCCCGCGTGATCCGGCTGTCGCTGTGTCCGAGGGTCTCGGACACGATCTTGACGTCGACGCCGGCGGCGAGCATGAGCGAGGCGGCGACGTGCCGCAGGTCGTGCATGCGGATCGGCGGCAGACCTGAGAGCTCGACGAGCCGCTCGAACTGATCGGTCAGCGTGCCGGGGTGCAGCCACTCCCCGTTTTCCTGCGTGAACATGCGACCGCTGTCGGTCCATGCCTCGCCCCATTCGAGGCGCTCGGTCCCCTGCTTGATCCGGTGCGCTTCGAGAACCTCGGCGGTGTACTCGTCGAGCGAGATGATCCGCTCGCCGCTGTCGGTCTTCGGCGCCGACTCGACAACCTCCCAACCGTCCTGCACGAGCTGCGTCGCGACCGTGAGCTCGCTCGTCGCGGCGTTGTAGTCGGACCACCGAACGCCACACGCCTCGCCCCGCCGCAGGCCCCGGAACGTGATCAGGTGGAACAGCGGCAGCAGCCGCTGATCGGTATCGGCGAGGAAGTCCAGGAAGGCGCCCGCCTGCTCGGGAGTCCAGACCATGACCGAGCTCGGTTTGTCGCCAGTCCGCAGCCACTCGGCGATACGGGCGTCGGTCCACACCATCGCCTTCGGACGCTTGGCGGCGGCGAGCTCGACGTGCTGCGCGGCGTTGAAGGTGATCGAGCCCCGGGCTATCGCGGTGTTGAGCGCGGCCCGCAGCGTGGCCCGGATGTGCTGCTGCGTCGAGGGCCCGGTGACCCGCCGGAACGGAGCCATCGCGTCGATGGTGTCCTTCATCACCTTCCGGCGGGCGCGGTGCTCTCCTCCCTTCCACGGGGTCGCCTTGAGCTCGGCGAGTGCCGCCCGGCGGTCCGCGTTCGCCTCGGTGATCTCGATGTTCGTCTCGGCGATGCCCTCGAACATGGCGTCGAGGTGCGGCACGGTGAGGCGGTCGAGGCGAATGTGCCCGATCCGGGGGCGCAGGTGGCACCGGATGTCGAGCGCGTACCGGTCGTGGCCGCTCTTGCGCAGCGCCTTCTTGCCGGCGAGCCACAGGTCGAGCCACTCGGCGACGGTCATGTGCTGAGTGAGCGACTGGCCGGTGCCGAACCGCCGCTTCGTCTCGTCGAGATCGGGGATGCTCTCCTTACCGGCCCCGACCAACGCGAGCAGGTCGCCGAGGCGGGCGCGGCCGTCCTGATCGTCCGCGTCGGCGATGTTCAGCAGGGCGCGCACCTTGTCGAGGTCGCCCTGCGCCTCGGTCTGCGTGTCGTATCCGGCGCGGCGAAACAGGCGGCGGTCGCCTTCCATGGTCGGCGGCAGTTCCTGCCGGATCGACCACACGCCGTGCGTGCGCTGCTTGAGCTTGGGGCAGGAACTGCCCAGCGGCTTGCCGTCCTTGCGGCGGCAGTAGCAGCGCTTTGTCGTGGTTCCCTTCGCGGTCACTCGATACCTCTCGGGTTGGTCTGGTCGGGGTTGTCGAGCAGGTCGAGCCGCTTCAAGTCCTCGGCCAACTCGGTTGGCAGGTGCGGGACGGTGAGGCTCGCGCGGTGCATGTCGTTGACGATCTGCGCGAGCTCGTCGAGGCGGTCGACGTACTCGGCCTGTGCCGATGGATCGAGCGCGGCGCGTAGTCGGGCCTTGTGGGCCCTTTCGCGGCGCCGCGCGAGCTCGGGGTACAGCGAGACCGGATAGGCCGCTGTGGCCCATGCGGCGGCCCACGTCTGCCCGATACCGGCGATCGGCCGCGTGTCGGCGACGTACCGCCCGTCGAGGGGGCCGTCGAGCGTCGGCGTTGCCTCGCCGGTCATCCACTGCCACACCGTGTACGGGTCGCGAGGGTCCGCGCCCGGGACGGTGGGCACGGTCTCCTCGGTCCCGAGCGGGACCATAAGGAGCAATGGAGGAGTGGCGAGCGCGAGGCCGAAGACGAGCAGTTCCTCGGCGGTCACCTGACGGCGCTTCTTGGCGTTGCCGTCGCCGCGGCCGGTCTCGATCGTGACGATCACGGCGTAGGAGAGATCGGGGCGACCGAGGCGCGCGCACTCGGCGGCCAGGTCGTGCCGGTTCATTCCGAGCCGCTCGCGGTGCCGGCGGATCTGAGCGGCGACGACGTCGCCCGCTGTCTGGTGACTGTGCATATCGCAAAGCTAGCTTTGTTGGTTGCAAAGCGCCACCCTTGATCGTAAGTTGCTGATCTAGGCATCGCTCGGCACCACCGGGCCGATGTGCACACCGATGTCACTGGGGGCAGATGATGAGCACGACTGAGCACGGGATGACACACGACGAGCTGATGACGCTTCCCGTTGCGATCCCGCTTGAGACGGCCAACAGGGCGTTGCACCTTGGCCGGACGACTGGCTACCACCTCGCCCGTACCGGGCGTTACCCCGTGCGGGTGCTCCGCCACGGACGGGCGTACAAGGTGTCGCGCTATGACCTACACAGGCATCTCGGGGTGGCACGTGAGTCGTCTATTGGTGAATCTTCGTAGGCAAAGCGAGCCCGCCCGCCGCACCTCAGAGGCGAGGGTGCGGCGGGCGGGTCTGTCTTGTGGCCGGCTGAGAGCTACCAGCCGTGTTCGGTGAGCATTTCGGCGCCCTTGAGGTACCCGTACAGGCCGGCGGCGGGGTACTCGATGATGTCCTCGGGCAGGGCGTCGACGGGGAACCACGTCAGCGCGAGGCACTTCTCGGGCTCGCGGTTCTCGGGCTCGCCCTCCCACTTGGTCGCCAGGAAGAACAGACCGATCCGCTCGACCTGCTCGCTCTGCTTGTGGTGCACAGTGTGCACGAGCCGCAGGTGCTCGGGGTCGACCTCGATCCCGGTTTCTTCGCGCAGCTCGCGGGCGGCGCCGACGGTGAGGGGCTCGCCCTGGTCGAGCTTGCCGGAGGGGGCATGCCACCGGCCGTGACCGTACGGTCCGCCGCGCTGCGACAGCAGGATCATGTCGCCGTCGCGCAGGATCACGTGCGTGTCGATGACGGGGGCTGCGGGTGTGGGGCTCATGGGGTCACCGTGGGGTCGTCGTCGTGTGGGACGGGTGCGACGGTACCGCCGGACGGGGGCAGCGCGTCGGCGATTCGGCGCGCTACATCCTTTGGGGCGATGGTGGTGGAGTCGAGTACGAGCACCTGTACGCCCATGCCCATGAGGGTCTGTGCTGCCTCGGCGTAGAGGTCGACCTCGCGGCTTGGGGCGTCGGGGTCGTGGTGGAAGCGGTGGCGCACGCCGCGGGCGGTGAGGCGGGCGGCGATCACGGCCGGGTCGGCGGTGAGGATCACGGCGAGGTCGGGCAGCATGATCTCGCGGTTCAGGTCGAGCAGGTACTGCTCGGCGACGCCGTCGAGGCGTTGCAGTACGAGCGACGAGGCGAGGTACCGGTCGGATATGACCGTGAATCCGGCGTCGCGCATCGGGCGCAGTTCGACCTCGACGTGTTCGTACCGGTTGGCGGCGACGAGGCAGGCGAGGGCGTGCCCGCGGAGGAATGCGGCGCTAGCGCGGGTGAACTGTCCGAGAGCGCTCTGCGACGGCTCGCACGTGCGGTAGACGAGGCGGCCCTCGTTGCGCAGCAGGCGGTCGAGTTCTTCGAGGGTGGTGGATTTACCGACGGCGCCGGGGCCGTCGAGGGTGACGAACGTTCCGGCGGTGGTCATGCGGCGACCCCGATCCGGTTTCGGGCGTGCTGCTCGCGAGTGAGCGTGGCGAGGGTCGCGCGCAGCATGGGCAGGGGGACGGTTCCGAACTGGATGCCGACCGAGAAATTGAACTCGTCGCGCTGCCTCATGGACTCGTCGGCGCCGTCCGCGGTGAGGTCGACGTCGGAGTATGCGAGCAGCTTGTCGGGGTCGTGTCCGGCCTCGGTGAGGGTGTGCCAGACCGGGGTACCGGGGTAGGGCCGGAACTCGAACACGGACGCGCGGAAGCGGGCGTCTGCGTGCCGGTCGGCGATCGTCCACAGGTTGTGGATGTGTCGCACGGTCGCGTCGAGGTCGGTCTGCTCTTCCTCGGGGTAGCCGAGGATGAAATAACCCTTCACGCCGATGCCGCGTTCGAGCAGCCGGCCGGTAACCCGCTCGGTCATCTCGGCCGTGATCCGCTTATCCATGCCGGCGAGCACGCGGTCGCTGCCCGACTCGATCCCGAGGGCGACCTCGCGGAGCCCGTTGGTCTTGAGGGTGTCGAGCATGGTGTCGTCGAGGCGGTCGAGAACGTTGATCCGGCCCGTGGCGTCCCACACGTACCGGTCGCCGATCTTGTGCCGGGTGAATGCTTCCATCTGCGGGACGATCACCCGTTTGGCGCCGAGAAACAGGTCGTCGACGAAACGGTAAGCCGTGGTCCCGTACACGTCGTGCAGGTGGTCGAGTTCGGTGATGATGCCCTCGGGCGAGCGGGTACGGATCTTGACGTCGGGATTCGCCGAGACCGCGGCGCCGCAGAACGAGCAGTCGTACGGGCACCCGCGCGCCCCGACGATGTTCGCCTCGGTCCGGCCATCGTCCGCGACGTACGGATCTTGTGGCAGGAACTCGCGGTTCACCAGCGGCAGAGCGTCGATGTCCGGGCTCAACCACTCTGCGGTACCGCCGCGGGCGATGCCGGCGGCGTGCGTCCCGAGGATGCGGTCGCGCCACATCACCCCGGGCAGCTCGGCGCGGCGGCGTTCGTCGGCGAGCAGTGCGGCGACGCGGGTCTCGCCCTCGCCGATCACGAGGGCGCGCAGGTTGCGCATGCGGGGGTCGGCGAGGATGCGGTCGGGCATGGCCTTGGCGTGGTGTCCGCCCACCATGAGGGCGATCCCGTCGTCGATCTCGGCGGCGATCCGGGCCGACATCTCGTACGTGGGGGCGAGCAGGTTCATGCCGACCCATCGGGGTCGGTGGTGGTTGATGAGGCGGGCGGTTTCCTCGATGCCGAGGCCGTGTGCTTCGGCGTCGAGTACGCCGACGTTGAAACCGGCCTGCTGCGCGTAGGTGGCGATGTAGGCCATGCCGAGCACGGGCAGGGTGTAGTCGTTGGTCCGCGGCCGCAGGCCGTAGTCGCGCAACGGGGCGTTGACGAACAGGGCGTCGAGGACGCGGTTCGGGTCGGCGCCGGCGATCAGATCAGGGGTGGTGCGGTGTTCCTCCTGTGCGGGTAATACGGGCATGGCTCCCCCAGGTGAGAGTGAAAAGGGTCAGGGCGTGCAGTTGGGTGCGGGTGGGCGCCCATTGGCGCCATAGGGCTTCGAACGGCTTGTCGTCGTCGGGCAGGGTGAGGGCGGGTGCGGCGCGGCCGGCCCATGTGCGCACGGCGAGGTCGCCGTGCGGGTAGACGGAGTGGTCTCCGGTGAAGTCGGCCGCGGCTGCTGCTGCGGTCCACGGGCCGATGTACGAGACCTCGCAAAGCTCTTTGACGAGGGTTTCCGGGGCGAGGGTGGCCCAGTGGTCGCCGCGGTCGAGGTAGGCCGTTGCGGCGGCGCGCAGGCCCTTGGCGTTGAACTTGCAGCCGATCGCGGCGAACCCCTCGTCGCTTACTTCGAGCACGACCTCGGGAGCGGGGGCGAGGGGAATCGGGCCGGCCGGGGTGTCGAAGGTGCGTCCGTAAGCGGCGTAGTAGGCGCGGTGCTTCTTGCGGGCCTGCGGTGCGCTGATCACCTGCCGAAGGAGCGCGGTCGTGATCGCGTCCCACAACGACGGGTTGGTGAGCCGAGCCACCGTGCCGAGGGAAACCAGCTCATCGAGGAGCAGGGTTCCCTCGGCGGCCGTGGGGAGGTCGACGGCGGACGTGTAGGCGACGGGGGGCTGCTCGGCGGCGTCGGTGTCGAGGGGGCGCAGCAGCAGGTGCTCGCGGTCGCTCTCCCAGTGGGCGAGCCATGCGGCGCCCTGGTGCTCGACGACGCGTACCGGCTCGCCGGCCGCGGTCTCGTGCCAACCGGCGTGTTCCGTGATGATCGTGGTACTCATGTGCTCAATTCCCGTCGCTGTTGCTGTGGTTGTGCTTCACAGTCTGCTGACTGAGTGGGAGTGAGCGAGAGAAATCGGACGGGTCGAACCCTCCACTCGGCGCACGTCCCGTCGCGCAGAATGATCGTGAAACCCGTTTCCTCGCCGCGGTACAGGGCGGCGGCGGCTTGCATCCATCCGCTTCCATCGGCCCATTCCAGAGCGCGCGCTATCTCGTGACGCGTCAGGGTGAAGACGTGGGCGCCGCGGATGTCGATGCGCAGGGCCCGAATCGCGGCTCGGGGGTTCGCAACCACCTGTACGGGGGTGCGCACCTCGACCGGTCCGCCTCGGGGGTTGTAGCGCACCCGCTCGATCTCAACACCCGTGCGGATGGTGTGGTCATGGGCGACCCACGTCTGCAACCTTGGACCGGTAGACGCCGGGTGACTGCGTAGCATCTGCATTCGTACCTCCCTGCCGCGGCTTCTCGGTTGCGTTCCTCCGGACCAGTGTTGGAACGGTGGAATGGGTGCAACCCCGGGGGGACCTTGCCCAACGGCAAACGCGCGGGGCAGAGTTAGGGCACGTCAGACGCGGTTTGAGTGATGAACCGGCCTGCCGTAGTGACGCAGTGAGACCGTAGCGCCACGCACAATCAGGCTGCAAGTGTGGACCGGTACAAACATGCAGACTGGCATATGCAAAAACCCCCCGCCCTGGTCAGGCGGGGGGTCATGGACGCGCGTGGCGCCGGGGGCGGAGAGGGCTAGTTGACGAAGTGATCAAACTCGCCGTTCTTCACACCCAAGATGAAGGCGGCGAGCTTCTCGGGCGACGTGGTGATGATGCTTGCCGGGTCGTCGCTCTCGCACAGCACGATCTCGCCTTGGTGCTTGCCGACGTACAGGCACTGCTCGCCGCCGCCGCCGGAAAAGCTCGACTTCTGCCAGTTGATTTCGCTGTTCATCCCTGTATTTCTCACAGTTCTCTTGCGATGTGGTGAATGAAACTTCGCGACTCGTCGGCGTCGAGCGAGGTCTGCTCGGCAAATGAGAGCAGGGCCCGATACCGATCGAGGTCTGCGGCTGTGTCCAGGAAGCGACCGCCGAAAGGCGTGTCGATGTGAACAGTGTCAAGCTGCGGGACCGTGCCGGTCGCGTACATCACGGTTTGCGTGACCTCGATGAAGTCGTCGGCCGCGAAGGGGATCACGCGGAGAGTGATCCACTCCTGCTCTGATGCTTGCAGCAGGTAATCGAGCTGATCCCGGGCCACCTTCCGACCGCCCACCCGCATCCGCAATGCAGCCTCGTGCACGATCGCTTCGAACTGCGGTGGCGTCTCGCGGTCAAAGATCGCACGACGCTTCATGCGGTGCTCGACTCGGGCGTCGACTTCTTCCGGCGGCACCTGCGGGATCACCCCGGCGAACAGCGCCCGTGCGTAGTCCTCGGTCTGTAGGACGCCCGGGAACGTCATCGGCTGGAGGCATCGCAGGCCGGTTGTGTGGTGTTCGAGTTCGGCGATGTCCAGGAAGCCGGGGGCGAGGATGCCGCGGTATTTGTCCCACCAGTGCGTTCCCCTGCGCTCGGTGGCGATGGTGCACAAGGCGGCGAGTAGGGCCTCGTCGTCGGATTGGTAGAACGTGAACAGCCGACGAATGCGTTCGTCGCTGATGCCGAGGCGGCCGGCCTCAATGTTGCTGATCCTTGCGGCATCGGTAGAGAGCAAGCCGCCGGCATCTCGCGCGGTCATGCCGGCGCGCTCGCGCAGCTTCCGCAGCTCAGAGCCCAAACGGATCTGTCGGGCGGTCGGATTGTCCCTCGGCGGCATGTGTCCCTTCCCCTTGTCCTACCTGAGTTTGCCCGGTGCGGCGTCACGGGTCCACCCGGAAGAGTTCCTTGGGGTACATGGTTGTACCGGTCCAACCTTTTACCCTATGGTCCTGGCAGCACCGCGACGCGAGCAGCAAGACCGCGAAGTGCAGCCGCTGACGCACGTCTTGACGTGTCGTCACCCCGGGAAGCGGCCATTGCCACGCGCAGCGAGCGACGCGACCAACCGCGTTGGGAGACGAGGACATGACGACAAGCGCTTTACCTCCTGCACCCCCGCCCAGCTTGGGCGTTAGCTACCGGTTCGTAGCGCCCCGTACGGCGACGACGCCGAAGATTCTTCGTGATCTCGTGACTGTCCTGGTGGTTGCCTTCGGGCACGAGGACGTCGCCGAGACGCTCCGACTGTGCGTGTCCGAGGTGGTGACGAACGCCTACCTCTACACCCGTGCTGACCTCATCACCGTTGATGTATCTCTCGGCTCGACCGGGGTCACTGTCTGGGTGAATGACGATCGCCCCGAGCGGCTACCGCATCCGCCCCGCACCGCGCCGTCGTGGCGATCAGAGCACGGGCGGGGGCTTCTCCTCCTATCGCGCCTCGCGGACCGATGGGACGTCGGCGCCACCGGTCCCCGTTCGAAGCGCTTCGAATTCAGCATCGACTACAAGGGGGCGGCGTGAGGCTCGACCCTGTTTTGGTTGGCGTGCTCTCGATCGCCGTCAGCCTTGGCCTACTCGTCCTCACCGCGGTATGGGCCTCGCTCCCGAGCGCTCGGCGCGCGGTGACCCCGGCGCCCGATCGCCCCGGACGCAAGTACCGCTGCTACTGCTGGAAAGAGCCCGTGCTCGTGCTCGTCGAGGCGCATGGGCCACCGGACGCCGAGGCGTCGCCCGTTGGGCGTAGGCGACACGCGAGGCCATCCAGCGCAGACCACGCCGCCCGCCCGGATAGTGCCTCCCACGCGGGGGCGGGCGGCGGTGGAAGGGGAGCACATCCCGTGCACGCGGTCGCGTAGATCACCCGCACGGTGACCCCGGGCAGGGGGCCCTCGACGAGTGCACCGTCGAGGGCCCCCTCGCCTGTCTCCAAAACGAAAAAGGCGCCCCCGCCACCGGCACGAGGCCGGGGCGGGGGCGCGCGGTGTTCAGCGGGCGGCGGTCTGCCAGAGGGTGAGGGCGAGGCCGATCACGGCGACCAGGGCGAGGACGCTCGGGAGGGGCCACCGGGTCTTTTCGAGTGCGTCGAGTCGGGCCTCGTGGTCGGCGAGCTGCCGGTCGACTTGGTCGCCCCGCTGTACGACGAGGGCGAGCTGTCCGTCGAGGCGGGCGAACCCTGCCTCGACCACGCCGCGCAGCCTTTCGAGTTCGAGGGCGACGTCGGACGGTGAGGGATCGGTCATCGGCGACCGTCCGGCCGGTCGAGGGCGAGCAGCTCGGCGTCGCGGTCCGGGCCGGTCCGCAGCCACGCGGGCAGCAGGTTGTCGACGACCGGCAGGGCCATCACGCGCGTGATCGCTCCGGCGACGGCGAGGGCGATACCGACGCCGGCCGCGGCCTGCGGGATGCCTGCGGCGTTGACGATGAGCGGCAGGCCGGCCGCGAGGGCGAGCACGGTCTGCACGATGGTGCGAGCGGTCCGGCGCTGTGCGTCGGTCATGGGCGGTTCCTCTTTCTACAGGGTGGGGGGCCCGCCCGCGGGTTGCGGGCGGGCCAGGAGGCGGGGGTCAGACCTTGGGGACCTTGAGCGCGGCCCACGAGGACGGGCCGGGCCATCCGTCGGCGTCGTCGCCGCTGTAGCCGAGGTGGCGCTGCCACCGCGCGTAGGACTGGCGATCGGCCTCGGTCCACTGGGGACCGGGGCCCGTGCGGTACGCCGAGCAGCCGACGGCGACGAGCCGCCGGCCCATGGCAGTGATGAGCGGCGAGCGCGGGTTCGCCTTGAACCAGCCGACGCCGGGGAAGGGGGCGTACTGCGGGGCCGGGGGCGGGGTGGGCTTGGGCTGCTCGGGCGTGCGGCCGAGGCGGCGGTCGATGCGCTCGCGCATGTCATCCATGGACCAGCCGCGCGGGTCGCTCTTCCAATCCGACCACTCCTTGTGGCCGATGACGGATGCGGCCGACCATCCGTACGCGCGGCAGATCGCGGCCGAGGTGCGCTCGATCGCGTCGAGCTGTTCGGCGGGCCACGGGTCGGCGCCGTCGCCGAGGTTGACGCACTCGAACCCGTAGAAGTGGGCGTTTCCGTCGATCGCGCCGGCCGAGCCCTCGTGCTTGTTCGTCGCGGGCAGGGACTGCTCGGCGATGACTGCGGAGAGCACGCGGCCGTCGCCGCCCCCTGCGTGGTTCGCGCGGCCCGAGCTGATCAGGTGCACGGTTCCGTCCTTGGCGATCACGCCGTGACAGAGGGGGCCGGGCAGCGAGTCGTATCCGTCGTAGCAGAGCCGCACCGACGAGTCGGTGCCGCTCGAAACGGTGTGGTGGATCATCACGCCGTTGATCGGGCCGAAGCTGCCGCGGTGGTTGCGGTTGTGGGTGCGCCAGTCGTCGACCTCGACGACGCGCACGCCCTCGGCGCGCAGGATCGAGACGAGCCGGTCAGGGCTGAAAGGGACTGCCATGCGTGGTGACTCCAGACATGAAAAAAGCCCCGGCCAGAGAGGCACGGGGCTTACGAGGAAGGGGAGTTAGGCGAGGGCGCACCAGAAGCGGTTAGCGCCGGACTCCATCGAGGCGACGGTGATCGTCGTGGGCGCGGTGGCAGCGCCGGCGGTGTAGACGCCGAAGCGGCGCACGGGGCTCTGCCCGAACACGTTGGGAGGGGCGCCCGCGCCGGACTCGGCGGCGAGGAGCATCGGCCCGTCGCCCGTGGTCGTGTTGTACTGCCACCTTGCGGCGACGTAGTAGACGCCGGCGGGCGCCGCGTAGGACGCGGTCAGGGGCGAGCTGATCGTCGCCCCGCCCGCGGTGTGGACTTCCGCCGGTTCGTAGGTGGCGGTGGACATGTCGCCGGTTGCGGCCACGCGGGTACCGGCCGAGTCGTAGATCGCGGCCCACGAGCCGCTCACGAGTCCGCCGGCGTATCCGGTCGCGAACCAAACGATGCGGGTCACGGTGACCGGCACGCGCAGGATGACGGCGGTAACCCGGATCGGGCCGCTACCGGGGTAGAGGGCGGTCGACTGGCCGAGGGCGGGGTCGAATGCCCACGTCAGCAGGCCGTGATCGGACGGGAGCCACTCGCCGCCCCCGAACGCGTCAACGTACGACTTGCGGGCGAGGTGGTTCGCGGTGGTCGGCGCGGCCGTGGTCGAGGGAATGGTGCTGAACGTCTTGCCGCCGCTGATCGTCTGTGTGCCGGCGAGCAGGACGGCGGCCGAGGTCTGCGTGTACCGGGCGTCGGCCGCGGCCTGGTCGAGCGCGCCGACGTCGGATGCGGTGAGTACGACGACGCCGGTTTTCGCGTTCACGGAGTCGACGGCGCCCCCGCCCGCGGCGGGGAGCTGCGCCGCGGGCACCTTGCCGTCGGCGCCGAGCGTGGCGACGCCGGACGGTGCGCCGGCCGCGGACGTCGCGACGGCGCCAACGTCGGCCGCGGACAGGGTCACGGCGGCGGCGCTCTTGCCGTTCACGGACTGCACGACGCCACCGGGCCCGGTGGCGCCGGTCTGCCCGGTCGCTCCGGTGTCTCCCTTGGGTCCGCGGAGATTGCCGACCGCGGTTCCCCACCCGCTTGCGCCGCGCTGCCACAGGTCGCCGGTATCGGTGCGCAGCAGCATGTCACCGGGGCGGGTGCCGGTGCTCGGCGTGCTCCCGGTGTTGACGTACCAGGCTGCGCCGCGGACGTCGCCGCCGAGCTGCGCCCATGCTCCGGCGCTGCGCTGCCACGTCGAGACGGTCGTCGAGGTGACGCCGAGGACCGTCGAGGATTCGTAGCGCACGTAGAGGTCGCCGTCGGCGCCGAGGCCGGCCGCGGGCGCGGCGGCGCCGCTGTAGATCCGCGATCCGGGGGCGCCGGTCGGGCCGATGTCTCCGCGGGGTCCCGGTACGCCCACGTAGTTGGGCTTCGCGGGGTCGGTGGGGGCGATGTCGGCGAGGTCGACCTCGGGCTGCGCGCGCGGTAGCAGGACGTTGTACGAGCGGCCGACGGGGATACCCGAGAGCTGCTCGGCCACGATGTACGCCCAGCCGCGCGGGTCCATGTCGGGGGCGTCGGTGGCGGGCAGGGTGACCTCGATCGAGCCCTGCGCGTCGAGGGCGGCGTTCACCGGTCCGCCGACGATCACGTCGGACGCGGGAAAGGTCAGTTGAGCGGGAGCGCGGAAGACAACCGCCCCCGACAGCGGCGTGCCGTCGGGGGCGAGGAACCGTCCGCGTACGGTCACGGTGGGTATGGACGGGGGCAGCAGTGCGGGGCCTCCTCAGTCTTCGATCGTGCGCAGCCCCGCGGGGATGCGTACGGGGTCCGGCCGCCGCTTGGGTTCGGCCGGCGTCTCGCTCACCGCAGGGCCGGTTCCCCGCTGCGCGGTGGCGGTGGCCGTCGGGGGGCGCGTCGGTACGCGCGGGGCCTCGTCGGGGCTGTAGGTGTGGCGGTAGAGAGCGGAATAGACGCGGGTCTCGACGTCTCGGCCCGCTTGAACGTTGCGGTGCTCGACCATCCACTCGACCCACTGCAAGAACTCGATGTCGTGCATGGGCTGCGTGATGAACTTGTTGGTCCACGTGCCGGCCGGACAGTCGTACTCGGCGACCGTGATCGCGGTCCCGCCCTCGGGCCGCATGGTGACCTTGACCTGCCCGCCCCCGGCGTTGGCGTAGGAATACAGCTCGATCTCGGCGACCGCGTGCGATACCGGACCTGCCCCCCACCACGCCGGCTGGTAGGCGGTTTCGCTGGTGTTCTGCCTTTGGGTGGGGTGGAGTTGAAGGGGGAGCATGGGGCGGCCGAGGAATCGATCGCTGAACGCGTCATCCATGAGGATCGGGGTCGGCCGTTCCTTGTCGCGGCTCCAGATGCGGATCATCTGATCGTCTTCGAGGACGTCGTCGCCGACTGTGAGGGCTCTCGTGCCGTTGGCCCGACGGAGGAAAAGACCCCAGTCACCTTGGGGCGTCTGGCCGACCTTGAAAGTCGCGATCCCCTCGGGTGTCTGGGCGATGAGCTGTCCGCCCTCGCCGATGGTGATGTCGCCGTGCAGGATCTGATCGAGGGCGGGGCGAATTTGGGCGCGGCCGGCGAGCTCGCGCACGCGCCGTTCGAGCTCGCGGATTCGGTCGAGCAGGTCGAGCGGGATTGCTGCCACTAGGCGGCCTCCAAGTAGAGCCGCGCGGTCTCGGGTCGGCCGCGCAGGGGTGGACTGATCGCGAGGCCGACCACGCGGTATCGGCGGTCGAGCCCTTCGGCCCACCACAGATCCCGAATGCGCACGCGGACGGTGGCGCCGAGCAGGGCGGGCGAGAGTGGCACGCGGTCGAGCGCGACGGTCAGCTCGGGAATCGGCCGCGGGGTGAGCGCGGCGGCGAGGTCGGCGCGGGCGTGCGCGGCGAGGGTGCCCGGATCGGTAACGGTGGTGTAGTCCGAGGTCCCGTCGAGCCGCGGCCATCCGGCGGCGAGCTGCTTGTCGTCGACGAGCAACTCGGTCATCAACGGCAGGGACTCGGCGGCCTGGTTCTTGTTGTCGCTGGCTCCCCTGCTCTGCCAGACATTGGCGCGCACGGTCGCATCGATGGGCCAGTCGTAGGAGAGGACAGGCCCGGGGTGGTCGAGGACGATCTCGGACTCGCCCGTACGGATCACGGGCGTGCCGAGCTGCAAGCCCTTGATGCGCCGACCGCTGCCCGGATCGCGGTAGCTCGCGATCCTCCACTCGAACCCGCCCTCGACGGCGGCGAGTTGGTCGATGACCTCACGGATTCGTGGCTGGTCATAGCGCCGGTACGTCCGGTCGCGCGCGACTCCCGAGAGCTGCTCGGCGTCGTACTCGATACCGATGTCGCCGCCGGCGAGGCTCGCGCTGTAGTCGATCAGACCCCGAACGAGGTCGAACTGATCGACTTGTGTCGCCTGCTGCGTGTGGAAGATCGCGCGATGGTCGAGGTAGCTCGCCCACCCTCCCGCCTGTATCCGCAGGCCGAGTTCGCCCCGCGCGTTGCTTGCGAGGCCGGCGGTCCAGGGGATGCCGCCCCACCAGATGTCACGGCCTCGCTCGATCCACATCGCAGTGCGGCCGAGGTCGAGGGCGGAGCGGACGCGGGCGGCGATCTGCCGGTTCGGCAGGGGCACGGTCACGGCGGCCGACCCGATCTTGCCGAGGTAGTCGTCGAGCGACACGTCGCTCACGGGCAGGATGTCGAGGACTTGATCGCTGCGCAGATCGCACAGGACGACCCGGTATGCGGGGGCGATCAGATGATCACCCCCTTATGCGTCGAGGGGGTACGTCACTCCGGAGAGTGCGGCCCACGTGGTCAGCCCGGTACTGGAGATCAGGCGAAGTTGCCCGCTGGTCCACGCGTCGAGCTTGATCGCGGCGCCGCCCGCGGCGATCGGTACGGACGTGAGGGCGGCCGGCCGGCAGTTCGCGGGGAGGACGGTCGCGAGCAGGTTCCCGGTGTTGGGCGGCGAGCCCGAGGCCACCCAAGACACGCCACCTCTCAGCTGTAGATGGGGGACGCCGGCGACGATGATCCGCCGGTACCTGACGTCGCCCTGGGCGTTGCCGTTGTTGGTGAAGCCCGAGGCGAGGGTGAGCGGTGTCCACCCGACGGTGGGTTCGAGGGGCTGCCACGATCCGCCGTCCCACCGGTCAAGGCCCGTCCCGTTGTCGCGGTACTGACCCGCGTACGCGCCGGAGAAACCGAGGCCCCACCCTCGGGGGATGATCCCGCCGTACGCCGAGGTGTAGCGGCGGCGGTCGGCGAGCGCCGAGGCCCACGTGATCCCGCCCGTACCGGCCGAGGTGCCGGCGGGAACGGTGATCTCCCACAGCCGCAGGGCTGCGGCGGGCAGGGTCGGGGGGACCGGGGTTGCGGTGGCCGCGCCCTGCACGATCTCGACACGGGCGGTCGTCTGCCCGGTGCTGTCGTACGCCGTGTCGTAGACGCGCAGCACTATGGCGTCGATCCGCCCGTACTGGGCGTGTCCGTCGCCGACGGTGAGGGTCTCGGGAGCTGTCACGGCGACGGGGTACGCCCCTTGGGCGTCGGCCCCTTGGATCAGGGCACGGCCGACGCCGAGCTGTACCTGCATGGCGGCGGTGCCCGTCGCGGTGAGGGCGGTTCCGCCGGCGATCACGCCGTCGCGGGAGCCCATCGCGCTCTCGGGTGCCATGACGCCGAGGGGAACGAGGCGGGTGTCTTCACGGGTTTGCCCGGCGGCGAGCAGCCATCCGGCACGGACGGTCAAAGGGTCCTCCTTACCAGTGGGCGGAGCGCCATCGGATCGAGCACGAGGCGCGGGGGTCGGTGGCGCCGGGCGCCGACCGGAACAGGAGCGAGGTCGTGCCCGGGGTGAGGGTGAAGAGGGTTTCGGGGACGCTCCGGGCGGTCACGGTGTAGAGCCGCGCGGCGGTCGCGTTGAGGGTGACCGTGCCCTCGCGGGTGTCGATCACGAGTTCGTCGTCGAGCGCGAGGTCGATGTCGTACTCGATCGCCTCGCCTGTAGCGAGGTTGGTCACGGACGGGAGGGAGAGGGGGCCCCGGATCGCGATCACGGGGTGCGCGGGGGCGTCGCCCTCGTTGACGGCGAGGAGCGAGCCCGTGCTGCCCGGGGCACCGAAGTTGATCGGGTAGAGCAGCCGTTCCGGCCCCGGGGGCACCTGCCAGTCGAGGCCCGGTTCGGCGGACGGTAGCTGCGCCTCGACCTGCTGCTCGACGAGGCTGTACCGGCGCGGGTCGGTCGCCTCGAACTGGAGCGCGGCCCCCTGCACGATGCCGATCGCGTACCCGCCTACTCCGACGGGGATCGAGCGGCGCATGCAGCGGGCGAAGGAGAGCAGGGGCAGCTCGTCGTCGAGCTGCACGACGAGCGGCTGCTCGTCGTCCCGCAGGGCGGTCGCCGCGCGCAGCGCGCGCACGGCGGCGCCCATGCGGCGCGGCTCGGTACGGATCACGATGTCGTCGAGGGTGATCGTCCGGGGCTGCGCGAGGAGTCGGCCCAGGTAGGCGCCGTGGGCGTCGGACCGGTTGACGGTGCCCGAGTCAACGGCGGGAGAGTCCTCCCACCCGGGGAGGTTCTTCCACCGGTAGGGGGTGCCGGGGCCGAGCAGCAGGTCGCCGAACTGGATGTGCCCGGGGGCGGTGACAAGGTCACCCGCGGCCATCTTCACCCCCTGCCCTTGGCATGCCAGGCAAGCGCCGCCGCGGTCTGATCCGCGGTCGCCGCTCCCGAGTGCCAGTTCTCGATATGGACAGTCGGGCCGCCCCAACCCCCGCCCGCACTAGCGCCGTTGGCGGGCGCGCCCGCGGTAGCGAACTGCGGGGCTGCGGGCACGGTGACGAGTCGGCGCATGGTGCGGTCGATCGCGGGGGCGCCTGCTTTGATGCCCTCGACGATTCCCGCGGGAATGAACTTTCCGATCTTGTCACGCATAAGGCGACTCGGAGAGTGAATTCCAAGTGCCTTAGCGATGGGTCCCGGGATCAGGTTTTTGGCCCAAGACATGAGAGTTGAACGCAGCCAACTGCCCATAGCCCGGATGCCGTTCCACAAGCCCGTGACCAGATCGCGCCCACTGTCGTACAGCATCGAACCGAAATTACCGAAGTAGCCTGCGATCATTCCGGGCAGTCCGCGCAGCCAATCCAGCATTTCGCTGGCCTTGCGTACGGTTCCCGACTTGATGGAATCCCAGTGCTTGATGATGAGCCCGACGAGCGTCCAGTTCAGGAAGAAATCGACGATGCGACCCGGGATGCCGCGCACCCATTCAACGGTTGCATTCCAGGCGGAGACTGTTCCGCTCTTGATTGCATCCCAGTGCTTGATAATCAGGCCGACGAGCGTCCAGTTCAGGAAGAAATCGAGGATCGCCTGACCGACCCACTTGAGTTTTCCCCAAACCCAATCCCAGGCGGCCGACGTCGCCGACACGATCGTGTCCCAGTTGGCGACGACAAGCGCGACGATGCCGACTACAGCGGCGATGATCAGCCCTACCGGGCCCATCGCGAGAAGCCAGGCAGCGGCCATTCGGGCGCCCTGAATCAGGCTTTGCGTGCCCATGAGCACCCATGCGCCGACGACCCGTAGAGCCGCAGCAGCGGCGCCCGCACCCTGCGAGAGCCAACCGGCGAGCATCATCACGTTGAGCGCGACGAACCGCGCCGCGGCTACTGCGCCGGCCGCGGTCTGTGTGGCCCATCCGGTGACCACGGCGGTGGTCGTGGTCCATGCGGTGATCCCGAGCGCGACAAGCGTCGGGATCATCAGGAGCGTGATCACGCCGGCGGCGATCGAGAGCGCCGTCGAGTGCTCGGAGATCCACCCGACGGACGTCCGCAGCGCGCCGCCGAGGCCACCCTCGCCGATGAAATCAGCGGCCTTTTCGAGGGCGGGTACAACGTAGTTTCCGAGGACGGTAACGACCTTGTCGATTGCCGCGCGCTTGAATACCTCGAACTTTGTTGCAGCGTTGTCGCGCATTGCGTCGCCCGCCGCGTCCGTCGCGCCCTTGACGTTGCCGAGAGCGGCGACGGCGGTTTTCGGGTCGAGCTTGAAAAGCGCGGATTGCAGATCCTCGGCCTTGGTTCCGAAGAGGGCGACCGCGGTTGCATTCCGTTCGGCAGGGTCCTTAATGGCCTTGATGCGGGTAAGGACTTCCCCGAGGGCTTTCGAGGCTTCCGGTCCACCCTTTGTGAACGTCTTCGCCATTACGTCCGCGTTGAGCCCGATGGACTTGAAAGCGTCAACGCTTCCCTTGCTCATGTCCTTCGAGCGGATCGCAAATTCCTTCAAGGCGTCGCCGACGGTGTCGGCATCGCGGGCACCCCCTTGCAGCCCCTGCTGCATGAGGCCCATCGCGGTCTGAGCGTCTAGCCCCAGATCCTTGAACTGAATCGGGTACTCGCTGAAAGTGTCGAGCAAATCCTCGGCCGCGTTGGTGCCCGACTGGCTGCCCTTTACAAGGACGTCCATTGCCTCTTCGGCGTTTTTCGCGATGCCGGATTTCAGCATCACGCCGACCGCGCGGGACACCTTGCCGACGTCCTCGCCCATGACCGAGGCCGTGTCCGAGACACGCGTCGCCATGTCCTTGATCTGGCTCTGCGTCGCCTCGGGCGGTAGCAGACCCTGCTGCGCGATGCCGCGCAGGATGTCGGCGCCGTCGGCGACCGACTCGACGATCGCGCCGGAGTACAGGGCGCCGGCGGCCTTGCCGTATTCCTTGGCGACGGGGCCCGAACTGCCCATCTGCGCCTGTAGCTTGCCGGCGACCTTGCCGCGGTCCATGGCTTCGGCGATGCCGCCCATGAGCGCGCTGCCGATGGCCCCGCCCACCGCGGCGGCGGCGAATCCTTTCAGCGCCGCGCCCATGCCGGAGGACGCGCGCTCACCGCCGTCGGCCGCGCCCTCGGCGAGACCGTCGCCGAGGGCGTCGCCCGCTTCCTGCCCTGCTCGGTCGGCCGCGGCGGCGATCTGGTCGCCGCCCGCCTGTACCGCGGCGCGGGCGCGCGCCATTCCGGCATCTGCGCCCGAGTCGTCGATCGTGATTGTGGCGGCGAGTTCGCCCACCATGAGGGCCACGGGTGGTCACCTCCTGGCGGTCGTCCCTCCCGTGGGGGAGGCATCGGGCGGAGGGGTGAGCACCCGGGCGAGGCGAGACTCGGCCGAGAGCAGAGCGAGGATGCGCACGCGCAGCCATCGCCAGGAACGGGCTTGCAGCAGCCCGGGAGTGCTGAGGTCGATCCCGTAGACCTCGTGCAGATCAGCCTCGACGAGCGGCCACTCGGCGAGGATCGCCGCCCAGGTCAGCGACGCTTGCGGGCCTTCTTGCCCGCGCCGCGGGCGGGCGCCGGGCGGGTACTCGTACCACTCGTAGAGCCCCGAGACGGGGTCAAGCTCGCCGCACCCGATCGGTTCCGGCGGGCCTCCCGGTTCGGGGCCAGACGAGAAGGGTCGCCGGCCGCGGTCCAGTACCGCTCTGCGGCGGTCTTGTCCTGCGCGATCCACACCATGGCCGTGATCGCGGCGTGCTTGAGCGTCGGCCACTTCACGCCGTCGGCGATCATCTCGTCGTGAGCGGGGCCGAGTACGTCTCGGTAGAGATCGCGCTCGGCGGCGTCGCCGAGCACCTGCTCGTCGGCCCGTCCTCCGTCCGCGGCGACCGCGGCGGCATGGATGAGTGCCTGTGTCCGCAGGCCGATCTCGGCCGAGGGCGCGGGCACGGTGTAGAGGCGACCGGCGACCGGTAGCTCGATCGACTCGTCGAGCAGTTCGCCGAGTTCCTCGAACGCCACTACGCGTTACCTCCCTTGGCGGCGAAAGTCCCGCCACCGGCCGCGGGGTTGGTGATCTCGGCGAGCGGGCCGGACCCGGTAAGCGTGACCTTGATCGTGTCGACCTCGTCGGGGCCCCCGCCGTCCGGCTCCCAGGTCACCAGGGCGAGGCCCTGCTGCGCGTCCGGGGCACCGTTGCGGTCGTAGTAGCGGATGTTCACGTACGACTTGGCGCCGAACGAACGGGATGCCTTCCGCAGGGCTTCCTGCGCGGCGTTGAAAACCCCGGTCGTTGGGTGGGCGCGGTGAGCGATGGTGGTCTCGATCGACCACGCGAGCATGGTCACGGCCTGCTCGGCCCACCCGTCGGCGTCGTAGGTGGTGACCTCCTGCTGCGTCGGTTCCACCTTGGGGGTGAATTCCGTGACCCCGGGGACAAGGGTCCATATCGGGGTGCCGGGCGTGGTGCCCATGTCCAGCTCAAGGCGGTACCTGCGAGCGAGCGCGGTTACGGTCTCGGCCGGGGGCGTCGGGGTACTCAAAGGGGGCGCCTCCTATTCGAGGTGGGGGTGCGCCCGGTGGGCGCGGGCATGGAAGTTGGCGGATCGCTCCCAGCGGCCGGCCGAGTCGGCGCCGATCGGGGCGGCCGAGACGCGGTAGACGAGCTGCACGGGGACGGCGCCGAATCGGTGTGGGCCGCTGCCGTGCAGCACCTCGTGCACCTGGTCGTCGAGGGCGTCGACCTCGCGGGGGTCGGCCCCCGCGCGGGTGCGCGCCTGAATACCCGTGGTCGTGTCGGTGAGCACGGGGGAGTCGGTGACCGGGTAGGCGGCGAGGCAGATCACGCGGTCGGGGACCGGGGGAAGAGCGGCGATGGTGATCGCGGTCTCGCCCGCGGCGTATACGCCGTCGGGGCGGTAGATGCCGACGCCGGCGGAGTGCAGCAGGCGGGCGAGACCGTCGAGCAAGTCGACGGTGTAGGTCATCGCAGTTCGCGCCGGACCTGTGCGGCGATCACTGCCTGCACCTCGCCGGCGACCTCGGGCAGCACGCTCTCGACGTACTTCGCGGAGCGGCCGGGGGAGTGCCGGGCGGTCATGTCCTCGTGGACCCGGACCGCGTATGGGGTGTCGTAGACGACGGCGGCGGTCAGCGCCTGCTCGTCGACGCTGACGGCGCCGGAGCGTTCGAGGGTGCCCTCGGCGATCGGCACCCGCTGCCGGGTCGCTTGCAGGGTGAGTTCACCGGCGAGGTTCAGTCCTCGCAGGAGTCCTGAGCGGATCGCGGTTGTGGCGGCGTCGCCGTTCCAGCGCAGGCGGGCACGGCTCATTCGCACATCACCTCCGCGCAGCTCGGTACGGGCAGGCCCGGGGCGGTGTGGCCGGTGGCGACAAGCGCGGTCGTGATCCGTCCGTCGGGCAGGGTGACCCGCGATCCGGGCGGGCAGTCCAGACCGGGCGCGGCGATGATCTGCGCGGTGCTCGTGACGGCGCGGCCGTCGGCCGCGCGGATCATGCGGACGGTGTGACTGACGAGGGCGGGATGCTCGGCGGTCGGCCCATAGGCCGGGCCGTACGCGCCGTCGCCGAGGTACGGCTCGACGCTGATTCGGTGGCGGAGCAGGGAGGGCGGGACGCGGGTCACCATGCGGCCACCCATCCCGGGGTGAGGCCGGCGCGGCGCAGCTCTCGGGCTGCGCGCGGCGCGAGTTCGACGCCGGACGCGCCCGCTGTCGAGGCGGATCGCCCCGACAGGGACACGGGGCCGATCGAGACCGAGTCCCATCTGCCCTGCGACCCGGTGCCGTCGTCGCCGGCGGCCACCCAATACTCGACCTGCGCGCAGCTCGCCGCGGCCAGAGCGGCGGCGATCTTCGCGTCGAGCGGGTCGCCGTCCTCGTCCACGGGATAGACCGCGGTGAGCAGCGCACTGTCGATGTCCTCGCCGGCCCGTGCGAGGAGTCTCTCGGCGTCGGCAGGTGCGGGCTGTCCGGTGTAGGTAGCGAGCTGTTCGGGGGTTGCGTAGGGCTGGCGGGCCACGATCACCCCCTCTTATTGCGCGCAGCAGAACGGCCCGTCGACGTGGTGTCGGCCGGGCCGTCCTGCTCGCTGCTCTGCTCGGTATCCGGCGGATCGTCGCCGAGGGGCTCGACGGTGTAGCCGGCCCCCTGGCAGTAGCCGATCACTGCCGGGTCGCTCGTGGTGGCGGTGCCGTCGGTGAACTGGACGCCGGCCGGTCCCTCTCCGGTGAAGTCGGCGACCGGGGCCGTGATGCGCATGATCACGGGCATCACGCGCTCTTGATGTTGCGGAACACGGCAGCGGCCTTGGTCGCCTTGAGGACGGGTGCCACCGGCCCCATTTCGACTTCACCGGTCTTGACGGCGCCGGAGCGGTCGAACTCGGGAAGCCATGTGGACACGAGCGGGGCGCCGCCCCCGACCGAGGCGCCGTGGAATCCATCGAGGCCGTAGCGGACGGCGTACAGATCGCCGAGGCCGGTTACGTTCCCGCCCCCGCCGGCGCCGTCCGGGTCGCGGGTCACCAGGCCGATCACGTCGACGTTCGCTCCGGCCTTGCTCTTGAGGTCGACGAGCGGGATTCCGTTGTACGCGGTGACCGGGCGCCCGAACGCGTCCGTGCTCTTGTCGAGCTGGTCGGTCCACGCGGCGATGGTCTTGAAGAGAGACAGGGTCTTGCGGTTGCCGTAAATGACATCGGGCGCGTCATCCATCGCGGCGAGCCAGTCGTCGATGTGGCGCTGCGCGGCGAGGGCCGAGCCCTTGTCGGTGATCGTGGTCCAGTCGACGAACCCGCTCGTGACGCCGTTGTTCAGCGGCAGGTACTCGGTGCTCGATCCGGTCAGGATCTTCGACAGGCCGTCGAATCCCTTCGCGTCGGTGGCCTTGTCACCGTTGATCACGGCGTCGGCGAATCGTGCGCGGCTCGCCTTGATGAGCTGCTGCATGTTGAGGGTGACGGCGCCCGAGGCGGCCGGCCCGATACGGGCGATCACGCGGTCGATCTGGAAGCTACCGCCGAGCGGTACGAGGTCGACGGTGTAGCGCTGCGTTGCGACCTCGGCCGGCACGTACTCGCTGTTAATCGCGCGGAAGTCGGCCGACCGCTGGCTGATCAGGCGCCGGTATCCGTAGGTGAGGGTGTCGCCGCCGGTCGGGCTTACGACGTTGTCGAAGGTGAGGCGGTCGAGGATGTCGGACGACTTACGGAACTCGTCGATGACCTGAACGTCTACGTCATCGGTGGCATTGTTCCGGGCCTCGCTAAGGGAGGTGGGCAAAGGATTCTCCTAGATCGTTCAGCCGCCGAGGCGGGCGGCGACGGCGTCGTGCAGCGTGGCGGCGCGGCGGTCGCCGGCCGGGGCGCCGTGGAACTCGGCGCCGCCGCGGGGCGGGCCGGACGGTCCGGCGCGGTAGATGTCGGGGTCAGCGGTCACGGCCGCGGTGATTGCGGCGGCGAGCTTGGTGCCGAACTCGGCCGCGGTCGGGTCGAGGTCGGCGACCGAGGCGAGGAAGCTGCGCGAGTTGAGCAGGCGGTCGCCGCGGGCGCCCTGGTCGGCGGCGGCGCGGGCGACCGCGAGTTCGACGCGGGCGGAGCGCAGTTCGCCGGCGTGCTCGGCAAGCAGGCGGTCGCGCTCGGCGACCGCGGCGGCGAGCTTGGCCGGGTCCTGCTCGGCCTCGCCGCCGTTGGGGTTGAGCGCCTTGGTCACGGCGTCGAGGGCGGAGCGCAGTTCGTCGCGCTCGGCCGCGGCCTGCTCGGCGCGGGTGGTCGCCTCGGCGAGCTGCTGCTCAGCGCCCGCGCCCGCGGCCGGGGCGGACGGAGCGCCTGGGGCGGGGTTCGGCGGGGCGGCCGGGTCGCCGGCGGGCGGGGTGACGGTGCCGGGGTCGACGGTGTTCTCGGGCATGACGGGATAGCCCTCCGGGGCTCGTACGGGCATGAAAAAAGGGCCACCTGATCGGCGGCCCTATAGAGGGGGAGAGAGGGGCTACGGCTCGGCCGGTGCGAGCTGCTGCTCGGCGGCGACGTAGCCGCGCACCCATGCGGCGCGCAGCAGCGGCTCTTCGCCGCGGTACGGGCAGTCGGTAGCCGGTCGCCCGGTGAGGGCGGCGTGCGCCCCGGCCTGCCGAGCGCGCACCGCGGCCTCGCGGAATCCCACGGGCACCCCCTTACTGCTTGAGCTGCTGACCGTGGGCGGACTGGCGGGCGGTCTCGGCCGCCGCGTTCTTGACGCCGGTCACCTGCTCGGTGAACTCGGCGAGCGTGACGCGCGGCGAGGTATCGGCCCACCATCTGATGAGGTCTTCCGAGGCGCGGGCGTAGGCGACGTGCGCCGGCCCGGTGAAGAGCGAGCGCGGGTCGACGCCGGCGGCCTCGGCCGCGCGGCTGAGCATGTGCCCTCGGGTCGCGTCCTCGGCGGCGAGCCATTGCAGGTAAATGTGTTCCTGGTACATCCCGCGTATCTCTTCGCGGCTGTACGCCTCGCGTGCCGCCCGCTGTTCGAGTTCCCGCTCGTACGCCCAACGCTCGGCGGCGGACATGTGCTCGGTCCCGTCGGGGCCCTTTTCGAGGTCGCGCCCGTAGGCGCCCCACTCGTCGGGGTCCGCCGGGGGCGGGTCGTCGAGGGGCACGGGCTGCATGGCCTCGTCGAGCGCGGTCCGGGTGGCGAGGGTGTCGGCGACGCGTGCGCCCGCGGGGGCGGGCGGTGGCGCGGCCGGGTACCGGCGGTCGATTTCGGCGGCGATCCGGGCGGAGTCCTCGGGGGCGGCGTAGCGCACCCCCCAGACGAGCAGGTCGTCGCCGAGGGCGGAGAGGTCGCCGGCGAGACGGCCGGAGGGGAAGAGGTCGGCGAGCGCTCGGCGGCGGTGGATCTCGGCGCCGATCGCCGCCCGGTCGCCTTCGACGTTGCGGGCGCGAGCGGCGAGGTCCCGTTCAGACATGCCGACGAGGTCACGGCGGATACCGGGCATGGCGGCGTCGATGTCGCGCCGGTCCATCTCCCCCATGATCCGCAGCATGTCGTCGTCGCCGAGGTGGGTAGAGACGCGGGCGAGCTCGTCGTCGCTGAACTCGGCGAGGTTGTCGACGAGTCGGCCCTGCGGTCGGATGCGGTCGAGCAGCACCTGCTCGTCGCGCCGGCCGGCCTCGCCGCGGATGCGGTCGAGGTCGCGCTGATCGAGCACGCCGGGCCGGATCGCGGCGCCGAGCTGCTCGTCGGTCATCTCGGGCAGGGTGCGCTCGTCGCCGGAGCGGACGCGCGCAGCCTCGAACGCGTCCTGCGGCGGGCGCGGTGCGGTCGAGGGGAGGTTGCTGGCGCCGGGCTGCTCGCGCTCGCGACGGCGGATGAGTTCGGGGTGCTCGGCGAGGTGGGCGCGCTGTTTGGCCTGCCACTGCCGAACCTTGGCCTCGGCCGCCCGACGAGCCTCGGGGCTCGTCGCCGCGGCCGACCGGTTCTTGTACTTCCTGATCCCGCGCTCGATCGCCCTCTGCTTCTGTGTCGCCTCGTATCCGTCGGGGTCCTCGGACGCCTCGGCCGCCGGCCGGGTCACCCCGGGCAGATAGGCGGCAATGCTGTGCCTGCAATTCGGGTGTTGGAAACCGCGCTGCCGTGCCTCGTCGAGACTGCCCGCGATGTGCACCTGCACGGTGCTGCCGTCCTCGACGGCGTGCTCGACCTCAACCGTGCGGGCGCCGCCGGGTCCGTCGAGGCTCAGTACCTTGCCCTCGAACGGTTGGCACACAGGGCACTCGTGGGGGGCGTTGCTGACGATCACGAGGTCGACGCCGGCCGCGCGCAGCTTGTCGCCGTGCGCCTCGACCGCGGCCCTACCGGTCGCCGTCCGCACGGCCATCTCGGCATAGCTCGTCATCTGCCACGCGCGCCCGCCGCGGTCGACGAACGTCCGCAGACCCCGGTCGGCAAACCGGTCCATGGCGGATTGTGTGGCCTGCCTGCGGGTGTCGACGCCGAGCAGGGGAGTCGCCGAAACCTCGGCGATCACCTGCCGGTACCCGTCCTCGACGCCGCGGAGTATCCCGCGGTGGGTGGCCGTTACGAGATCGATTGTCTCGGCGGCGAGGCGGTCGACTGCCCTCGTGCTCGGCGTGGTCTCGGCGATCCGACGCAGGTCGGCATCGTGCAGTGCCCCGAGTTCGGCGAGACCGGATCGGGCGCCGATGTTGTACGCCTCGGCGACCGCGTCGAACACGTCGAGCTGTACCGCCTCGGCGAGGGCGTCGACGACACCCTGTGCCCCGCGGCGCAGCGCCTGAATGTCCCGCAGTTTGTTGGTCGCCCACCCCGGGGCTTCGAACCCGTCGGCGAGCTGCCGGGCGACGATGCCGAGCAGCCGCTGCTCGGCGTCCGCGTACAAGTCGCGGACAGCGGCCGAGAGATCCTCGGCCATGGCGGGGTGGATGGGCACGGCCACCCCCTCAGGTATTCACCTATTCGAGTGAGTTTCTTGATCGTCTACGAGGGGATGTATGGGCTCATGACGAATCTGAAGCGCGGCACAGTGAAGTGGTTCAACATCACCAAGGGGTTCGGATTCATCGAGCCCGAGGTCGGCGGTGACGACATCTTTGTCCACATCTCCGCAGTCGAGAAGGCAGGTCTGAGCTCCCTCGAAGACGGCCAAGAGATTCAGTTCGAGATCGAAGAGGACCAGCAGACCGGCAAGGCGTCCGCCATCAATCTGGAGGTCGATTAGTCGAGGGCCCCGACCTGCATGGGGTCAGGCACGGCCTGGCCTGTCTCGGTGAGGATGCGGGCGACCTCGGTCTGCACTTCGGCCTCGTCCCATCCGGGGTGGATCATTCTCACTTTGGTGTCGACGCTTACGGCCTGCGCCTGCTGATACAGGGAAAGGGTCTGCGCGAGCGTGGTCGGGTCCTCGCTGATGACGCCCCCGAAGTCGATCCGGGGGCGCTCGGGCACGATGCTGCGGCCGAACAGCAGCCGGTCGAGCAACAGCATGACGTGCAGCATTTCGGCGAGGGGCGGCGACCAATACCGGATTTTCTTGCCGCGGGTGGTCATGCTCCGGCGCTCCTTCGCCTTGACCTCGGTTGCGGTGATCGCGGCGCCCTGGTCGTCGATGCCGAAGGTCTGCGCGGCGTAGCCGGCCGACCGTACGGCCTGCCGTGTCGTGGCCTCGGCGCTCCTCTCGTGCTCCTCGACCCGGATCGCGAACTGAGACAGGGTGATGCCGCCCTGCTCGGTGGGCGGGATGTTCAGGAGCTGCCAGATTTCCCGGTCGGAATCAAAGCTCGCCCCGTTGCCGGGGCCGTGGTCGCGCAAGTAGGCGTCGGGGATGATCAGGCGGGCGCGGGCGAGGCGGATGTCGCGAATCCAACTCGTCCATGTCGTATCGAGCGCGTCTAGCAGGTCGTACAGCGGGGCGGCGTAGTCGGAGCGGCCGAGGTCTGAGCCGCGATGCTTTCGGTTTGGCCCGATGTTGCGGACGTAGGCGGCGGTCAGACGGTCGATGCCGGTCTCGATCGACTCGCCGTCGGGGCCGAGCGCCTCGGCGAGCGGGGCGACCGCGGGGTGCTCGGTGAGCGGTACGCGTCGGCCGAGGTTGTCGGCGGTGCCCTGGTAGAGCGCGTGCAGAATGCGACCGCGCTCGTGCCGTTCCAGGTGGCGGAGCACGGTCGCGCCGTCCGAGGCGAGCTCGTGCCAGAAGGTCACGGCGCGCAGCAGGCCGAACGAGAACTCGGGCACCGCGCAATCAGCGTGCACGGTGGTGAGCAGCGGCCGGTCGACGAGCGAGCGATCCCACGTGATCCGCAGGTACACGCCGCCGAGTGCGGCGGCGACCTCGGCGCCTTCGAGCAGGGTGTTCGCGATGCCGTCGGCGTCGCTCAACTCGTTCAGTCGGTCCTGCGTCGCAGTGTCGGCGACGGTGAACACGGGCGGTTCGCTGAACAGCAGGTCGGCGCTCGCGGTGGCGATGTCGCCGGCGAGGGGGATGTGCAGACGGTTGTCGCGCTTACCGGGCTGCGGTGCGCGGCGGCGCCCCCACAGGCGGGATGCGCCGTTCGTCCTGCTCGGGTTGTTGGCGTAGACGGCGGTCAGCTTGGCGGCGTCGCCGGAATACCAAGCGTCATCGACGCGCATCTCGGCGAGGGGGCGGGCAAGGTGCGGCGGGGGCCAAGGGGCGTTGTTGTCAGGCAGCGGCACAGCTCACCCCCGTTCGCTTCCGTGCGCGGGCGCGCGCGGCCGTGCGGCAGGTGCGGCACTTGCGGGTGCCGTTGCCTGCTCGGTAGGTGTTGGCCTCGTCGAACGCGTGGCCGTGGATGCACTCGGTCTGTCGGGCGCGGGCGGCGACGTGCGACGCGCCCCTCAGGACGTTGACTCGCTGCGTGACCGGTTCGAGGTGGGCGGGGTTGACGCACCCGCGGTTGCGGCACAGGTGGTCGATCACCAGGCCCTCGGGTATCGGCTCGACGAGGGCCTCGTACGAGGCGCGGTGCGCGTACTGGCGCTCGCCGTCGATGGTGAAGCGGGCGTATCCGTTGGGCATGAGGTAGCCGGTCCACTGCCAGCAGCCGGCCGGGGTGTCGGTGATGCGGGCGAGGAATCGGTCGGTCCAGTCGGCGCGCACGGGCGGCCCCCCTTGGGCATGGCAAAGCCCCCGCGCCGACTCGGCGGCGGGGGCCGTGGTCGGTTGGGTTGGGTTATGCGGCTTGCGTGAGCAGGGGGCGCCACTCGTGCGCCGTCGAGTGGATCACGTAGCGCAGGGCGTCGACGCTGTGATCGTCCTTCTTCACTGGCTTGTCTTCACCGCGGGCGGCGGCCTCTTCCGACCACACGTAGGTGGGCAGTTCGCCGAGCAGTCCCTCGCACGAGCGATGGATGCGCAGCAGGCCGGCGTCGAGGGCGTTCGAGACGCTGCGGATTCCGTCGATCACGTCGTTTACGGCGCGGGTGACGCCGGGGTGTCCGTCGGCCCAAAGCTGATTGGAGTACGAGGCGGCGCTCGGGTCGACGAACGTCCATTCCGGGATCACGTCCAGTTCGCCGAGCCAGTCGCGGACGGCGCGGCTGTACTGCGCGTCGGTCATCTGGCGGTGTACGGCGCGGGAGTCGTGGCGCCACTCGCTCACCACGTACAGCCGGTCGTCGTCGCCGAGGCCGAGCAGCAGCGCGGCGAAGGGGTTCGCGGTGCCGTAGTCGATGCCGACCCAATGGCGGCGCATCGCGGGCAGCTCGTCGACGACGTGCAGCGCCTCGTCGTAAGCGTCGTAGACGGAGCCCTCGGCGACGACCCACTCGCCCAGGATCATGCGCCGGCGCCACAGGCCCGTGAACTCTGCGGCGAGGGCGGCGACGTACGCCTCACTCAACGAGGGGTTGTCGGCGAGGCGGAAGTGAAAGGCGGCGAGGTCGAGTTCGTCGGCCCGGTCGAGGTAGTCGGTCCGCAGCCAATGCCGGGGCGAGTCGGGGTTCGTGGTCCCGATCAGCTTCGCACCGGGGACCGACAGGCGGGCGAGGAGCTGCCGGAAGAAGGCGGCGGGCAGCAGCGTGACCTCGTCGCAGTAGGCGAGCGAGGCGGTCATGCCGCGCAGGCGCCCCTCGGCGCGCGCGTCCGCGGCGCCGACGAGGTGAACGACGCGGCCCAGGATTACGGCCGTGGTGGCGCCGCGGGTGTGGTGGACCTCGGCGGCGACCTTGCCGAACAGCGTCGGGTCGGCGAGGACGTCGAGACAGTTCCGCTCGATCGTCTGGAGCGACCTGCCGCAGATGACGATCAGGCCCGACGCGGGGGCCCGGTGGATCATGAGTAGGAAGCAGACGAGCGAGGCGATCGTCTTTCCGCTGCGGACTGAGCCGTGCCAAAGGTTGATACGGGCGGTGGCGCCGCGGATCGAGTCGATCTGTTTGGGGGAGAGCGGGGCGAGGGCGGTCACTGCACCTCCTCGCTGTCACCTCCGACCGGGGGCCCGAGCAGGGCGTCGGCGAGGCGGTCGAGCATCCCGCCGGCGCTCCCGCCGCTGGTGTGGCGGGCGAGCTCGGCGACCTTGGCGTGTACCTCGGTGAGCGCGCGTGCGGCCGTGGCGTAGTCGCGTGCGTCCCGGGCGGACTCGGCCTCGACGACCCGCTCGACCTGAGCAAGAGCGCCGTCGAGCGCGTCGTCGGCGAGGCGCTCGCGCCGGGTGACGGCGTCGGCCGTACGGGCTTGTGTGGCAGCAGCCACGCGCGCCCCGCCGCTGAACGCGAGGCCCTGCTCGGCGGCGATCTTGGAGACGGTGGCGGCGCTCCGCCCGGTCTCTCGGGCGATGGCGTTGCGGGACTTGCCTTCGGAGTGCAGTCGGCGCACCGCCGTGCGGTCGGCGTCCGTGATCGGCTCGGCCACGGGATCACCTCCCGGACATGCCAACGCCCCGCCACCGGGGGGATGGTGGCGGGGCGTGAGTGCAGTGCCTGTTTCCGGGCACGCCGGAGGCGCTCCCCACATTAGGTCACGGGCAGATAACAATGCAACCTCAATGCGAGTGATGCATGATCCCGCCGGGGCTGGGCTACACCAGGCCGACGGCGCGCGCCGCGAACATCAGGGCCATGGCCAGGACCGCGGTAAAGCCCAGCAGGAAGATGAGTCGCAGGGTGCCGTCGCCGCTTTGGAGAGCTTCGCGAATTACCCGCCCCCAATAATTCTTCACTTTCAATCAATCCCTTCGAAGGTTCAACACGCAAGTACAGACCTAAATATTTACTTAGCAACACTAAATAAATTGAGGTCAAGCAGGGTCGAGAGATCCCGCTATATGGTGAACTGTCGTGCCAACTGGGGGGCGGTGGGGCGGGTTTGCGTGGGCTGTTATCAAGTCGTGATGGTGGGGGCCCGGATCACCGGGCCCCCACCTACGCCTACGCCGCGGCGCTGATGTCCAGCCCGAGCGCGACAATCAGTTCGGGGAGGTCGTCCCACTCCCACACCCGCGCCCGCTCGCTGCTGTCGAGGGGGACAGGGGCCGAGCAGGCGCGCCCGCCCAAGCAGGTCACGGCCGGCGGCCCGTCGGGGGCGCTGTGCAAAGTGAGCTCGCCCTCGCACCACGGGCACGGCTCGGGCAGCGGGGTCTCACGCTGGTCGAGGCCGAGAGCGCGCAGCACCCGGGCCTCGGCGATCCGCGCGGTACGCCTCGCTTCGTGCAGCAGGTGCAGGGGGAGCACCTCGAACGGCGGGGCGCTCAGCGTGCCGTCGAGCTCGTGCTCGGGCGTGGTGTCCTCGTCTCGCACGCGCCCCTCGACCCACACGCACGCCCAATGCAGCCCGTGCGCCCGCGATCCTGCCGCGCGCCGACTGTCGGGCGCGGCCGGGTCCGGGGCCCGCCACGCGCGGGGGTCGCCCTGCTCGGTGCGCTGTACGGCGGCGGCGAGGGTGTCGGCGAGGTCGAACACGAGCCGCTCGACAGCGAGGGCCGAGTCGAGCGCGCCGAGGTTGAGCGGGGCGGGGTGCTCGCGGAGTATGAGCGGCGCCCGGTCCTCGACGACGAGCTGCTCGTCGTCGCCCTCGCGCATGGTGTGTGCGAGCTGCCGCGGTGGCCAGTGATCGGCCGGCGGTTCCTCGATCGCGAGCAGCAGGTCGGCCCACCGGCCGCGGATCGTTCGCAGCGCGCGGGAGGTCTCTTGCACAGCCTGTGCGTAACTCATGCGCGCACCCCCGCGCCCGTGCGCAGGGACTCGACCTCGGCGGCGTACTGGTCGCGCTCTGCCTCGGCCTCGACGATGGCCTGCTCGGCGGCGGCGACGCGGTGTGTCAGCCGCAGCGCCGCGGCCTGCTGCCCTGCGGCCGAGCGCCGGAAGGCGTCGCCGTCGGCGACCTCGGCCTCGACGAGCTGCCGCAGCTTTACCGTTTCCTCGGGGCCGAGCACCCCTCGGTCGGCGCGGGCGAGCAGGACTCGGATCGCTGCGCGCCGCTCGTCGCGCACAGCCTCGCGGGCGTCGCTCCGGCCGCGCCGAGACCGAGTGCGGGTACGGGTGTTCAGGTTCATGGTGTGGTCTCTCCGTTCTCGGCTCGGCGCGGCGTCGTCGAGCAGGTGGTGCAGGTGGTCGGGCAGGGTCCGCGGTCGAGGCGGCGCAGCTCGCGGTCGAGGCGATCGTCGATCCGGACCGCGTACGCGAGGGAGGCGCCGAGGGCGAGCGCGAGCGTCACGGCGAGGGCGAGCAGGGCGGCGCTCATGGGGTCCTTTCCTCGTTCGTTCGGGCACGGCGCAGCAGTCGGTCGAGGGCGCGCCGAGCGCCGCGGGTTTCCCGCGCGCGAGGCGCGACCGGTCGCGCGGGGTAGACGTCGGTCAGGTGCCATCCGTCGAGGGCGAGGCGGTCGGCGAGGGCGGCGACGACAGCGGTTGCGAGGTGTGGCTGCACGTCGAGCTCGTCGGTCAGGTGCGCGGCGATCACGGCGCGCGCGGCGGCGGGAATCATCGGGCCTCGCCCCCGCCGCTGGTGTGCCGAACTCGGGACTCGCGCCGCGGTGCGGGCGGTTGGCACATGATCCGAGCGAGGCGCACCTGCTCGTCGTCGGCCTGCTCGCCGTTGCTGAGGTGAGCGAGCAGCGCCTCGACGCGCGAGGGGTGAACGCCGGTGAGCGGTCGCCGGCCCTTCCCGCGGTTGCGGAAGCTGCTCCGGCACTGCTCGTCGATGGCGGCGAGGCAGTACGGGCACCGGACGCCGAGCGGGTCGGGCAGACCCTCGGCGACGAGCTGCTCGCGGTGCGCGCGGGCCGGCCGGAACTGCCGCAGCTCGGCGGCCACGTGTGCGGGCATGTACCGGCGCGGGCCGGTGCCGACTCCCGACGTGAGCGCGGCGAGACGTTTCTGCCCAGCCTGGTTGATCTCGGCCCGGTACTGCGCGGGCGCAGCGTGCCCGCGGGCGACCGAGGCACGGGTGCCGAGCAGTTCCTCGCGCCACGCGGCGGGGTTGTCCGGGTCGGCGGCCGGCACGGGGTCGGTGTGGCGGGCCATGACCTCGGCGCGGTGCGGCCCCCATGCGGCGAGCAGGTCGTGCGGCTCGATCGGCCGGTACTGCGAGCTCTTGTTCCCGCCCTGCTGCTCGTAGTAGCGGCGGGTTGCGCGGGCGGCGTCCCATCCTGTGGCGGGCATGGTCGCGGGCACGTCGGCGACGGCGGCGGTCCACTCCGAGATGGTGCGGGCGGACTGCTGCGGGTCGGCGAGGGCGCGGCGCACGCGGCTGTCGAGGGTTCCGGCGAAGGCGAGCAGGGCGGCGATCTGTTCGGGCGTCATGTGCGGCTCTCCTTTTGGGCGAGCAGGGCGAGGCCGGCGGCGAGGTTGTCGGCGTAGCTCGCGGTCGAGGCGGGCGCCCGAGGCGGCGCGCTCGGCGCCGGCCGGTCGAGGTCGCTCCAGACCTTGAGCCAGTAGCGGGCACTCTTCGGTGCCTCGCCCGGATTGGTGCGGCGGGCGGCGAGGTCGACCAGGGCCTCGACGCCGTGCGCCTGTACGAGCCGGTAGACGTCGCGCTGCTCGCCGAGACCGAGCGACCACCGGACGGTGATCGAGGCGGAGACGAGAGCGGCGTCGAGCGGACGCAGTTCGGGAATCAGCGCTGCCGCGGTGTTCGTCGCGCGCGGCTGCTGCTGTTCTTTGTCTTGTAGAGAGCTTCTTTTGTTCTGGGGGCCGGTGAGCGGCCCCCCGGGGGCCGGTAGTCGGCCCTCCCCCGGGCCGGTAGCCGGTCCCCCCGGGGCGGATGTCCGGCCCTCCCCGGGGCCGCTCACCGGCCCCCCGGGGGCCGATCTCCGGTCCGGGCCGGTAGTCGGCCCGGACCGCTCACCGGCCCTCCTCGCGTCGAGCAGCGGGAAGCGGTAAACCGTTTCGCCGCCGGGCCCGAGCCTGCCCTCGACGACGGCGAGCTCACCCGAGACAAGCAGGGTGTCGACGGCGTCGCGGACGGTGGACCGGGCGGCGCGGGTGCGCCGGATGAGCAAGGCGGTACCGGCGTAGGCGACGCCGTCGGCGTCGGCCCGGTCAGCAATCGCGAGCAGCACCAGACGAGCGGCGCCTCGGCTGTCGGACTGGGACCAAACCCAATCCGTCGCGGCGAGGCTCAACGGAACGTCTCCTTACGGGGATCGGCGAGCCCGGAGGTTCGGGCAGGCCGGCGAGTGCTGCGGGTGTGTGAGCAGGGCACCGGTTGCCGACGATGTAGCGGCGGGCGCCGACCGCTCGGCAGTGGGCGCGGGCGGCGCCGCTCCAGTGCTCGCAGATCACGCGGCAGATTCAGCGGCGCCGACGTACCGGGCATAGACGCGGTACTCGGTGCGGTCTCCCTCGGTGACGGTCCGGGCGACCGCCTCGAACGTGCCGGCCGGGGAGTACGCGGGCAGTCGCGCCTCGCGGATCGCCCGCGCGGCCGACGCCGCACTGTCGAGGGAAGCGGGGCGCCGGATGACCCCCCACACCTCCGGGTGCGTTCGCAGGTCCGCAGCGATCCGCGCGTGCTTCGTGTTGCGCTGCGCGGGCGGCGGCCCCAGGTACTCAACTGCACTTGCACTCATGTTCAACCCCTGTCAGCAGACGTGAACAACCCTGATCACAGCACGGTAAAACCGGCAGGTGGACTGTTCACGTTCATGAACAATCACGACCCTAGGAGGAGAGAAACGGCACGTCAACGGGATTGGGGGTTGTGCTCTGGGGCATGCTGGCTGATTAGATGGCCCTAAGCTGTTCTTGTTACGAAACATGAGTGGGGGTGGGGAACGTGAGTAACCCGACCGAGCCCGAGCTCGGCACACCGTTCGCGGATCTAGTGCGCAGGGGGCGCCGCGGGCGCCCGTACCGGGCCTATGCCGCCCTCGCCGTCGACCCCGTAACCGGGTACACGCCGTCGTACACGCTCGTGCACAAGATCGAGGACGGCGACCCCGTGAAGATTTCGCCCGCGCTGGTTCGTGGCCTCGCGGTCGCGGCCGAGGTGCCCGTGCGCGACTTGCAGATCGCTGCCGCCGCTGAGTACATCGGGCTCGTCACGACGCGCATACCGGCCGAGGGCGACCCCTCCGGGGGCGCTGCCACCGTCGCGCACGCCCCTGGCTTGTCGCCGGACGACATGCCGCTCGTGCATGAACTGCTGAACAGGCTTCGCGGTACGTCCGGGACGAACTAGCCCTGATCGACTGACTGCTCGGCCACACCCTCGGGGCCCGCCCACCATGCGACGAGCTGATAGACGGTGGCCACTCCGAGCCGCGTCCGAAGATCGCTCAATGCAGAATTGACCGTCTTCGCGCTGTAGCCGAGGATCTTCGCAATCTGCTGCTGATCCTTCCCCGCGCAAAGCTCACGCAGGATTGTGCGCTGTAGGGGAGTCGTCACGGCGGGGCGTGGCTGCGCAGCGGGTTCCTCGCTGTGCCAGTCGAGCCCGAGCTGCCACTCGACTTCGAACGCCGCGGCCAAGAACCCACACACCGCCCGGTCCCTCACGAGGTAGGCGCCTTCGAAGCTCGGGCGCCCGTCGGCGTGGTCCTCGATGATCGCAAATTCTCGGTCGATCAGGATCAGCCGCATGAAGGCGCGGGGAAGCGTACGGAACGCCGCGCCGAGCGGCGTCAGCTCGTTGACGCGATCGACCGCCGCGGGGTTCGAGCGGCTGCTCGCGTTGTAGATGGTGCGAACCGCGACGCCTCGCTCGACTGCGGCTCGATCCCTGTCTGTCGACAGCTTGATCACTCGCTTGGGCCGGGGTCCGGGCTGAGCGGACAGCAGCTCATGCCGGGAGGACTGAACGGCGAGGGAGATCGCGGCGTTCACGGCGTCCTTGCCCTCAATCCACTGGGCGATACCGTCACCGCCCCGGGCGTGCCGGCATGTTCGCAACTGCTCGACCAGCACGGGGATTTCTGCAAGCTGCCGTGCGGTCTCTTCGAGCTGATGCTGCACGGTCTCGCGCAGGCGCGTCTCGATCTCGCTGAATGGGACCGCGACAAACCCGCTTGGCTGGAAAGGATCTTGCAGGATGAGGCCGGAGGTGAGGAGCCGTTCGGCGGTCGGCCCAGCGTCATCGTCGATCTGACCCCCTTCGGCGATCTGCCCATACACGCGCATTTCGGCGTCGGTCAGCCTTGACGTCCCCACACTGTCCCCCGGTTCGGATCTTGGAAGTTCCTACCTTTGACCTGGTAAAAGCTTGTTCGATCCTCGTTCGAACAGGCAGCGTATCCCTTAGGGGAACCATGCCGCCGGTGTATCTAAGTGGCATACCCAACACCTGGGGAGGGAACTCGCAAATGATCATGAAGTGGATTGGGTGCGGCGCTGCTGTCGCCCTGCTCGCCGCCGCGGCCGTTGTGGGCGCGGGCGCAGTTTCGGGACAGGGCGACGCAGTTCGAGCCGATAGTTCTTGGAACGTCGCCCCCGTGCCGGTGGAGCCGACGCCGGCCGAGGCCGCACCGCTCGACAGCTCTTGGGACTAGGTAGCGCTCGGTACGACGGGCTCGACGAAGGACGAACAGCGCACGCAGATAAGCATGGGGAGCGCTCGCACGAGGGCGCGACCGCGGGGGGCGGTAATGATCTCGGTAATTCGGACTCGGCTCGACGATGGTGTGTGGGCCGTCGGCACCTCGCACGACGGGACTACGTACGTCGCGCTGGATGAACGGCACGTCACACCGGCCGGCGCGAACGCGCTCGAACGGGTGCTTAACGATCTTCGCGAGAGCGGGATCGGAGCGCCCGGGGTTGCGGGCGACGCCCCCCGGGCTGCATGACTGAGGGGCCGCGCGGCGCGAGCTGCGCGGCCCCCTTCTGCATGTCAGGGTCCCGGTGTAGCGTAGGGCTTCACGGAGCACCGTTTATGCAGGTCAGGGCCCCATTTTTGAGTGCCCACCGCGTGCCCAATGCGTGCCCATCGCGTGCCCGAACTGCTCTGAACCGGTTGTCACGGGTTGGCACGGGGAAGCGCCGTAACATGGCGCTGACCTGCGGAAACCGCCCCACGATGGCACCCCGTGAACGTATCCGACAGGAAGCGTCTGGGGCTCGTAATGCGTAGGTCTCGGGTTCGAATCCCGAAGGCGGCTCATAAAAGCCCAGGTCAGCGATCCAGCGCACCTTCGGTGCGCGCCGGGGGCGTGGTAAATGCCGTGGCGTGCGCCGGAGGTGCTTCTGTCTGCCCTGACGTGGGCTGATGCCGGTCCGGGATGCTGGAGCGGTTCGTTCCGGCCGAAACCGATGCCTCTGTGATGCCGGTGAGCTCGCAGGTCAGCGTGGTGCTGGGGACCGTCCACGGGAACCGTGGAGTGTTGCTGCGAAGCACGTGCGTCAGAATTCCTGATCCACCCTGGTCCTCCCGGAACGGCGTACGACGGGTCCGTCCGCCAGGGAGGGAGCAAGGCCGTGGACGTACTGCACGAACGCTGCGCCGGCCTCGACATCAGCAAGAAGGACGCCAAGGTCTGCGTCCGCACCCCGAGTACGAAGCGGCGGGGGTCCTTCACGACCGAGACCACGACGTGGGGATCAACGACGAACGCGGTCCTGGATCTGCGGGACCATCTGCTCGCCGCACAGGTGACGCTGGTAGTGATCGAGGCGACCAGTGACTACTGGAAGCCCTTCTACTACGTGCTGACCGAGGGCCTGGACGTGGTCCTGGTCAACGCGCGGCAGGTCAAGAACCTACCCGGCCGCAAGACGGACGTCTCGGACGCGGCCTGGCTGGCCCAGCTCGGCGCCCACGGCCTGGTCAGGCCCTCCTTCGTGCCGCCCGAGCCGGTCCGCGAACTGCGCGACCTGACCCGGGCCCGGACCACCGCCACCCGTGAACGCGGCCGTGTGGTCCAGCGGCTGGAGAAACTCCTGGAGGACACCGGCATCAAACTCTCCGCGGTCGCCTCCGACATCATGGGCGTCTCCGGCCGGGCCATGCTCGAAGCCCTCATCCGCGGCGAAGCCGACCCGCGGGTCCTCGCGGACCTGGCCAAACGCAAGCTCCGCAACAAGATCCCCGAACTCACCGAGGCCCTGACCGGACGGTTCCGCGAGCACCACGCGTTCCTGGCCCGACTGTATCTGGATCAGTACGACCAGCTCACCACGATGATCGACCAGCTCACCGGACGCATCGAGGAGGCGATGGCCCCCTTTCGTGGCGCCCTCGACCTCCTCGACACCATCCCCGGCATCAACCAGGCCACCGCCGAAGTGATCATCGCGGAGACCGGCGGGGACATGACCCGGTTCGCCTCCGCCAAACACCTCGCGTCCTGGGCCGGGGTCTGCCCCGGCCACCACGAGTCCGCCGGCCGTACCAAGAACACGAAGGTCCGGCCCGGCAACCCCTATCTCAAAGGCGCCCTCGGCCTCGCGGCATTCGGCGCTGTGAGAACCAAGGACACCTACCTGCAGGCCCGTTACAAGCGGCTGACCGCCCGCCGCGGCCCGCTCCGGGCACTGGTCGCCGTCGAGCACTCGATCATCACCGCGATCTGGCACATGCTCACCGACAACGTCGCCTACCAGGAACTCGGCGGCACCTACTTCACCCAACGCGACCCCGAACGCGCCACCCGCCGAGCCATCACCCAGCTCAACCAGCTCGGCTACACCGTCACCCTCAACCCGAGGGAGAACGCAGCCTGACCGACAGCCCCGAACACCCGGCAGCCCTCCACGGCCACCGGGCACCCAGTCCTGCCCACACCCACCCTGACCTGCTGCTATTTACGCGTCAGAGGCTCCAAGGCCCTTCGTGAGAGATCACGGAGGGCCTTTTGTGTGCCTGATGGGAACACTCTGGGAACATTAGATGCGATGTCTATTCGTTTATGTGCCGTTTCGCTCTGAGTGGCACGTTTGCGCTGGCTGATGATCTGGGTTTCGCGAGGCCGAAGCCGACGCAGCGCAGCGGTGAAGGCGCCGTTAAGCCCGGTGGCATCGGCGAGATCTGTCAGCAACGGCCGCCCGGCGCGCACAACGGGCAGTCGGGACTCGAGGGCCTCACCTCACCTCACCCGGGAGGCGACCATGTACTTCACAGACCGAACCGACGCGGGCCGGCGACTCGCCGCACGGCTGAACCACCTCAAGGGCCAAGACCTGGTGGTCGTGGGACTTCCCCGCGGCGGCGTCCCGGTCGCTGCGCAGATCGCAGAGGCCCTGGGCGCTCCGCTCGACGTCTGCCTCGTAGGCAAGCTGGGGGTGCCCTTCCAGCCGGAGCTGGCCATGGGCGCCATCGGCGAGGAAGGCGTGCGCGTCGTCAATGAACCGGTGGTGCGGGGCATGGGTGTGACGGACCGTGATCTGGCGGCGGTGGAGGAACACGAGCGCGGCGTCCTGGAGCAGCGCGCCCGCCGCTATCGGGGCGAGCGGCAGCCGGCCCGGTACGAGGGACAGACGGTTCTGGTGGTGGACGACGGTCTGGCGACCGGCTCCACGGCACTGGCGGCCTGCCGGATTGCGCGCGCCCGCGGCGCGTCGCGGATCGTGCTGGCGGTTCCCGTGGCGCCGCACGACTGGTCGGCCCGCCTCGGAGGCGAGGCGGACGAAGGCGTCTGTCTGCACACCCCCCGGCAGTTCCACGCCATCGGTGAGTTCTACGCGGACTTCGGGCAGACGAGCGACGAGGAGGTCATCGCCTGCCTGGAGCACAACCGCGTGGCGCACGCCACGTCCGACGCGCCGCCGGCCGCGGGCAGCGCCTCCCCGGAGCACGATTCCCTGCCCTATGACAGGTCGGTCCGGATAGCGGCCGGAGGCGCTGCGCTCGACGGGCGGCTCACGGTGCCCCGCGGTGCCCCCGGGGTCGTCCTCTTCGCCCACGGCAGCGGCAGCAGCAGGAAGAGCCCGCGCAACCGATTCGTCGCCACCGGGCTGAACCGCGCCGGTCTGGGCACCCTTCTGTTCGATCTGCTCACCGAGGCCGAGGCAGTGAACCGGGACAACGTGTTCGACACGGCGCTGCTCGCCCGCCGCCTGACCCAGGCGACCGAATGGCTGCGTGAACAGCCCGACACCCAGGGCATGGAGTTCGGCTACTTCGGTGCCAGCACAGGCGCCGCCGCCGCGCTGTGGGCCGCGGCGGAGCCCGCCGCGGACGTCACGGCAGTCGTCTCCCGCGGAGGCAGGCCGGACCTGGCCGGCCTCAGGCTGCCGGAGGTGAAGGCTCCGACGCTGCTCATCGTCGGGGGTCGCGACCACCTGGTGCTGGACCTCAACCGGCAGGCCGCGGCGCGCCTGAGCTGCGAGCATCAGCTGGCCATCGTCGCCGGTGCCACTCATCTCTTCGAGGAACCCGGCACCCTGGAATCGGTCACCGAGCTGGCCACGGACTGGTTCAGCAGGCACCTGGCCTAGTGCCAATACCGGTGACTTTGGTGTTTTCGGATCGTTGGGTGAGGTGTGCCAAGGCCCGGACAGGTGAAGTCGTCAGCAGGCGAGCGGTTGTCGGATCGGATTGCGGTCGGGGTGCTGACCCGCGCGTTTCCGCCGGAGTTGGTGGACGAGGTGATCGCGGAGTGCGGTCGGGCCGAGCAGCGGCACAGGCTGCTGCCGGCTCGGGTGGTGGTCTATTTCGTGCTGGCGATGTGTCTGTTCTCCGGTCAGGGATATGAAGAGGTCGGGCGGCTCCTCACCCATGGGCTGGAGCGGATGGGGCGGTGGAAAGGGCCGTGGCGGGTGCCGACCACCGCGGCAATCGGCCGGGCCCGTCTGCGGCTGGGCCCGGAGCCGCTCAGGGGCCTGTTCACCAGGGTGTGCCGTCCGGTAGCGACCGAGAACACGAGCGGGTCCTGGTACCGCCGGTGGCGGCTGGTCGCGGTGGACGGCACCACCTTCGACCTGCCCGACACCGAGGCCAACGCCGCCTTCTTCGGGCGCCCCGGCGTCAGCCGCGGGCAGGAGAAGAGCGCCTACCCACAGGCGAGGGTGGCCGCGCTGGTCGAGTGCGGCACCCACGCGGTCTTCGCGGCTGAGACCGGGCCGCTGGCCGTCCATGAAACGGTGCTGGCCCAGCGCCTGTTCAGCTCGCTGACGCCGGGGATGATGCTGCTGGCGGACCGGGGCTTTCACGGCTTCGACCTGTGGCGGGCCGCCGCAGCGACCGGCGCCGACCTGCTGTGGCGGGTCAAGAATGATGCTGTCCTGCCCATCCGGGCCTTGCTGGTGGACGGCTCCTACCTCTCGGAGATCGTCGCCGCCAGGGACAAGAACCGCCGCGCGGACCCGGTCAGGGTCCGCGTTATCGAGTACACCCTCGGCCGCGACGGCAGCGGCACGGTCTACCGGCTGATCACCACCGTCCTGGACCCACGGGCCGCGTCGGCCACATCGCTGGCCGCGCTGTACGCCCAGCGGTGGGAGATCGAGAGCACGCTGGACGAGATCAAGACCCACCAGGGCGGGCCCCGCCTCGTCCTGCGCTCCCAGCACCCTCGCGGGGTCGAGCAGGAGATCTTCGCCTTCCTGCTGGTGCACCACGCACTGCGGGACCTGATGCACCAGGCCGCACGGCAATCGGACCAGGATCCCGACCGGATGTCCTTCACCCGCACCCTGCGCATCATCCGCCGCCACGTCACCGACCAGGCGGCGTTTTCCCCCCTCCCGGCTGGCCCGCGCACTCACAGCGGCCCTGCGTGAGATCCGAGAACGCCCCCTGCCCCCACGCCGATTGCGCTCCAGCCCCCGCGTCATCAAACGCAAGATGTCCAACTGGAAACTCAAACGCACCGAGCACCGCAACCCGCCCCGGCAGGACACCCCCACAGTGACGCTGGTCGGACCGACCAAGACCAGACCGACCCGCCGAGAAAAAGCCTAAATCACCGGTATTGGGCCTAGTGCTTCGTTTCCTCTCCCGATCTTGCCTGGTCGGGGGCATGGTGGTCTGGTCGGTATGAAGCTCGGGTAGGTGGAACGGCTCCGGGGTGAGTTATCGGAGTTCGTTGCGGATGTGTTTGCTGGCGACGGTGGCCCTCTTCGGCGGCACCGTGCTGGGCGGCTGCTGGGACGTGTTCGCTCTGGTGCCCGGCCCCTGCGCGATGAGCCTCGAGGTTTCCTTCGTACGCGACACCTTGCTGCGCATCGTCGTGGCCGGTACCGCGAGCGCCGTCGTGGGCGCCGGGGCGGCCGCGACGGCCGGTTCGTGGTGGGCGCGGCGCCGAATCCCCGGGACGCCGCCGGTGTCCGTGCCCGTCTCCCGTCGGCAGCGCGCTGTGCTCGGGCTGGCCGCTCTTCTGGCCGTCACCGTGGTGACTACGGGACTGGCGGTCCCTACGACGACAGCCACGGCCCAACCCCCCTCCGCCGTCCCGCCGACGGGCGCCGGTGGCGCCGCTGCCCCTGCCTGCAAGACGCTCGACGAGGTCATGGGCGCCGGGGACTCCATCAGCAGCGCGGACAAGAACGCCAACCTCTTCGAGGCCGTACGACTCGCCGCCGAGGGGGAAACGCCGTGCTGGCAAAGGCGATTCGGGATCTCTACGCGCCGTAACGACGAGTGACCTGCAGGCGTTCAAGAGCGCCGGTGAACGGATCCGCGACCGCGAGGCTGGTGAGGTACTTCAGCTGAGCGGGCGTGATCGGCTCCTTCTTCGCCGCGGCCTTCCGCTTCGCGCTCTCCTCACGAATCCGCCCGTAGTACTCGTCGTTGGCCGCCTTGCGCTTCGCCTCCGATTCCGGACTGCGTCAGGTGACCTGCACGCCCTCGTGCCAGGTCTGGGTGCCGGGCTTGCCGGTGACCGCCTCCCACAGCGAGTTGGCCGTCAGCGCCGACTCGTCCACGCCCTCCGTCAGCCCGGGGCCCACCAGGCCGTAGTAGCCGGTCTTGCCCCGGGGGATCACGGTGAAGCCCGCGGGCACGGCGTGGACGGTGAGCCAGTCCTGCCCGCACCCGCAGTGGGTCGCGTGGTAGCGGCCCCACTTGCTCTCCAGCGGCTCGTACACGAGACGGTCGCCGTAGTACTTCGTATCCCTCGTGAATCCCGACACCGCCGCAGTTTCGCACCGCGCCCGGTCCCGGAACAGTGGCCGTCACCCCTGCGGTGTGGATGGGAACATCGGAACGAAAACCGGCTCTACAGGCAGCCGTCACGGCTGTCGGTACAGCGGTCATCGGTGAGATTGACCTTGGGGAGGCCGCAGATCACCCCGGTCGGCGCCGGCGCCTTGGCGCTATCGGGCGAGGAGGGCACTTACGGTCTTGCCGCCGGATGGCCGACGGGTCACCGCGGTGGCGCGGGCGAGGCGGTTGACCATGGGCCAGCCGAAGCCTCCGGTGCCGCCGTTCAGGTCGGGGGTGCGCATGCGCGGCAACTGCGGACTGGGGTCGTGCACGGCCACCTCGATGCTGTCCGGGTGCGCGGTCAGGTCCAGGGTGCAGGTGCCGCCGCCGTGGCGCAGGGCGTTGGTGACGAGCTCCGAGACGACCAGGACCGCGGTGTCGGCAGCCTCGGCTGCGATCGGATGTACGAGACCTTCGAGGAAATCCCGGGTGCTCTCGCGTGCGCCGGCGACGGATGTCGCGGAGCGGACGGTTGCGACGTTGACGCTCATCGTGTCCATCAGGTCACCCTGGTCTCTGTCGTCAATGCCGGTCCTGTCTGCCCGGGCTTCTGCCCCGGCCTGCGGCCCGTTAACCCGTCGGCAGTGACGGCCTTGCGCCTGCCCTCGTCGCTGTTCTAGGTCGATTACCTCACCGTCGAACACGCGGAAATCTATGTCGGCCGGAATAGACATTGGGTGGTGGTGTGGTTATGGTTTCTCTCGTAGCCCAGAGAGACAGCAGGCCTGGCAGAGACGAACTGCCGGGCAGCAGTACACGCAGTTGCAGTGCGCAGGACGGTGCGGTGGTGGAGTTCCGAAGCCAGGGTTGTTGCAGGATGGCGACGGGACTGACGACCGGACCGGGTGGCCCGCAGTGATCAGGGGCCGCCGTGAGCAAGACCGCAGTTATCGCAAGTGCAGTACCCGTAAGTGCAGTTCGCAGTACCCAGCAGTGAAGTCAGTGAGCAGCACCTCGGTGAAGGCGTCGGCTGCGGGCGCGCGCACCGGGAAGTTCGGCAGTGGGGTTCTAAGCCAGAGCAGACGCAGGACGGGCGACGGGGCTGGCTGCCGAAGAGTGGTGCTGTCGCAGGCCACTGAGCAGTTCGCAGTACCAGCAGTACGCAGTAGAGCAGTACCAGCAGTACGCAGTCCCCGTTGGTAAGTAGTTGATCAAGAGGGAAGAACGGAGGAGCCCAGCGCCATCAGGATCGCCCGGGCGGACGTCTTGAGCCCGGGTACCGCAGGACATCGATAGTGAGGTGGTCTTCGGTCAAGCAACCGCGATCCCCGCATTCCCCGCCCTCTCCCGGGTGGGCATGCGGACACAGAAGGCCGGCGCAGTACCAGGGCCGGCAGATGGTGTAGCAGTTCCTTCGGGGCCCTGGTGCCATATGGCACCAGGGCCCCTCCACGCGTTCCACAGAGAGGTGCAATGACAGCAGACGACTCGTTCGGCCGTCTCGATGACGACGACTACCCCGCCTACACGATGGGCCGGGCCGCCGAGATGCTCGGCACCACCCAGGGCTTCCTCCGCGCCATCGGCGAAGCCCGCCTCATCACCCCACTGCGCTCCGCAGGCGGACACCGCCGCTACTCCCGCTACCAGCTGCGCATCGCCGCCCGCGCACGGGAACTCGTCGACCAGGGCACCCCCATCGAGGCCGCCTGCCGCATCGTCATCCTCGAAGACCAGCTCGAAGAAGCCCAGCGCATCAACGCCGAATACCGCCGCACCGCCGAATCAGCGAAACCGCCCGTGGCTTGAGGCAGCGCGCCCGCCTTCGCCAACGTCTACGGCGTGGGCGTTCTGCTGTGCCGTGCCACAGGAACCAAGGCGATCACCTCTGCCTCCCGCACGTTGCGGGAGGCGTACATCGGCTGGCAGGCATGAGACATGGCTACGGGAACGGTGAAGTGGTTCAACGAGGACAAGAGCTTCAGCTTCATCGCGCAGGACGGCGGAACAGACGTTCAGACACTCGTCCAGGCTTCGAGGAAGGCTTTCCGTCCAGCGGGATCGTCCGACCTGCCGTCGGCGTGCAGGATGCGCCAGGCGGTGAGTTCGAGATCTCGGAGCCATAGTTCTCCGATGACCTGTGTCTTGAGGTCGGGAAGATGATCGGACTCGGCGAGGGCTTGACCGATCACCTCCCCGGCCGCGACCCGTTGGGGCGGGGGTCATCTCATCGACAGCCGAGAGGATCTGTCGGGCCAGGGCGGTTCCTTCGCCTGCCAGGGATTGCAGCACCTCAGCCTTCATGTTGGCAGGTAGCAGGTAGGCGGTGCCCGAGGACCTCCACAGTTCCAATCAGAAGTGCTCACCTGCCGCGGTGGGGGCAGGGAGCGCGGGCCAGCAGCCCGAGGAGATGGCCGATGGCCGCGTAGCCACCGGAGTGAGCAGCTGCGACGACTGCGATGCCGGCTACGCGCTCCACATCGAGATGGCTGGCTTCGAGGTCTGGAGCCAGACCCAACTGGTGTTCCAACTGGTCTGTGAAGGGGGCGGATACGTGGGGGCGGACTTCAGGAAGCATCGGCGATCCTTGCGGGTAGGCGAGCAGTGGTGCCCGTTCGGAAGCCCTGATCTTTCCCACGATCGGCCGGTCTGCTCGGCCTCGGGGGCCCATCGGCGGGACCAAGGGGACCGGAGTCCGCACGGCGGAGAGACAGTCCAGGCCCGGCGACTTGGGCCTGGATTTCAGGCCGGCTTCTCGAAAGGGCTGTCCTGTGAGGTCTCTTAGCATGAGCGCATGATTGCCAGTGACGCCGAGGAGTCCGGGGGAGAACGGGAAGCCATGTGCCGTGACGCCGCTGAGGTCGAATGTGGCCACGTCGCCTCAGAGTGTGGAGAACACCGCGAAGTCGGGCTGGCCCTCGGGCCACGATGCGACGATGCAGGAGAAAAGGGTCACTCGGTTGCCGCTCTGGTGGAGCAGGCGGCCGACCTGGCAGAACCGATCAAGCCGAGGTTGCGTGGCTGGCTCCATGCCGGAATGGTCCCCACCGCGCTGATCGCAGGCATCGTACTCATCTGCCTGGCCGGCACCCCGCAGGCGACTTGGGCCTGCGCCGTGTACGCGGTCACCGCCTGGCTGCTGTTCGCAACGAGCGCCATCTACCACCGCGGCACCTGGGGACCGCTCGGAGAGGCTCTTCTGCGACGTCTGGACCACGCCAACATTTTCCTGATCATCGCCGGCACCTGCACCCCCCTGGCTGTGCTTCTCCTGCCGCCGGACCAGAGGTCCATGCTGCTGTGGATCGTATGGACGGGCGCATTGGCCGGCATCGCGTTCCGGGTCCTGTGGGTCGGAGCTCCGCGCTGGTTGTACACCCCGTGCTACCTGGCCCTGGGGTGGGCACCGGTGCGCTACCTGCCCGACTTCCTGCATACCGGCGGAGCGGCCGTACTCACCCTGATCGTGGCCGGCGGTCTCCTCTACAGCGCGGGCGCAGTCGTCTACGCCCTCCAGCGCCCTGACCCCTCACCCCGCTGGTTCGGCTTTCACGAGGTGTTCCACGCGCTGACCGTGGCAGCCTTCACCGCGCACTACATCGCCATCTTCCTGAACATCTCCTGACCGCGCCCCCGATCTGTGTCGAGACCGGCTACGGGCCGACGCCGGGCGAGATGGTGCCACCGGAACAGTTGTGCCCTCCGAGCCCTGAGCGGCGCCCGCCTTTCCTGAAACGCTACGGTCCGGGTGGGGCAATATCTATGACCGCGAGATGAGGGTTTAACGCGCAGTGCGGGGAGTGTTTTTATGGCAACCAACGGAGTGGAGTTATTTACCGCACATGGGCCGCTACCTCATGCTAATGTCGATCTCAGTTGCAGTTGTGGTTCCCAAAAACTTTCGAGCTCCTTCGCCGAAATTTTCCGGCAATTGGAAGCTTTCTGTATTGCCGGTCTTTTTCCGGACGGGGCATCATCGCGGCGACCCGGTATCCGCACATCGCGGGTCCCGGCGTACTGCCCCAAAGGAGATATGACATGGCGTCAGGCACAGTGAAGTGGTTCAACGCGGCCAAGGGTTTCGGCTTCATCGAGCAGGACGGTGGGGGCGCCGACGTGTTCGCCCACTTCTCGAACATCGCCGCCCAAGGCTTCCGCGAGCTGCTCGAAGGCCAGAAGGTCACCTTCGACATCGCGACGGGCCAGAAGGGCCCGACGGCCGAGAACATCGTTCTCGCCTGACGCTGACGCGGACTTCGTAGCTGGGGCCCGCATCCCTCGGGGTGCGGGCCCCAGCTACGGACATTTCCCACAGCGGTGTCACCTGTGGGACAACTCTGCCCGCAGCCCCATGCTCAGGGTTGCACGCCTTTCCGGAGCTGTACCGGTCGACGTCCGGGATTTCACGTCCACATGACGTCACCCATTTCATTGCCTGCATCCCGCACCGGATTCACTGCAAACCAGATTCGCATTCTATTCGGCCCGTTCTTGTGATTCCCCGCGCTGCTCTTCCGCTGCGGGAATTCCTTGATACGTGCCGTATCAAGGAAGGTTCTCAATGAACCCCACACGTACGAACGGCCGCTCCTCCCGCCCCCGCCGCACCGACGGCCCCGCTTTCGGCTCCGGCGCCCGTTCGGGGCGGGGCGGCCGCTTCGGCTCGCCCGCCCCGAGCCGTTCAGGCGCTCCGGTCCGCTCTGGCGGCCACGGCCGGCGGCCCGCAGCGGTCCAGGGCGAGTTCGCCCTGCCGAAGACGATCACTCCCGCGCTGCCCGCGGTCGAGGCGTTCGCGGACCTCGACATGCCCGAGCAGTTGCTGGCCGCGCTCACCGCGCAAGGCGTGAGCGTCCCGTTCCCGATCCAGGGCGCGACCCTGCCCAACACCCTCGCGGGCCGCGACGCCCTGGGACGCGGGCGCACCGGCTCCGGCAAGACCCTCGCCTTCGGCCTGGCCCTGCTGGCCCGTACCGCCGGGCAGCGCGCCGAGCCCCGCCAGCCGCTGGCCCTGATCCTTGTTCCCACCCGCGAGCTAGCGCAGCAGGTGACCGACGCACTCACCCCCTACGCCCGCTCGGTGAAGCTGCGGCTTGCCACCGTCGTCGGCGGAATGTCGATCGGCAGGCAGGCCAATGCGCTGCGCGGTGGCGCCGAGGTCGTCGTCGCGACGCCGGGCCGCCTCAAGGACCTCATCGACCGCGGTGACTGCCGACTGAACCAGGTCGCGATCACCGTCCTGGACGAGGCCGACCAGATGGCCGACATGGGCTTCATGCCCCAGGTCACCGAACTCCTGGACCAGGTACGCCCCGAGGGCCAGCGGATGCTGTTCTCCGCCACCCTCGACCGCAACGTCGACCGGCTGGTCCGCCGCTACCTCACCGATCCGGTCGTCCACTCCGTCGACCCGTCCGCAGGCGCGGTCACCACGATGGAGCATCACGTGCTGCACGTCCACGGCGCCGACAAGCACCGGACGACGACGGAGATCGCGGCGCGCGAGGGCCGGGTGATCATGTTCCTGGACACCAAGCACGCCGTTGACCGGCTGACGCAGGACCTGCTGAACAGCGGTGTCCGGGCCGCCGCCCTGCACGGCGGGAAGTCGCAGCCGCTGCGCACCCGGACCCTGGCCCAGTTCAAGACCGGCCACGTCACCGTGCTCGTCGCGACGAACGTCGCGGCGCGCGGCATCCACGTCGACAACCTCGACCTCGTCGTCAACGTCGACCCGCCGACCGACCACAAGGACTACCTCCACCGCGGCGGCCGTACCGCGCGGGCCGGGGAGTCCGGCAGCGTCGTCACCTTGGTCACCCCCAACCAGCGCCGGGACATGACCCGCCTCATGACAGCGGCTGGCATCGTGCCCCAGACCACCCAGGTCCGCTCCGGCGAAGAGGCACTCAGCCAGATCACCGGCGCCCAGACCCCCTCCGGCATCCCCGTGACGATCACCGCGCCGGTAGTCGAGCGGCGTCAGCGCAGCGCGGCCTCACGCGGCCGACGCAGCCCCGCATCGGCTGCCCGGCGCATGACCGCGCGGCAGACCTCCTTCGACGCGGCGGCCTAGAACCTTCGTGATCAGGAAACTGACCCACCACTGCAGGAGGCACCTTTTGACGCTGGTTCAGATGCAGCCCCGCTCGGCGAATGCCACCCCCGTACACAGGACGGCGGCCGACGCCATGGACACCGGCGCACCGCAGGTCTGCGACGACATGACCCTCGAGGTCGCCCTGTCCGTCATGGACAGCGCCCGCACCGGACACCTCCTCGTCTGCGACAACGACGGCCTGTGCACCCAACTGGTCACCCAGGCCCAGCTCGCCGCCGCCCGCGACAGCTCCGCGTACACGGACCGGATCCAACTGCGCGACATCCTCGGCGACCGCCGGCCGTTCCCCCCTCCCCTGACCACGATGGCCGAAGCCGAGCACGCGATGCACTGCCGCCGCCTCGATGCCCCGCCTGTCGTCGACGAACACGGCAGTGCTCTGGGCGTCCTCGCCCTTGCTCGCTGAACCGCCTCAACCGCGGCAGAACCATCCCCCTTCGGTCCTCTCCTTGTGAGGCATCATGCGCTGTGTCATCGCCCGCTTCCCGTTCGACCTCACCAAGAGCGGCGTCCTGGAATCGATGAAGGGCATCAGGCCCGAGCAGGTCTTCGGCGAGTCCGTGATCATCGGCCGCCGCACCTACCCCGTCAAGCAGGTCGGCCAGGTCGTCACACGCCAGGACCGCCGCGACTTCAGCGCCGGCGAAGTCCTCCGGGCCATGACCCAGCTCGGCTTCACCTGCCGCGGCCTTCCCAAGGCCGCCGCGCCCACGCGCGTCCTCAACCCGTTCCAACAGGCTTCCGCGATGCTCGGCGCCCCCGCGGCAGCCTGACCGACGGGCAGGCGCGAGCCGCCACCAAAACAGCGATGAGGGCCCGACCGGAATACGCCGGTCGGACCCTCACCGCATACCGGCGGCTTCTCGACGCGACAGTTGGTCAGTGGTCGGAGTAGCTGAAGTCGCCCATGGTCCAGGCACTGACGTCCTCGATCGCCACGCGGTACATCCCGCCCGTCTCCGGGATCCCCACCGCGCCCTCGCGGGCGCCCGCGCCTTCCGAGGCACATTGACGTCGCCGCTCCGAACGTGGCTCCTGTGGCACCCGCCACAACTCTCGTATGCGCACGCTAAGCTACCGGTGCGCGGCTGACCTGCGAAACGGTCACTGGCTCGGGCGTAGGGGAAGCGAGCCCGCGTTCATCTCGATGCCGGTGCGAAGCTCCCCAGTTCGGCCCCCACTCCGACCAGCGACGCTGCCGCTCATCACGTTCCTGGGGCCGGCGCACGGGAACGGATGGGAACCTGGTGGGATCGGGAACGATGCGGCAAGGCCGAGCGAGGGCGGCCACCCGCACCTACCCTGACCTGCAACGTTCCTGAGAATCAGGTCATGTTGATCAAGATCGTGATGATCATGTGCTGACTCGTAATGCGTAGGTCTCGGGTTCGAATCCCGAAGGCGGCTCTGTAGAAGCCTCAGGACTCACTCGCCGTGACCTGGGGCTCTTGCTTTTCCCCGGTGCGGGAGTGGGGCTCGCTCACCGCCTGTGCCGCCCCCGCCCGGCCGGGCGCCCCGGGAGAGGGCGCAGCCGGGTGCCTCCGGATCAGCTCCAGGCCGGATGGCGCCGGCCCGCCAGGGCCGTGACCAGCGTGTCCCATGCTTCGGCGGGCATCGACTCGGCGTCCTCGACCAGGCGCGCGAGCGATGTGCGCACGTCGGCGACGAGTTCGGCGGTGGGGCGGGTGGCGTCGTGTTCGGCGGCACGGGCAAGTGCCGCGCTGCCGGCCCTCGGCGTGGGCTCGGCACCTGTGCGGGCCACGGTCAGCAGCCACACGTAGGCGTCGGCACTGCGCGCCACGTGGGTGGCGACGTGGCCACCGGTCCAGCCCGGCAGCGCCGAGGGAGCGCGCGCGTCCGTGTCGGTCAGGGCGGTGAGGGTGGCGGCGAACCGGGCGGCGGAGCGGGCTGTTTCGCCGATGACGTCGGAGATGTCCATGCGGTCGTGTCGGGGCATGCCGGAAAGGTTGCCTCAATGGCCCGTCATCCACGTCGGGGTACGTGTCGGCCCGCGCGGGAGTCGGTGACCCCGCGAGCCGGTGCAACAGTCGGTTGCAATCCGGAATTTGATCCACCGGTGGAGTGATTGAGCATGCCCTCACCGGACGAGACGAGGGGTCGGCCGCCGACGTCGCGCCTACTGCCGTGAACAGAGCGCCAGTTGAGGGTGGTGATGCGGCGTGAGCTGGCCCTGAATGTTGAACTGGCAAGCAATCAGGCCGAGTTGACCCGCGTAGAAAACGCGTTGCGGTCAACTCCCCCTGGGTGTGATGGTGTTCACGTCTTGCACACCAGTCACACCTCTTGTGCTCTTCACAGTTCGCGCATAGCGTCTGCAACTGTCCAATACGAGAGGGGAACGTGACAAACATGCAGAAGCAGAAGAAGACCTATGCAAAGCCGTCGCTCTTCAACCAGGGCGACTTCACCAAGAAGACCGCGGGCATGTTCTATGCCTCCTGCAAGGAGTACTGGTCCCGTCGGCTCTGCATCTGAGTGACTGAGGGGTGAAGATGCTCGGTCACTTGCGTGACTTCTTTGTGGTCCTTCCGGACACGGCCGAAGGCCAGGCTGTGGCCGGGCATCTTGGCTCGGAGGCGGAAGGCGTACTGACCATTCCCTACGCCTCCGGGCGCCCCTGGATCGTCGCCCGGCTGCTTGTGCGGCGCATCAGTCATGTGTCGCGCGGCAGTGACTCCCTGGTGCTGATCGGCCCGAACCGCGTCCCTGACGCGGCCCTTGCGGAGCTGCTCGGCCAGGCACGCGACAGTGCCGATCTGCACCGGCGGCTGACGCGACTGCCCGGACTCCATCACGTCATCTCCCGTATGCGGGACGAGACGTGTGTCCGGGGCACGGCGTCCGGGCATCGGCGCGTCTATCACGCCGCGCATGCGGGCGGACGTGTCGTCTCCGACCGGCCCGCAGTGCTGGCCCACCTCACGGGGGCGGAGCTCGACGACGGTGCGCTCGCCCTGCGTCTGCTGGACTTCGTCCCGCATCCGCTCAGGGAGCGGCCGGTGTGGCGTGGCCTGGAGGAGATCGATCCGGCGTACGCGCTCACCCTGCGCGACGGGGCCGGTGGGCCGAAGCACACCGTACGGCGCTGGTGGCAGCCGCCCACGCCGGAACTCCGTATGGAGGAGGGCGCGCCTCTCATCGCTGCCGCGCTCGCGGACTCCGTACGCGCCCACGTCGAGGGGCACACCAGGATCAGCTGCGAACTCTCCGGAGGGCTGGACTCCACCTCTGTCACCTTCCTCGCCCAGCAGGCGGGGGCTCAGGAGACGACGCTCCTGACCGTGGCGGCCCGGGACAGCCGCTCGGAGGACGAGATGTGGGCACGCCGCGGGGTCGAGGAAGCCCGCAAGGACGTGTCCCGGACGATCGACCACCGGGTCATCCCGGCCGGTGACGCCCCGCTGTTCTACGCGGACCTGAGGGGCACCGCCGGTGAACTGCTCGACGAGCCCTTCCCCGTGGCTCCCGCCCGTGCGCGTGCGCACATGCTGCTTGGGCGCGCGGCCGCGACGGGCTCCGAATACCACCTCACCGGCTACGGCGGTGACGAACTCTTCAACGGCCTGGCCTCGGCCTGTCAGGATCTTCTCCCCGGCAAGCCGCTGAAGGCATGGAACCGGATCAGCGCACTGCGCCACCAGTCGGGCTGGCCGCTGTGGCCGACCGTGCGCGGGCTGCTCTTCCCGCCCGCGTTCTCCACGTGGCTGGCCGCTTCCGTGACCGACGGCCCGGGAACCGGCGGGCTTGCGTCCGACGCCCGTCGTCCGCAGGTCTCCTGGGGAATGCAGCAGGCGATGCGGCCCTGGTTCACCGGTGACGCCAAGGCGCTGATCCGCGACGAGTTCCGCTCGGCCGCCGAGCGCGCCGAGCCGCTGAGCCCCCGTCCCGGTCGGCATATGGACATCGACACGGTCAGGCTCGGTGCCCGCTACTTCCAGGCGATGGAAGACCTGGGCATGACGGTGGGACTTCCGGTGGCCGCGCCGTTCTTCGACGACCGGGTGATCGAGGCGGTCCTTGCCGTTCGCGTCGAGGACCGGGTCATTCCGTGGCGGTACAAGCCGCTGCTGGTCGAGGCCATGCGCGAGGTGGTGCCGGCGAGCCTGCTCGCCCGGACCACCAAGGACCACATGTCCGCGGACGATGTGCAGGGGCTTCGTGAACATGCTCCCGAACTCCGCGAGTTGTGGACCGGCTCCCGCCTTGCCGAGCGCGGCCTCATCGACGCGAAGCAGCTGAGGCGGCTGGCGGACGACCCGTTCTCGCCGGTGCTGCAGCAGCATCCGATCGACTCGACGGTGTCCTGCGAGGCATGGCTCCGTACGGTCGAGGGCGGCTGGCCCGCCGAAGAGAATTCCCCGAAGCGTTCCGAGAAGAGCGAGGCAGTTTCTTGAAGCTCCGGCAAGGCATAGCCATCACCACCACCGAGTACGGCGGCGTGCTGCTCGACGAACGCGACGGCACCTACTGGCAGTTGAACGAGTGCGGCACCATCGTGGTGAACGCCCTCGCCGCGGGACGGGACACGGACGCCGCCGTCGAGCAGCTGCTCGAGGAATTCGACGTCGAGCGGGCCGAGGCCGAGGCCGATGTCGCGGAGCTGACCCGGCAGCTCATCGAGGCGAAGATCGTCACGCCATGACCACCGAAATGACCATGCCCCGCCGGGGAGCCGGCCCGGGCGGACTCAAGCTGCGCGCCGCCATCGCTGTGGCCTTCGTGCTGGCCAAGCTGCGCCCGGGACGGCTGCGCCGGGTGCTGACGCGGATCAGCCGCGGTGCGCGCCCCGCCTCGTACGACGAGGCACTCGAGACATACGAGAGGGTGGTCGCCACCAGCCGGAAGTGCGCCGGCTGGTACGGCTGTCTGCCCCGCTCGATCGCGATCGCGCTCTCCTGCCGTATGTCGGGCACCTGGCCCGACTGGTGCGCGGGGGTACGCGACGCGCCGCCGTTCTCGCCGCACGCCTGGGTGCAGGCCGAGGGCAGGGCGGTCAACGAGGGTGCGGCGGAGGACTTCCGTCCGCTCATGGTGGTGACGGTGCGCGAAGGGGGCAGCGGTGATTCCGGCGGGGACGAAGACGCCCGGCCCGGAGCGTAGCTCCGCCCCGCCCTCCTCCCCGCTGTCGCTGCTCTGGGGCAGGGTGCGGCCGCACTGGCGGATGCTGGTCGTCGGCGGGTTGCTGTCGCTGGTCGGCTCCGGGGCCGGTCTCGCCATGCCGATGATGGCGAAGTACACCGTGGACGCCTTCGCGGACGGGCGCTCGCCGGCCCGCCCGCTGACCGCGCTCGTCCTCGTCGTCCTCGTCGGTGCGGTGCTGGCGGCGGGCGGCAGATATCTGATGGCGCGTACCGGCGAAGCCGTCGTCCTGCATGCCCGGCGGCAGCTCGTCGGCCGGATGCTGCGGCTGCGGGTCGCGGCGGTCGACCGGCTCACCCCCGGTGATCTTCTTTCTCGCGTCACCGGCGACACCACCCTGCTGCACACCGTGCTCTCCCGCAGCATCGTCGAGGCGGCCAGTGGTCTGCTGATGCTGGTGGGCACGGTGGTACTGATGGCGGTCGTGGATCTCGTCCTGCTCGGGGTCACCTTCGGCGTCATGATTCTCTGCGGAGCCCTGCTCGCCCTGCTCATGCCGAGGATTCAGCGGGCCCAGCTCCAGGCGCAGGAGGCGGTCGGAGCGATGGGGTCGCTGCTCGACCGCGTGCTCCAGGCCTTCCGTACGGTCAAGGCGAGCGGCGCCGAGGAGCGCGAGACCGCGGTCGTCGTCGAGGCGGCGCAGCAGGCCCACGACCGCGGGGTGACCGTGGCCCGCTGGACCTCGGTGTCCGAGGTCGCGGTGTTCCTGTCGATGCAGCTCGCCTTCCTCGCGGTGCTGGGTGTCGGCGGCGCCCGCGCCGTATCGGGGGCGATGGAGGTCTCGTCGCTGATCGCCTTCCTGCTGTACGTCTTCGCGCTGATGGCGCCGCTCAGCCAGCTCACCGACGGCTGGACCGGCCTCAACACCGGTCTGGCCGCGGTGCGGCGCATCGAGGAGATCGAGTCGCTGCCCGGGGAGACGCCGGGCGGGGCTGCGGGGGAGTCGCCGGGCAAGGCGGCGGGCAAGGCTCCGGGGGAGACACCGGGCGAGGCTCTCCGGCCGGAGTCGTCACCCGTCGGCGTCGCGTTCCAGGACGTGCACTTCGGTTACGACGACGAGCGGGCCCCGGCACACCGGAGTGTGACCTTCGAGGTGCCCGCCGGTGGTCTGACCGCGCTCGTCGGCCCGTCCGGTGCCGGTAAGTCCACGGTGTTCGCCCTGCTGGAGCGCTTCTACGACCATGACGTGGGCACCGTCACCGTCGGCGGCCGTGACATCCGCGACTGGCCGCTCGGCGAACTGCGGGCCGCGCTCGCCTACGTCGAACAGGACGCGCCCGTACTGGCCGGGACCCTGCGCGACAATCTGCTCCTCGCCGCCCCCCGGGCCACGCGCGAGGACGTGCGGCACGCGGTGTCCCGCACCCGGCTCGACGATCTCGTCGCCCGGCTGCCCGAAGGCCTGGACACCCAGGTCGGGCACCGGGGCGTGATGCTGTCGGGCGGCGAACGCCAGCGGATCGCCATCGCCCGGGCGCTGCTGCGCAAGCCACGGCTGCTGCTGCTCGATGAGGTGACGTCGCAGCTGGACGCGGTCAACGAAGAGGCGCTGCGCGAGGTCATCCTGGAACTGGCCGCCGACACCACTGTCCTGGTCATCGCGCACCGGCTCTCCACCGTGGTCCGGGCCGACCGCATCGTGGTCATGCAGGACGGCCGGGTGCGCGCGACGGGCCGGCACGACGACCTGGTCGAGTCGGACACGCTGTACGCCGAACTGGCGGCCACCCAGCTCGCGGCCGCTCCGTCACGCTGACAGCAAGCCCGGGAGCCCGCGCCGACGCAGACGCCCCAAGTGGCGCACCTTTCCAGCCGGTAAATGGACCAGTCCCGCGGGGACTTGGCCGGATAGCGTCATGACGTCGGGGAATCGTCGGCCGCCCGGTCCGCGTACTCGGCACATTCGGGGGACTTGGGAGACCTGTGCCGATTCGGATACTGCCGCCGGCCGGAGCGCCGCGCGTTCTCGCTGCGGCACAGCTGAGCAACTCCGTGGGCGACGGTGCCTACTACGTCTGTTCCGCGCTCTACTTCACCCGCGTCGTCGGGCTCTCGCCCACCCGGATCGGGCTCTGCCTCACCGTGGCGTGGGCCGTCGGTTCGGTGGCGGGGGTGTCGTGGGGGGCGTTCGCCGACCGCCGGGGGCCGCGGGGTACGGCGGTGCTGCTCGCCCTGGCCACCAGCGCTGCGGTCGTCTCCTTCCTGTTCATCCGCTCCTTCGCGCCGTTCCTCGTCGCCACGTGTCTGTACGCCACCGCCCAGTGCGGCCTGGCCGCGGCCCGGCAGGCGCTGCTCGCCGGGCTCGTCGCCCCCGCTTCCCGTACGGGAGTACTCGCCCATCTCCAGTCCACGCTCAATGCCGGACTGGCCGTCGGCGCCGCCGTCGGTGGACTTGCCCTCCAGTACGACACCCGCGAGGCCTACCTCGCCGTCTTCGCACTGGACGGGCTCTGCTTCCTGCTCTGCGCCGTGGTGCTGCTCAGGCTGCCCCTGGTGGCCGGCGTCCCGGCCCGCAAGAGCGACGAGCCGCGTCTCGCGGTGCTCCGCGACCGGCCCTATGTGGTCGTCACGCTGTTGAACGCGGTCCTGCTGCTGCGGATGCCGCTGCTCAGCCTCGCGATCCCGCTGTGGATCGTGGACCGTACGGACGCGCCGAGCTGGATGGTCTCGGCGCTGTTCGTCCTCAACACCCTTGCCGTGATGCTCTTCCAGGTGCGGATGGCCCGTGGCGTCACCGGGACGGACACGGCCTCCCGCGCGGTGCGGCACTCCAGCCTCATCATGTTCGTCTCGTGTGCGGTCTTCGCTCTGTCGGCCGCCGGAATGCCCGGGTGGGCGGCGGGCGCGGTCCTTGTCGTGGGAGCGGTGCTTCAGGTCGTCGCCGAGATGCAGCAGTCCGCCGGCTCGTGGCAGATCGGCTTCGTGCTGGCGCCCGCGCACCAAGTGGGCCAGTACCAGGGTTTCTTCGGCACCGGCGTCCCGGTGGCCCGCACGCTCGGGCCCCTGCTGCTCACCTCGCTGCTGGTGATGTGGGGCGTACCGGGCTGGCTGCTGCTGGGGGCGGTCTTCCTCGTCGCCGGGTTCGCGATGGGGCCGGCGGTGCGGTGGGCGGAGCGCGACCGTGGCCGCGAGGCCCGGTCGCGAACCTCCGACAGGCCGGCGGCGGTCATCGGCTGACTCCGGCCGGACCCGTCGCCGGTTTCTGCCCGCAGCCGTCGCCCGGTTTCTGCCCGCAGTCGCCGTCCGCGGGGTGCGTCCGCCGCGACGGCGCCGCCGACAGGACGAGAGCCCCGGCACTCACCTGGGTGACCGGGGCTCTCTCTGTCCTACGGATCCGACCGCGGCGGCGACACTCCCCCGAGTGTGGCTCCCCACGCCGAGCGCCGGCGGGCCGGATCCATGGACCGATCCAAACAGTTCACGCCAACGGATCGCTAACATATGGCCAACGCTCAAGCCGATGGGGGGAAAGTGAGGGGAGGAAACACATGCGGTTCGGCCTGCTCGGCCCGCCGGCCGTGCACGACGCCGTGGGCGTGCCGCATCCGCTCGGCAGTGCCAAGGTCCGTGCCCTGCTCGGCGCGCTGCTGCTGCGGCCGAATCGGGTCGTGCCCGTCGACGAACTGAAGGACGCGCTCTGGGGCGATGATCCACCCGCCTCCGCCCATGCCTCCCTCCACAACCATGTGACGCGTCTGCGCCGGCTGCTCGCCGAGAAGGACCGGCTGCGGGCCGTGTCCCCCGGGTATCTGCTGCGGATCGAGCCGGGCGAGCTGGACACCGATGTCTTCGAGACATACGCACGCACCGCCCGCGCCGCGCACAGTCAGGGTGACTGGCCCGCCGTCCTGGAGGCCGCCCGCGCCGGGCTCGCACTGTGGCGCGGCAGCCCGCTGGCCGGGCTGTACGACCCCGACGACGGCACCCCCGCACTCGTACAGCGGCTGCGGGAGTCGCGGCTGCTGGTGCTGGAGTGGCGGTACGACGCCGAGCTGCACCTGGGCCGCCACGGCACCCTCGGACCCGAACTGGCCGCGCTCGTCGCCGAGTTCCCGCTGAGGGAGGCCTTCCACCGGCAGCTGATGCTGACCCTGCACCGTGCGGGCCGGCAGGCCGAGGCACTCGCCGCGTACCGGTCGCTGCGCCGCACACTGGTGGAGGAGCTGGGCGTCGACCCGGGTCCGGCCGTCCAGGAGGCGCACCAGGAGGTGCTCCGCGCCCCGGCCGCGCAGCCCGCGCCCCGCCCGTCGTCCCGGCTGCCCCCGCCGCCCCGCCCGGCCCAACTGCCACCCCCGCCCGCGCACTTCACGGGCCGGGACGCGCAGTTCGAGGAGCTGCGGGCGGCACTCACCGGCGAGGAGGGTCCCGCTGTCGTCGTCGTCTCCGGGATGGCCGGAGTCGGCAAGTCCGCCCTCGCCGCGCAGGTTGCCCACGCACTGCGCGAGGAGTTTCCCGACGGGCAGCTCTACTGCAATCTCCACGGCGCCACCCCGGGCATGCCGCCCCTCGACCCCGGGCACGCGCTCTGCGCCCTGCTGCGGGATCTCGGTGTCGATCCGCGCCAGGTCCCGGACGAGGTGGACGCGGCCGCAGCCCTGCTGCGCTCCACGCTCGCGCCGACCCGCACCCTGCTCGTACTCGACGACGTCGCGTCCGCGGCGCAGGTGCGGCCGCTGCTGCCCGCCGGGCCCGGCTGCGCGGTCGTCGTCACCAGCCGTTCCCCGCTGACCGCGCTGGACGGCGCGGCCCGCTTCCCGCTCGCGCCCCTGTCGGCGGCGGACAGCGGGACGCTGCTGCGGGCCGTCTCGGGCCGCGGGTCCGGCGAAGGCCTCGAACGGCTCGTGGAGCGGTGCGGCCGCCTTCCGCTCGCCCTACGTATCGTCGCCGCCCGTCTTGCCGCCCGCAGCGCCCTCACCGCCGACGCCCTCGCCGGGCTGCTGGACGCCGAGGCCGGGCGGCTCGACCACCTCGAGTACGACGATCTGAGCGTGCGCGGCTCCCTCGCCGTCGCCCACGACGGCCTCGACCCGGACGCCGCGCTCGCGCTGCGCCGTCTCGGCGCGGTGGACCTGCCCGAGTACGGCGCCCCGGCCGTCGCCCGGCTGATGGAGACCGACGAACGGCGCGCCGCGGTCGCCCTCGACCGGCTCGTCGAGGTCGCGCTGCTGGAAGAGGTCTCGTACGGCCGGTTCGTCCCACACGATCTCGTACGCGACTTCGCCCGCGAACTGGCCGCTCCCGACGACACGCTGGAGGTCGCCGAGCGCGTCCTTCGCTGGTACGGCGAATGCGCCCGCCAGGCAGGTGTCGCGCTGCTCCCGCCCGGCCAGGAAGCCGGTCTGCGGCTGCCGCCGCCCATCGGCGAGGCGGCGCCCTTCGACTCCGCCGAACAGGCCCTGGCCTGGATCGACCGTGAACTGCCCAACGTGGTTGCGCTGACCGAGCGGTACGTCCGCCAGTCCACGACGGTCCTGCTGCTCGTACGGTCCTGCTTCCCCTCCCTGCAGCGCCGCGGCAGGATCCAGGAGCTCGCCGTCCTGAACGAGCTGGCCCTGGGCGCCGCCCGCGCGGCCGGCGACACCGAGGCCGAGGGACACGCCCTCACCGACCTCGCGGGCATGAACTTCCTCAGTGGCAGGCCCGAGCGCGCCCTCTCGCTCAACGAGGAAGCGATCACGATCTGGCGCGCGCTGGGCGAGGACCGGCGCGTTCAGCGAGGCCTCGGCAACCGGGGCATGCTGCTGGAGGGGCTCGGCCGGCACACGGAGGCCGCCGAGACGCTGGAGTCCGCCATCGAATTCGCCCGCTGCCTCGACGACGCGCACGGCGAGGCGGTGATCCTCAGCCATCTGGGCAATCTCTACGAGCACACCGACGCGCGCGCGGCCATCGGGTACCACGAGCGCAGCCTCACCGCCGGTGTACGGCTGCGGAGCGAGCCCCTGCTGCACACCGCCCACTGCAACATCGGATACGCCCATCTCACCCTCGGTGAACCTGGCGAGGCGGTAAAGCACTTCGACGAGAGCCTGGCCATCCTCGGCGACGACGGGGACTGGCACTCCCAGTCCCAGTCCCGTATCGGCCGGGTGCGCGCGCTGCGCGGAGTGGGCCGTGACGGGGAGGCCCGCCGTGAGTGCGCGCTGCTGCTGGAGCGCGCCGAGTCACGCGCCGACACCCATATGCAGGCCCGCGCCCGCCACCAGAGCGGACTGCTGTTCCGGGCCGAGGGCCGCACGGAGGAGGCGCGCGAGCAGTGGCGCCGGGCCCTCGCCACTCTCCAGGCCCTCGACGGCGAGCATGCGCGGCTCCTGGACGAACTGAGGGAACTGATGAGCGGTACGGCCGCCTGTGACGTCGCAGGAGAAACAGGATGAGAATCCGCTGAAACATTTCACCCGAGTCATCGCGTCAGAGAGGTGAGGGGACGCCGCGACAACGGGGGAGGGCGGATGAGACGGTCACGCGCGGAGGGATTCAGGGAGTTCGCGGCCGACCGCACCAGTTCGCTCTTCCGCTCCGCCTGTCTCCTGACCAGCGGTGACACCCATCTCGCCGAGGATCTGGTGCAGGAGACGCTGGGCCGGATGTATGTGCTGTGGGGCCGCGTCTCCCGGATCGAGAATCCGGCGGGCTACGCCCAGACCGTCCTCGTACGCACCTTCCTCACTCACCGGCGGCGGCGCTCCGCCTCCGAAAGCCCCGTCGGCGAACTCCCCGACACCCCCCTGCACTCCGTCGGCGGCGACCCTGCCCTGCGTGTCGCGCTGCTCGGTGCGCTCGGGCAGCTTCCGCCCAAGGACCGGGCGGTGGTGGTGCTGCGGTACTGGGAGGACCGCAGCATCGAGGAGACCGCCGACGTGATGAACGTCAGCTCCGCAGCGGTACGCACCAGATCGGTGCGGGCGCTCGCGAAGCTCCGGGAGCAGCTCGGTGGGAGCCTCTCCGAGCTCGCCGCCCGCTGACATCTGCCGCTGTCCCGATCGAGATCAGGAAGTGTGATTCCCCATGCCTGAGCGCATGTCTGAGCCAACGCCCTTTGAGTCCACGCCCTTTGAGACCACGCCTTCTGAGTCCACGCCCTTCGAGGACGAGCTCGGCGATGCGATGCGCCGCACCGGCGACACCTTCCGGCCCACGGACCGGCCCGCGCTGGTGGACGGCGGGCTGCGACGCGGCCGCCGCCGGCTGGCGCTGCGACGGTCGGCCGCGGTGACCGGCAGTGTGCTGGCCCTGGCGGGCGTGGTTCTCGGCGGGGCCTACGGGGGCGGGCTGCTCGGCGGAGACGGGGCGGCCTCGGTCGGGGCGCCGGACCGGCCGGCTCCCCGCGGTGACAAGCCCAACGGCAAGATCACCAAAGAGCAGATGATCGAGACCCTCAAGGGGCTGCTGCCGGAGGGGAGGACCAGTCAGGAGGACGGGCGCGGCAGCCTGAAGGAGGACGGCAGGTCCGCGCCGTTCGCCTCTGTCGTGTACGACGACGGCAAGGGCGCGGCGGCGATCAGCTTCGCTCTGAACACCGTCGACCCGGACGGCAACAGCGCCAAGGACTGGACGGAGTGCCCGTCCCGGTCCCAGGTGCCGCATGACGCCTGCACGGCGAAGACGCTGCCCGACGGCTCGAAGTTCGTGATGTTCCAGGGGTACGAGTACCCGGACCGCCGTGTGGAGACGAAGAACTGGCGGGCCACGCTGCTCACGCCGAGCGGAGTCCTGCTCGACGCGAACGAGTACAACGCGCCCGCCCAGAAGGACGCAGAAGTCTCGCGCACCGACCCGCCCCTGACCCCGGAGCAGATGAAGGCCCTGGTCACGGCCGCGCAATGGCAGCCGATCATGAAGGAGTTGGGGGAGCCGGTCAACGAGATCCCCGATCCCGGTGAGATCGGAACCGACGCGGCCCGGGACGCGCTCGTCTCCCTGCTTCCCAAGGGGCTGGAGGTGAGCGACAAGGGCGGTCAGAGCGGCTACGCGTTCGTTGTCGTCGACGACGGCAAGGGCAAGAGCTTCGTCCAGGTCAATGTGCAGCCCGGCATGCTGGACGTCGCCGACCAGCTGATCAGCAACGGGGGTGATGTCACGACCCTGCCGGACGGCACCAAGGTCATGCAGAAGAAGGAGAACGCCCCGGACGGCAAGGGCGGGGCGGGCGCCGTGGGCTGGACGGTGGACACTCTGCGTCCGGACGGCTTCCGCGTGGTGATCACGGCGTTCAACACGGGCGCCCAGGGCCAGGACGCCACCCGCGCCGAGCCCGCCCTCACCATGGTGCAGCTCAAGGCCATCGCACTCGACAAGAAGTGGCTCACCCTCAAGTAGCCCAGCGGCGGTACGGCGGTGCGGCGGTGCGGCAGTACGTCTGCGCGGCGGTACGTCTGCGCGGCGGTACGGCTGTGCGCTACTTCGCGTCGGAGTACCGCTCCACCGTCGCCGTGGTGAACGGAAACCGCACCGGCGTCTCTCCGAAGGCGATCCGCCCGGCCAGCTCCCCGGCCGCGCGGATCGCCGTCGCCACGTCCTCGGCCTCCTCCGCAGGGCAGTGCACGATCACCTCGTCGTGCTGGAAGAAGACCAGCTCCGCACGCATCGCGGCGGTCGCCTGCCGCAGCGCCGCCAGCATCAGCAGCGCCCAGTCCGCCGCGCTGCCCTGCACCACGAAGTTGCGGGTGAAGCGGCCCCGGGCGCGGGCGTTCGTGGATGCGTAGCCGGGCGTGAACTCGTTCTCTGCGGAGGGGATTTCCTCGCTCTCCTGGGGGATGCCCGCTTCTTCGGCGTCCTCGGCCCCGGCCGCCGGCGGGCTGGTGCGCCCCAGCCAGGTACGGACGAGCCGGCCCTCCTCGCCCGCCTTCGCCGCCTCGTCGACGTACGCCACGGCGCGGGGGAATCTTCGTCTGAGCATGGCCAGGTTCTTCAGTCCGTCGCCCGACGTCTGACCGTAGATCGCGCCCAGCAGCGCGATCTTGGCGTGGTCGCGGTCGCCGGAGAACGCCCGGTCGGACAGCGCGGTGTACAGATCGCCGTCGTGTCCCGCGACCTCCATCAGACCGGGGTCGCGGGAGATCGCGGCCAGCACCCGGGGCTCCATCTGGTCGGCGTCGGCGACCACCAGCCGCCAGCCGTCGTCGGCGACCACCGCACGCCGGATCACTTTCGGAATCTGAAGTGCCCCGCCCCCATTGGTCGTCCAGCGGCCCGAGACCGTGCCGCCCGGCAGATACCCGGGCCGGAACCGGCCCTCCCGTACCCAGTCCTGCAGCCAGCCCCAGCCGTGCGCCGTCCAGATGCGGTACAGCTTCTTGTACTGGATCAGCGGCTGCACGGCCGGATGGCCGAGCTCCTCCAGCTCCCAGCGCCGGGTCGACTTCACCTTGATCCCGGCCTGCGCGAACGCCTTCACCACATCCGTCGGCAGATCCGGCCGCACGCGCCGCCCGAACGCCGCCGACACCTCGTCCGCCAGCTCCGCCAGCCTGCGCGGCTCGCCCCCGCCCGCGTACCGCTCGCCCAGCAGCTCGTGCAGCACCTCCCGGTGGACGTCCGCCCGCCACGGCAGCCCGGCCCGGTTCATCTCCGCGGCCACCAGCATCCCCGCGGACTCGGCGGCCGTGAGCAGGCGCATCCTCCCCGGGTGCTCGGCGGCCTCATGCCTTCGCTGCTGGTCGGCGTAGACCTCCAGTAGCGACTCCAGCGGCACGGGCACGGGCTGCGGCTCGAAGAGCGAGGACTGTGAGCCCGGCTCGGCTGCGCGCTGCGGCGGATCGGGCGGTACGGGACCGTTGCGCAGGCGCGCCCAGGCGGCCGCCGCAGACCGGGGCTCGCCCAGCCGCCCCTCGTGGCCGAGCAGCAGCAGCTCCGCGTCCTCGATGTCGTAGCAGCGCTCGACGCGGACCCCGGCCGCCAGCAGCCGCGGGTAGATCTCGGCGGTGGAGCGCCACACCCAACGCCCCACCTCGGGCAGCCGGGACCGGACGGCCTCGACCAGATCGGGCTCCTCCAGGACGGGACCGGCGGGCAGGCCGTCGTGGCCGAGGGGGACGAGCCGCGCCCCGTCGCCCTCCGCCGCCGCCAGAGCCCACCGTTCGCTCATGGGTGCGAGTGTGGCAGCAGGCACTGACAACGGCCCTCTGCACCGAAGCATGTCGGAATGTGTCGCAACGTGGTGGAACGAGCCGGGGACGGGCCGGGGACGGGCCGGAACAGGCCGGAACGTTCGGGAAGGTTCGGGAACATCCCGGGCCGAGGGCGCGTCAGCCTGCGCGAGGCATGCCGGCTCTGGCGCGTCAGGCCACGGCGTGGAAGAGCGCCGAGGCCTCGCCCCGCGAGGCGACCCCCAGCTTGGTCAGGATGTTCGCCACGTGGAACTTCACCGTCGACTCGCTGATGTGCAGCTCCTGCGCGATCATGCGATTGCGGTGGCCGCGGGCGAGATGCGTGAGCACCTCCAGCTCCCGGGCCCCCAGCGAGCCGAGCGGATCGGCGGGCGCGATCTCCGGCGTCCCCAGCGGGATCGTCGCCGTGACCGTCGTACCCCAGCCCGGCACCGCGTCCACGTCCAGCCGCCCGCCCAGCACGTCGAGCCGCTCCCTGACCCGGTGCGGGGCGAGCGTGCACCGGGAGATGTCACCGGGGCCGTCGTCCCGTACGGTCGCGCGCAGTTCGCTCTCGGTCAGATGCCAGCCGACATGGATCCGGTCCACGCCCTCCTGTTCCAGCACGGTCAGCAGCACCGCCCGTACGACCGCCCGCGCCGCATGCGCCACATCCGCGGCCAGCGGTCGGCTCGATTCGGGTCCGCCCAGCTCCAGCCGGACCGGGCTGTAGCGCACCAGCGGCCGCAGTGAGTTCGCGAGCTGCGCGAAGGCCTGCACGGCGGGTTCCTCCGCGATCGCCCGGTCCCGTTCCGTCTCGGCGCGCAGCTCGACCAGCGCGGTCACGGCCAGCTCGACGGCGCCGGCCCTGGCGGCGGCGTCGTCGAGGCTGCGGCTGCGCAGCACGCCCAACAGCCCGGACAGCGCGGTCGCATGAGCCTCGCTCAGCTCGGCGATCACCCTGGCCCGCTCCCCGGCCGAGGCCCGCGACCGGGCGAGCGAGCCCGGCACGGCCTCGGCGGCGAGCCGGTCGAAGTGGCTGGTCACCAGGTCCCACATGGCCTGGACGACGGCGGTGTCCGGCGCAGGGACTGTGCTGTCCTCACTGCGTATGAGGACGAGCAGCGCCCCGCGCGGCGTCGCGTCGCTGGCCACCGCGAGCACGGGGTACTCCGCACCGCCGATCCTGGCCGTGCCCTGCCAGGGCTGCCCGGCCGGAACCGAGGCGGCCAGCGGATGCATCTCGGCCGCGGTGATCCGTCCGGCCACGGAGCCCCGGTCGCCGTACGCCTTGAACGGTGAGTGCGCGCAGTGCGTGGACAGTTCAGCCGCGGCCAGATGCGGGACGAGCCCGTCCAGGGCCGTGGACAGCCGCGGCAGGATCTCGCCCAGCGGCTGCCTGATCACGTCGTAGGCGACGGCCAGGGCGGGCGCGGCGGGCGCGGTTCCGGTGAGTTCCATGACGGCCAGCGTACGGCGGGGCCCGGTCCCGGCGGCTGTCCCTTCGGCCAGGTCGAACCGTCCGAAAGGCGGGCCGGTCCTGGCCTGTCGGGGACCGAGGCTTGATCACGGCGGAAGGAGCCAGACATGGAAGCGATCGTCTTCGAAGAGTTCGGCGGACCCGAGGTACTGCGCCTCGCGGAGGCCGAGGAGCCGCATGCCGGCCCCGGCCAGGTACGGGTGAAGGTCAAGGCGGCAGGGGTCAACCCGGTCGACTACAAGATCCGTAGCGGGTGGATGGGGGAGTTCTTCCCGACCGTGTTCCCCGCGGTCCCGGGCCTGGAGTTCGCCGGGATCGTCGACGAGGTCGGCGAGGGCGTGAGAGGTGCCGCGGTCGGCGACGAGGTCGTGGGGTGGAGCGTCACCGGCTCGTACGCCCGGTACGCCCTGTCCGAGTCCTTCGTCCTCAAGCCCGCAGGCCTGGACTGGGCGGAGGCGGCGGGCCTGCCGGTCGTGACCGAGACCGCGCAGCGGGTGCTCGATCTGCTCGGTGTGCGCAGCGGCGAGACGCTGCTGCTGCACGGAGCGGCGGGCGCGGTCGGCACGGCGGCCGTCCAGCTCGCGGTGGCGGCCGGCGCGACGGTCATCGGCACCGCGTCCGCGGCCAACCACGACTACCTGCGGGAGCTGGGTGCCACCCCCGTCGCGTACGGCGACGGGCTGGTCGAGCGGGTACGCGCGGCGGCTCCCCAGGGTGTGGACGCCGTCTTCGACGCGGCCGGAAAGGGCGCGCTGCCGGCGTCGATCGAGCTGCGTGGCGGCACCACCGACCGCATCATCACCATCGCGGACCCGGAGGCGGCCGCGCACGGGGTCCCCTTCTCGGCGGCGGGCACGGAGCCCCCGGAGATCGCCTTCGCGGGACATGTCCTGCTGGCGGCCGAGGGCAGGCTGCGGATGCCGGTGGTGGAGCGCTTCCCGCTGGAGGAGGCGGCCAAGGCCCAGGTGGTGAGCGAGGCCGGCCATGCGCCGGGGAAGCTGGTGGTCATTCCGCCGGGGGCGTGAGTTCGCGGACGACGCGGGCCGGATTGCCCACGGCCAGCACTCCGGCCGGCAGATCCCTGGTGACGACCGAGCCCGCGCCGACGACGGTGTTCTCGCCGATCGTCACGCCGGGACAGACGATGACCCCGCCGCCGAGCCAGACATTGTCGCCGATCGTGACGGGCAGCGCCTTCTCCCAGCCGGCCCGGCGGCGCTCGGTGTCCAGCTCATGGGTGGGGGTGAGGAGCTGGACGTTCGGCCCGATCTGGACGTCCGCCCCGATCGTGATGGGTGCGGCGTCCAGGAAGACCGCGTTGAAGTTGACGAACGTACGGTCGCCGATGCTGATGGCGTGCCCGTAGTCGCACTGGAACGGCGGCCGGATCCGTACGCCCTTGCCCACCGACCCGAGCAGCTCCGCCAGGATCGTGTGGCGCTCCGCGGGCGGCGTGCCGCCGTTCGCGTGGTGCCCGTTGTACTGGTGCCCGTTGTACGCGGCGCAGAGCGCGGAACGGCGCTCGGTGTCCGCGCCGAGTTCGGGGTCGTCGGGGAGGTACCACTCACCGGCCAGCATGAGGTCCTTGTTCTCGCCCATCCCACGTCCCTCCACGACACTCGGCCTCTCTAGGATCGCCCACGTTGTGCGAACCGAACCAGGGGTGGGAAATCGTGGTGCGAGGTCTGGTACGTGGCGTGGGCGCGGGGTTGGTCCCGGCGGCGCTGGTGGTGGGGATGCTGACCGGCTGTTCGAAGCCGGAGCCCAGAACCTTGCCCGTGGTCGACGCGGAGAGCGGGCAGAGCGCGAAGGGTGAGAAGGGCGCGAAGGGTGAGAAGAGCGCGGGGGAAGGGGCGGCGAAGACCGCCAAGAAGGCCGGCACGGTCGGGGGCTCCGGCTCACCCTGCGTCCTGCCCGTCACCTTCGACCTGGCCGCCGACTGGAAGCCGGAGGCCATGAAGAACAACGACACGTTCGGGGCGCTCACGGCGGGTCCGGTCACGCTCGTGTGCGAGATCGACGCCAAGCCCGCCGGGAACATCGGCTTTCTGCGTGTCTGGACCGGCACCAGCGGCGGCGACGACACCCGCAAGGCGCTCGAAGCGTTCGTCGCGGACGAGTCGAAGGACCGTGACAAGGTCGAGTACACCGAGACCGAGGCCGGCGACTTCTCCGCCACCGAGGTGAGCTACCTCAACACCAACGAGTTCCTGGACGAGCCCAAGAAGGAGCGGGCGCTCGCCGTCACGACCCCGCGCGGTGTGGTTGTCCTGCACCTGGGGGGCTTCGACACCGAGGAGCACGAGGAGATGCTTCCGGCGTACGAGCTGGCGAAGAAGAGCCTGCGCAAGGCCTGACGCGCACGGCCTGACGCGGGAGGCTCCGGGGGCGGGCCGGCGCGGGGCAGGGCACGGCACAGCCCCCGTACGGGCCCGCCCGGCGTGCCCCGGCCCCGCGTCGCTGCGAGGCTCGGCCCATGCGAGTCGCACTGGCACAGACCGACTGCGTCCTGGGCGAGGTGGACCGGAATCTTGAGACGGCCAGGGAGCAGATAGAGCAGGCCGTCGCGCAGGGCGCGGACCTCGTCGTCTTCCCCGAGCTGAGCCTGCACGGCTACCACCTGGGCGCGCTGAAGCGGGACACCTCGGTGGAGGCGCGCGATCCGCGGCTGCTGGAGCTGGGGACACTCGGTGCGGATGTGGTGATCGGGTTCCACGAGCACACCGCCCTGCGCGCGTACAACACCTGCGCGCACTACAGCGGCGGCGAACTGCTGCACACACACCGCAAGCTGTACCTCCCCAACTATTTGGCCTGGGAGGAGCGCAAGCACGTCAGCCCGGGACAGACGCTGCGTGCGTACGACCTGTCCGGCGGGCGGGGGCGGGCAGCCACGCTCATCTGCAACGACGCCTGGCAGCCGGCGCTGCCGTGGCTCGCCGTGCAGGACGGCGCCGAGGTCCTTTTCGTACCGACGAACAGCGCGGCCAGCCTCGACCCGGAGGCGATGGACACCGTGCTGTACTGGGACACCCTGCTCTCCTACACGGCGCGGATGCTCCAGTGCTGGGTCGTCTTCGTGAACCGGGTCGGGAACGAGAACGGGGCCGCGTTCTGGGGCGGTTCCCGGGTGGTGGACCCGCGCGGCGTGGTGGTGGCCCAGGTCCCCCAATGGGAGCCAGGACTGGTCACCGTCGGCATCGACGTCCACGAGGCGCGCAGGCAGCGCCGATCGGTGCCACTGGTGGCGGAAGCACGCCTCGGACTGATCGACCGCCTGGTGCGCCGCCTCATCGACGAGGGCGGGGACAGCTGAGCGCCGCGGACAGCGCCGCGACCGCCGCGCACACCCCGAGCGCCGGACCGGCCGTCTGCCACGGCACGGTGATCGTGACCGGTGCGGAGAGCGAGGCCAGCGCCGCGCCGAGGCCCGCGAGGCTGACGGCGGTGACGGCCACCCCGAGCACCGCGCCGACGGCGACCGCGAGGAGCGCCTCGCCGGTGACGACCCGCAGGACCTGGGCGCGGGTGGCGCCCGCGAACCGCAGCGAGCCCAGCTCGCCCGCCCGTGCCGAGGTGGCCATCAGCAGGGTGCCCGCCAGGGCGATCGTCGTGTAGACGAGGGCGATGCCGAGGACGACCAGCAGGCCGAGGCGGGTGTGGGAACTGGTGCGGGGATGGGTGGCGTCGGCCCAGGCGTCGAGGGTCCGGACCGTCCCGCCGGTGCTGTCCGCCAGGGAAGCGGCGGCGGATTCGCGGTCCGCGCCGGCGCCGAGCCGTACGTCGATCCGGTCGACCTTCGCCGCGGGAACGTGGGCACTGGTGACATACGCCCCGTGGTTCCCGGTTCCGATCGCCAGCACGGCGGCGATGCGCAGCGAGACGGGACGGCCGTCGCCGAGCCAGACATGGACCGTCTCGCCCACCGTGTGCTTCTCCCACTCCTCGTTGACGACGATCGAGCGGTCGTCGAGGTCCCGCAGATCGCCCGCGACGACCGGCAGCCGGGCCAGGTCCGCGAACGCGGCGGGGTCGGTGACCGCGCGGGCGTCCGACCGGATGAGCGCGCTGCCCTCCTCCCGTACGAAGACGGCGGTGGACGCGGAGCCGGAGAGCGTCGCGCCGGCCGGCTCGGCCACCTGCCTCAGCTCCTCTCCGGTGACGATGAGGTGGGCGGCCGTCCGGCTGCGTGCCTCGGTGGCCTCGGCCTCCGTCACCGAGGCCGCCGAGCCGAGCAGCGAACCGGCCAGGGCAACGGTCACCAGCACGGGCGCGGCGACGGCGGCGGTACGGCGCAGGGACGCGGCGGTGTTCTCCCGTACGAGCATCCCGATGGCCCCGGGCAGGGGCAGCAGGCGCGCCACACGCCGTACGAGCAGTGGCGCGAGCAGCGCCACTGCGGTGATCAGGACCATGGGCTGTGTCGTGTACGTCTTGCGTTTCAGCAGGCCGGACGGATCGGTCGCGAGTCCATGGACCAGCAGTCCGACACCGGCCGCGCAGAGCACGATCCCGGCCGACAGGCGGCCGGGCGCCATCGAGCCGGTGTCCACATCCGCCTCGCGCAGCGCCTCGACCGGGCCGATGCGGCCCGCCCGGCGCGAGGCCGCCCACACTCCGGCGAGTGCCACGGACAGACCGGTCCAGAAGGCGACGTGGAGCGGCCAGGAAGCCTCGCGGATCGTGAACCACCCGGGCGCCACCTCACCCTCGACCAGCAGCCGGGCAAGATGCGGCGCACCCCACGCGCCCAGCGCACAGCCCGCCGCCGAGGCGAGCGTGCCGACGACGAGGGCTTCGGTCAGGAGCAGCCGGCGGATCTGGCCCGGCGTGGCGCCCGCCGTCCGCAGCAGCCCGAACTCCCTTCTGCGCAGCGCCACCGCGAACGCGAACGTCGAGGCGACGACGAAGACCGAGACGAAGGCGGACACGCCACCGGCCGTGCCGAGCAGGGAGTTCACGGCGACCAGGGCCTCGGCGTCCCGCTCGGGGCCGGGATCGGCACGGTTGCGGTCGCCGCCGGTGAGCACCTGGGCGCGGTCGCCCACCAGCCGTCGTACATCGGCGGCCGGAGCGTCCACCCCCACCGCGTCGGGGCCGCCCCTGCGGACCACCGGACCGAGGGCGCGCAGCTCGCGCAGGAGTCCGGCATCCACAGGGTGTGGATGGGCGAGCTTCTTCGAGAGCTGCACGGTGGAGGGCCCGCGGCGTACGTCGACGGTGAGGCTGTCCGTGCCCATCACCACGACCGGCGAGGACGCGAACCGCTCGGGTGCGCGCTCGGGGGCGTCGAAGGTCGAGCCGAGGCCGAGACCCATGACGGCGATCAGCCCGACGCCGAGCGCCAGCGCGACAAAGCTTCCGACGAACGTGGCCCAGCGGGCGCGCAGGGCGGCGAGAGCGACGGTCAGCACGGTAGGGCCTCCAGACTCGCCAGCTGCGCCGCGACCCGCTCGGCGGTCGGCGCCGCCAGCTCGCCGCCGACCCGCCCGTCGACCAGGAACACGACCCGGTCCGCGTACGACGCCGCCACCGGATCGTGCGTCACCATCACGATCGTCTGCCCGTCCTTGTCCGCCAGCTCTCGCAGCATGACGAGGACTTCACGGCTGGTCCCGGTGTCCAGCGCCCCGGTCGGCTCGTCGCCGAAGAGCACGGCGGGCCGGGTGATCAGCGCCCGCGCGAGCGCGACGCGCTGCTGCTGCCCGCCGGACATCTCCCCCGGCCGGTGCCGGGCCCGTCCCTCGAGGCCGACCCGGCCCAGCGCCTGCCGTATCTCCGTACGGGAAGGACGGCGGCCCGCCAGCCGCAGCGGCAGGGCTACATTCTGCGCGGCGGTCAGCGAGGGGATGAGATTGAACGCCTGGAAGACGAACCCGATCCGGTCCCGCCGCAGCAGCGTGAGCCGCCGCTCGCTCAGCCCGCCGAGCGGGAGCCCGTCGATCTCCACGCTCCCGGACGTCGGCCGGTCGAGCCCGGCCGCACACTGGAGCAGCGTCGACTTGCCGGACCCGGAAGGCCCCATGACAGCGGTGAAGGACCCGCAGGAGAAGGAGAGATCGACGCCGTCGAGGGCGGTGACATCGCGATGGACGCGGCGGAGGGCGGTGAGCCGTACGGCAGGTGTGGTCATGCCCTCAGGCTTCCGTTTCCCCGAGCCGTGATCACGACCGCTGGGGGGCGTCCTCGGGGTAGGGCAGGCCCTACCCGCCTGGGATCATCAGTACGAGCACATCCAGGAGTCACAGCAGAGGTCGAGAGGCGGCAGCCCAGTGAGCACGGTCGGTACGGTCGAGAAGGCCCTCGCCGCCGCGTTGTACGCGGACGGGGACGAGGGGCTCGACACCGGCGCCTCCCTCCTCGCCGCCGACCCGGCCACCGATGGCGAACTGCGGCAGCGCGGCGAGGAGTTCGTCCGCCGGGCGTGGGAACGCGGCTGGCAGCCCGCCGATGTCGTACGGCTCGTACGGCGCGAGCTCGACGAGCCCCATCAGCGGCTCGCCGCCGAGTTGATCACGGGGGAGAGCGGGCGGTACGAACACCTCGCCCCGCGCTGGACGGCACAGCTCGCCGAACTCGCACAGCAGCCGTACCGCGCCGACCGCTTCTCGTACGCCACCACCCTGCTGGAGCTGTACCGCCTGCTGGTCCGGCTGCCCGCGATCGAAGCGGTCGGCCCGGTCCCGGGCACCCCCTTCTCGGCCGGGCCCTCGCCGGACGAGCCGCGCATGCTCACCCGGATCCGCGCGCTGCTGGCCAAGGCGGAGGCGACCGGCTTTCCGCAGGAGGCGGAGGCGCTCACCGCCAAGGCGCAGGAGCTGATGGCGCGGCACAGCGTCGACGAGGCCGTGCTCGCCGCCCGGACCCACCGGACCGATGCGCCCGCGGCCTGCCGGATCGGGGTGGACGCGCCGTACGAGACGGCCAAGGCGATCCTGCTCGACGCGGTCGCCTCCGCGAACCGCTGCCGCGCCGTGTGGAACAGCGCCTTCGGCTTCTCCACGGTCGTCGGCTTCGACGCGGATCTGGAGGGGGTCGAGCTGCTCTACACCTCGCTGCTGGTGCAGGGGACGGCGGCGATGACGCGGGCGGAGGCGGGCCAGCGGGCCGGCGGCCGCAAGCGTACGAAGACCTTCCGGCAGTCGTTCCTGATGGCGTACGCGAGCCGGCTCGGCGAGCGGCTCGCCACGGCGACGGACCAGGTGACATCGGCAAGCGCCGAGGACCTGCTCCCGGTCCTGGTGGCGCGGGACGTGGCCGTCACCGGCCGTGCGGAGCAGATGTTCCCCGAGACCACGACCACGCGGGTGCGTGGGGTCAGCGACGAGGCGGGCTGGGTGCACGGCAGGGCGGCGGCGGACAGCGCGCGGATGGCGCGGGACACGGAGCGGGGACGCGGTCAGTTGCCGTCGTAGGAGACGACGACACCGTCCAGGGCGTGGGCGACGCCGGCCCCGAGGCTGACGTCGCAGAGGTTGATCGTCCAGTTCCCCGCGGTGACCAGGGTCGCGGGGACTCCCTTGTACTTGATGGCGCTGCGCAGCATCTTGTCGCGGGCGGCATCGGTCTTGTGCAGGGTCAGGACCGCGCAGTTGGTCGTCCCGGCCGCTGCGGAGCCGGTGTCGCACTTCACCACGCCCGTGGGCGTCGTCTCGCGGTTGCGGCACCCCGCGACCTCGCCGAGGTCGTCGGCGAGGTCGTTGGTGTCCTTGTGACGCGGTGAATCCGGGATGTCGGGCAGGGGGTACGCGGGAACGTCCGTGTTCTTGAAGGGTTTGAGGACCACGCCGCGCAGGGCCTTGGCGACCTGTGGGGCGTAGTCAGGGTTCAGCACCCGCATGTACCAGTTGCCGGCGGCCACGATGGTGTGGTTGTACGGGGGCCTGCGCCCCGCCGCGATGGAGTCACCCACCTCGTCGCGGCCGAACATCTTGGGGTTCAGGACGTGAACGGTGTTCTCGAACTTCACCCCGTCGACCTCGGCGACGCAGTCGAGGCCGGAGCCGGACTTCGGGTTGCCCTCGCTCCGACGCAGGACCTCGCACTCGATGCCGCCCTCTGCCATGGCACGCACCACGTCGTCCGCCGTCCCGTACTGCGGCGTGGTGGGGACGTTGTCCGGCATGGGGGTGAGCGACTGCCGGCTGTCCTTGCCCGTCGTTCCGCAAGCGGCGAGGGACGTGACGAGGGAAGCAGCGAGTGCGAGGCCCAGAGCCGCGCGGGAGAGCGTGGGCATGGTCCTCAATTCCCGGGTGGAGTCGGCGGAGGGTTGGGGCTCGGCGACGGCGTACCCGGCTCGGGTTCACCCGTGCCGGTTCCCGTGGTGGGACCGCCCGCGGAGTAGATCGTCTCTATGGAGACATGGTGTCCCCCAGGAGTCTCCGACTCCAGTTGCTTGATGGCCTTGGAGCGTTCCTCGTCGCTCAGTGAGTCCCAGGCCATGGCGTCATCGAGGTGCGGCTCGACCTTGTCCCAGTTCTTGCCCCGGACCTTGATGTCGCCGCCGCGCTGGTCGGATTCGTCACCGTACTGCTCGTTCTTCTCCCGTACGTCGGGAGTGTCGGCGGCGTACAGCGTGAACAGGTCCTTGTCGGAGTCGGCGCCGTACGGATTCTCCTTGAGGCCCTTCAAGTGGTAGGCGCTGAGCCGGACATCCTCGTTCGGGTTCTCCTCGATGTACTTGGTCAGCTGAGAGTCATTCAGATCGCCCAGGTACTTGCCGTCGGAGAGAGTGAAGGCGTCGGGATTGGACTTGATGACCTCGCGTGCGGTCTCCAGCTTCATGTGGGTGATGCCCAGCGACTTGTCCGGCTTCAGGGTCTGCTGAAGAGACCAGTCGAAGAACCGGCCGAACGACGTCAGTGGCCCGCGCAGGCTGGGGTTGTGGTTCTGGTACCACTGCTGCTCCTGCCAGAGGATGGCGAGCAGCAGCTTCTTGCTCATCCCCGTCTCGCGGGCGGCGCGGTCCACCGCGGCCAGCTGGGAGGGCGACACATTGATCGGATGCAGCCCGTCCGTCCCGCCGGACAGGCGCAGCGCGATGGCCAGCGGGCTGTTGGGGTTCAGCGCTTCCTTGGCGAGCTTGGGGTCGGTGATGGCCGTCAGGCCCTCTACGGTCCGCAGCGCGCGGGAGGCCTCGACGTCGGCGCGGGTCGCCTTGGACAGCGCGTCGTCGATGATGCCCTGAGCGTGTTTGACGGGTTCCAGGTGCTCGGTGCTGCCTGCCGGGACAGCCACCGCCTTGGCCAGTTGCACCCGTCCGCTGTCGTCGACCTTCAGCTCATGGGTACTGGCGTAGTCGAGCGCGCTGCGCAGGAGCCGCCGCGCGTCGTCGATGTCGTCCGCCAGATCGTCGTAGGCCTTCGCCATGGCCCGCAGGGACACGGCCGCGGCATCGTAGTCGTCGGCGTGCTTGACGAACTTGGTGCGTGCCGCGCTGCCGGTGTCGCCCACCCAGCACTGCTTCAGCGTGGACGCCACCTCGTCGCGTGCGTAGGAGCTGATGCCCTCGCACTGCTTCGCCGTCGCGATCGCGTCATCGGCGGCGTCTCGCCACTTCTGGGGATCGGCCGTGTTCAGTTCGCTGACGGAGACCATCAGGCGTCCTCCAGCCAGTCGGCCTGCGCCTTGAGGCGCTGGGCCGTGGATCCGTCGTCGCTGATCTGCTTGTCCATCGCGTCGGTCAGCGCGCCGGCGGCCTCCTCGACCATGTCGCTGAGTTCGTGGAGCCGCCGCTGCCAGGCGGTCACGCAGTCGTTGCTCGCGGAGCCGGCCACCCAGCCGGAGTGGATGCCGCCCACCGCTGCCGCGTCGTCGAGCTTCGACTTGTCCTTGGCATCGGAGTTCGCTGTGCGGATCCCGGAAGCCTTGGTCCGTATCGGGCCATCGGTCAGTCCCAGATCCATTGCCGTCAGGCTGGGCCCGGGGCTGGGGCTCGGGCCCGGCGCCGACGCAAGCTGCATCGACCCGTCCTTCTTGTGGGCGGACTCCGCTCTGAGCTGTGCCCACTCGTCCTCGAACGACATGTTCCCCCTTCGCACTGCATCAACGACAGCAGATTCTGCAACGTTACATGTGCAACCTGCACTGCCAGCAAGGGGTTTGGGCAACACGGTGCGACTCCGGGACGAGGAGGAGGGGCCGAGGTCCCGGCCGCGGGGGCCGCGGCCCGGTGACAGGGTCCGCGGCCCCCGAGCCCGGCTACCAGGAGGACTTGCGTACGCCCGGGAGGAATCCGGCGTGGGCCTGCTCCCGCAGCCGCACCCGGGACAGGCCGAACTTCCGCAGATGGCCGCGCGGCCGGCCGTCCACACTGTCCCGGTTCCGTACCCGTGTCGGGCTCGCGTCACGAGGCTGTCGCCGCAACTCGCTCTGTGCGGACAGTCGTTCGTCCTCGCTGGTGCCGGGCCGGCGGATGATCTCCTTCAACTCCGCCCGTCGCGTCGCGTACCGCTCCACGATCGCCTTGCGCCGCTCATTGCGGGCGACCTTGCTCTTCTTCGCCATCAGACCCTCACTCCCCGGGCGCGGATCCGGGCCACGGCGGCCTCGATCCCGATCGTGTCGACGGTCTTGATCGCGCGGGCGCTGAGTGTGAGCCGGACATGGCGGCCCTCGCTCGGCAGCCAGTAGCGCTTGCGCTGGATGTTGGGGTCGAAGCGGCGCGACGTACGCCGGTGCGAGTGGGAGATGTGGTTGCCGAAGCCCGGCTGGGCCCCGGTCAGCTGGCAGTGCGCGGACACAGGTGATTCGCCTCTCGTTGACGGCATCCCATTTGGTAATGGAAATCGTTTCCATTTAGTGTAGCGCCATGGCACGCAACGAACTCCGCCCGGTCATCAAGCTCCGCTCCACCGCGGGCACCGGCTTCACCTACGTGACCCGCAAGAACCGCCGCAACAACCCCGACCGCATGACGCTGCGCAAGTACGACCCGGTCGTCGGCCGGCACGTCGACTTCCGCGAAGAGCGCTGACCCGCCGAGGAGACCCCAGACCATGAAGCCAGGAATCCACCCCGCGTACCGCCCCGTCGTCTTCCGTGACAAGGCGGCCGACTTCGCCTTCCTCACCCGCTCGACCGCGACCAGCGAGAAGACCGTCGAGTGGGAGGACGGCAACACCTACCCCGTCATCGACGTCGAGATCTCCTCCGTGAGCCACCCCTTCTGCACAGGGACCGCGCGTGTGCTCGACACGGCCGGCCGCGTGGAGCGCTTCGAGCGGCGTTACGGCGGCGGGCGGTGAGCCGGCCCGTCCTGCCCGTCGCCATCGTCGGCGGGCTGCACTCGGACGCCCGCAAGGCCGCCGTGGCCCGGCTGCTCGAAACCGTCCCCGGCAGCGTCGCGCTCCACCATGACCTCGCCACCGCCGTACAGGGCACGGTCGTCCGCACCGTGCGCGACGCCACCGGAACGCTCTCCACCGGTGACGCGCCGCTGGTCAACGACTGCGCCTGCTGCGCCCTGAGCGAGGACCTGGTGCCGGAGCTCGAGCGGCTCGCGGACGGCGGGCTGACCCGGCTCGCGGTCGTCGAACTCTGGGACTCGGTCGAGCCCAAGGCGATGGCCGAGGTCGTCGCGGCGCACGGCGGCGAGCGCCTCGCCGTGACCGCGGTGATGACCGCCGTCGACCCGGCACTCCTGCTGTCCTGCCTCGGCAACGGCGACGACCTGATGGACGCCGGACTCGCGGCCGCCGCCACCGACCGGCGCACGATCGCCGACACCTGGGCGCGCCAGCTGGAGTACGCGCCCGTGCTCGCCGTCGTCGACAGCGAGGAGGCCGACGACGAGGACCGCGCGCTGCTGGCCCAGCTGCACCCGACCGCCCGCCGGGTCGCCGTCGAGGGGCCCGAGCTGGGCATCGCGGCGTTGGCCGGCTTCGACGTGGAGGCGGCCGCGGCCGCGCAGCATCCGGCCTGTGCGCTGCTGCCGCAGGACGCGGACGACTGCGGAGTCGGCACGTATGTCTGGCACCGCGACCGCCCGTTCCATCCCGAGCGGCTCTACCGGGCGCTGGAGGATCTGACCTGCGCAGCGGCCCGCAGCCGTGGGCGCTTCTGGCTTGCCGACCGGCCGGACACCCTGCTGGCCTGGGACGCCGCGGGCGGCGCGCTCTGTGTGGAGAGCGCGGGCCCGTGGCTCGCCTCGCTGCCGGACGCCGCCTGGGAGATGGTGCCGCCGGTCCGCAGGGCGGCGGCCGCGCTGGACTGGCACCCCGAGCACGGGGACTGCTGCCAGCACCTGGTCTTCACCTCGCCGGGCCTGGACCGCGGCGGTCTGGCCCAGCTGCTCGAATCCTGCCTGTTGACCGATGCCGAGTACGCCGCGGGCCGCGAGGCCTGGAAGCGGCTGCCGCCCGCCTTCGACTCTCTCCTGGAGGTCTGATGTCCCCCCGTCGCTCCGACCCGCGCAAGACCGCAAGGCCCGTCACGTCCCGGGTCAACCCGCTGGATCGCGCGGGCGTCTCCTATGTCGACTACAAGGACACCGATCTGCTGCGGACGTTCCTCTCGGACCGCGGCAGGATACGCAGCCGCCGGGTGACCCGGGTGAGTGCCCAGCAGCAGCGGCAGCTGGCGCGCGCGATCAGGAACGCCAGGGAGATGGCGCTGCTGCCGTACTCCTCCTCCGCCCGCTGAGAGCCTGCGCAGGGCTATTTCGGGGAGAGGGGAGCCGGAAGGGCGCGGAATACGTCTCTCCCAGTGAACGCGGAATGTGTCTCTCCAGGTGAACGGGGGACGGGGGAGCCCCCCGGGGAAGCCCCTGGGGAAGCTGTAACCGAAGGGGCACCCCGCGTGCACGTGCATCTGGCCGTGCAGCCGCTCATGCATTGGCATATGAACAGAGCTATGATCCGGGACAGTTGACCCCTGCATCTTGTACCCCGGGAGCTATCTGTGTACGACGCGTACAACGGCATGGCGGCCACAGAGCTTCACGGGGTCGTCTGGCAGAAGAGCAGGCACAGCAACTCCCAGGGTTCCTGTGTGGAGTTCGCCAAACTGCCTGGCGGGGAGGTGGCGATGCGCAATTCGCGGCACCCCGACGGCCCGGCCCTCGTCTATACGCCCGCCGAGATAGAGGCGCTGCTTCTGGGCGTCAAGGACGGCGAGTTCGATCATCTGGTGGCGGGCACGCCGTAGTGCGGACCCGCCGCGGCCGGGGCTCACCGCAGCACGGGCCCGGCCGCGGTGAGCCTGGGGGGCGGTGTTCGGATCCTGCCGGGCAGCCCGATCCGAACGCCACCCGCCTAACCCAGGCGGAACAGCGCCCACACGACCTTGCCGTGCAGCGACCCGGCGAGCGGGTGCCAGCCCCAGCTGTCGCTGAAGGAGTCCACCAGGAACAGACCCCGCCCCGACTCCGCGGAGAAGTCCTCCTCGGACTCGCGGGTCGCGGGACCGTCGTGGCTGGGGTCGCGCACCGCGCACACCAGCCGGCTCGTCCAGCGCATCAAGTGCAGCCGTACGGGCGGATCCTGGGCCTCCCGCGGCTCCCGCCCGGAGTCCGTGGGCAGGGCGTGCCGCAGCGCGTTGGTGACGAGTTCGGAGACGACCAGCGCGACATCGTCGAAACGCTCGCTCAGTTCCCACTGGCCGAGCGTCGCCTTGGTGAAGTGCCGTGCCCCGCGCACCGCTTCATAGCGGGCAGGCAGAGCGCACGAGGCGGAGCTGGAGACCGTCGCGGGATCGATGGGGGGAAGCCCCTGCCGTAACGGCTCGAGCATGGTCGATCCATTCGTCCCCATGCGAGGCACTCCCAGGAATCGCGGCTGTGACGCTACAACACGAACGAGCACGCAGGTGCGCGAGGACCATGGTTCCGAATGCGTACGGCAGATGCAAGGGCAGATGCACGTGCACGCGCCCGTCCTGTCCACCCCCGTGCCGGTTCCTGCTCATTTCTTCCCCCAAGCTGTTTCACCGGTCTCCGCCGGGTCTTCTCCTTTCCGTAATCGAATGAGTACGGGCTGAAGCGTTTTGGTGGCAGAATCCGGCTCTCGGGGTTCGGGGGGACGCCGTGAGGCACACAGAATGAGCGAGTGACGAAGCGACAGACGAAGCGATGGGGAGGGCTGGAGTCGTGACCGCAGGCGAGTCGAGCGGTTCCGTGGTGCGGCGCATCCTGTTGGGCTCGCAGCTGAGGCGGCTGCGGGAATCACGCGGCATCACCCGGGAGGCGGCCGGATACTCGATCCGCGCTTCAGAATCCAAGATCAGCCGCATGGAGTTGGGACGGGTGAGCTTCAAGGCGAGGGACGTGGAGGATCTGCTCACGCTCTACGGAGTCGCCGACGAAGCGGAGCGCGAATCGCTGCTCGGCCTCGCCAAGGAGGCGAACGTCGCGGGCTGGTGGCACAGCTTCGGCGATGTGCTGCCCGGCTGGTTCCAGACATATATCGGCCTCGAGGGCGCCGCCTCGCTGATCCGGATCTACGAAGTGCAGTTCGTGCACGGCCTGTTGCAGACGGAGTCGTACGCCCACGCCGTCGTCACCCGCGGCATCCCCGACGCCCCCCGCGCCGAGATCGACCGCAGGGTCGCGCTCCGCCTCGAGCGCCAGAAGGTCCTCGTCTCCGAGCGCGCGCCGCGCTTCCACGCCGTGCTCGACGAGGCCGCGCTGCGCCGTCCGTACGGCGACCGTGACGTGATGCAGGGCCAGTTGAAACATCTCATCGAGATCTCCGAGCAGCCGAACATCACCCTCCAGGTGATGCCGTTCAGCTTCGGCGGGCACGCGGGCGAGAGCGGCGCCTTCACCATGCTGCGCTTCCCCGAGTCCGACCTCTCCGACATCGTCTATCTGGAGCAGCTCACCAGCGCCCTGTACCTCGACAAGCGTGAGGAAGTCGCCCAGTACGAGCGGGTGATGGAGCGGCTCCAGGAGGACAGTCCGGATCCCGCCGAGAGCCGGGACCTTCTCCGTGGTCTCCTCCAACTCACCTGAAACACAAGTACGATGACGTGACATCAGGCATCTGCTTCTGCAGTCCTCTGCGATAAGGAATCGGATCACATGTCCTTCTTCACCGAGCTGGCCCACCAGTACATCGATGGCGAGTGGAGGCCCGGCAGCGGCTCCTGGGACATCATCGATTTCAATCCGTACGACGGGGAGAAGCTGGCGTCGATCACGGTGGCCACGGCGGCGGAGGTGGACCAGGCCTACCGCGCCGCCGAGCGCGCGCAGACGGGCTGGGCCGCGACCAATCCGTACGCCCGCCGGCTGGTCTTCGAGCGCGCCCTGCGGATCATCGAGGATCGCGAGCAGGAGATCACCGAGACGATCATCGCGGAGCTGGGCGGCACCCATCTGAAGGCCGCCTTCGAGCTGCATCTCGCCAAGGAGTTCCTGCGCGAGGCCGTGCAGCTGGCGCTGCGGCCCGAGGGCCGGATCCTCCCCTCGCCGGTCGACGGCAAGGAGAACCGCGTCTACCGCCTGCCCGTGGGTGTCGTGGGCGTCATCAGCCCCTTCAACTTCCCCTTCCTGCTCTCGATCAAGTCGGTCGCGCCGGCGCTGGCCCTCGGCAACGCCGTGGTCCTCAAGCCGCACCAGAACACTCCGATCTGCGGCGGATCCCTGGTGGCCAAGGTGTTCGAGGAGGCCGGTCTGCCCGCCGGACTGCTGAATGTCGTGATCACCGACATAGCCGAGATAGGCGACGCCCTCATCGAGCACCCGGTTCCCAGGGCGATCTCGTTCACCGGCTCCGACAAGGTCGGCAAGCACGTCGCCACCGTCTGTGCGGCGAACTTCAAGCGGGCCATCCTCGAACTGGGCGGCAACAGCGCGCTGATCGTGCTGGACGACGCCGACATCGACTACGCCGTGGATGCGGCGGTCTTCAGCCGCTTCGTCCACCAGGGCCAGGTCTGCATGGCCGCGAACCGCGTGCTGGTGGACCGTTCGGTGGAGAAGGAGTTCACGGAGAAGTTCGTCGCCAAGGTGAAGACTCTCAAGGTGGGCGACCCCGCGGACCCGCGGACGCACATCGGTCCGCTCATCAACTCCACGCAGGCCGACGCCGTTTCGGCGCTGGTCGAGCAGACCGTCGAGGCCGGTGCGAAGGCGCTGCTGCGCGGCAGCGCCGAGGGCAATGTGCTCTCTCCGTCGGTACTGACGGACCTCGCGGCCGACTCGCCGGTCCTGCAGCAGGAGGTCTTCGGCCCGGTCGCGATCATCGTGCCCTTCGACGGGGAGGACGAGGCGGTACGGATCGCCAACGACACTCCGTACGGCCTGAGTGGCGCCGTGCACACCGGTGATATCGAGCGCGGTGTGCGGCTCGCCCAGCGGATCAACACCGGCATGATCCACATCAATGACAGCACCGTCCACGACGAGCCGATCGTCCCGTTCGGCGGCGAGAAGCACTCCGGCAGCGGGCGGCTGAACGGCGAGTCGATGATCGAGGCGTTCACCACCCAGAAGTGGATCTCGGTGCAGCACGGTCGCTCGCAGTTCCCCTTCTGACGCCTGCCGATCCCCTTCCGATCCCCCCTCTTCCGGTCCGCTTTCGATTCTTCTGCCCCTTTCTGGGATCTTCTCGGCCACGGCCCCTTGCGGACAGAACCTGTCCGCAAGGGGCCGTAGCTTGAGTGGTGTCAGAACGGCTCCGGAAGGCGGACATCATGGTCACTCACGTTCCCGCAGAGGCCCAGGGCGACGAGCGCGGCGCGCTTCTCTCGTTCGTCGAGGCGCAGCGCGGCGCCGTCCGCCGCTCGGTCCTCGGACTGACCGAGGAGCAGGCGGCGAGCCGGCCGAGCGCCAGTGAGCTCTCGCTCTCCGGACTGCTCAAGCATGTCGCGGAGACGGAGCTCAACTGGCTGCGGATGGCGCAGCAGCAGCCGAACGAGAAGGAGCGCAACGAGGAGACCTGGCCGGACAGCTTCCGTCTCGTCGGGGACGAGAGCATTCCCGGGATACTGGCCTTCTGGGAGAAGGTCGCCAAGGAGACCGAGGAGTTCATCGGCTCGGTGCCCAGTCTCGACGACACCTTCCCGCTGCCCGAGGCGCCCTGGTTCCCCAAGGACGGCGCGGTGTCGATGCGCTGGCTGCTGCTGCACCTGGTGGAGGAGATCGGCCGGCACGCGGGCCACGCGGACATCATCCGCGAGTCGCTGGACGGCAAGGGCGCCTTCGACCTGGTCGCCGAGGAGCAGGGCGGCAGCTGGGGCTAGTGCTGCGAGATCACCCTTCGCCCGCCTGCCGCCCCTCCGCCAGGTCCCGTACCGCCCGCTCCAGCCGCGTCTGCCGAGTCTCCGGCGTCGCGGCCTGGAGCAGCGGGAGCATCACGAGGTAGCGGGCGGTCCGGTCGAGCGCGTCGAACGCCGCACGCGCCGCCGGGTCCGCGGCGAGCGCCGCCGCAAGGTCGTCCGGGACAACAGCTGTCGCTTGCGAGGCGTACGCGCGGTCCCAGCGGCCGTCCTCCTGGGCCCGTTGGACCTCGGCGAGGCCGGGCTCTCGCATCCGGCCCGCCACTGCCAGCGCCGCGACCTTCTCGACATTCACCCGCGACCACATGCTTCTCGGTCGCCGTGGCCCGTACTTCTGCAGGTAATACCGGTCGTCCAAGCCCCGACGCTGCCCGGAGATCCAGCCCCAGCACAGCCCCACGTCGACCAGTTCGCCGTCTGTGACCGACGCGATCCCCGACGCCTTCTTCGCCACTTTGACCCACACGCCCTCGCGACGGGTGTGATGCTCGGCCAGCCAGTCCTCAAAGGCCGCCGCATCCGGGAACGCGACGACTTCCACCCCGTTGAACTCCTCCATGCGGGCCAGGCTAGCCCGGCCGAGCCCCGGTGAATTCCCGGTCACAGCACTAGGCCATCAATTGGCCCGGGCTCTTGCCCTGGCCGCCCCGGCCCTCGCCCTCGCCCCGGCCCTCGCCCTCGTCGGTGACGTGGTCGGTGCTCTCGACTGCGGCGGCCCGTTCCCGCAGACGGGCCGCAGTCTCGTCGTCGTAGAGCCGGTCGGCTATGTCCGCCCGCAGCTCGAGGAGACGGACGAGCTGTGCGGGGGTGGGCCGCTCGTCCTCCAGGCCGAGCGCCCGGTCCAGGATCTTCGCGGCGCCCGCCAGGTCCTGCTTGGAGTCGGCGAACAGCGTCGCCATGTGCAGGGCGCGGGCGAAGGTCTCCTTGGGGGCCGGCCGGTGGTGCTGGTCCTCACTGGTCTGTTTGCCAACGCGAATGCAGTTGCCGCCGGGGTCCGTCATCAGGAACTGGCGCACCCCGTAGCTCATGTCCTTGAGCGGCCCGATCCGCGGCAGACCGCGGGTCGGGATCTTTCCGTACGCTGCCTTCAGACCGGTCCGGAAGGACTCGTACAGCGAGTCGACGTCATCGGTGAGGACGTAGCAGGTGCTGAGCGATGCTGCGGGGTCGTACTGCTTCATGCCGAAGAACTGCAGCTCGATGCCGCCACGCTCCACGACGGCGTACGGATTGGGGCTCTTCTGCTGGAAGGTCACCTCGAAGCCGAGCGCGGTGTAGAAGTCGAGCACCGGCTGGAGGGTCTGGCACGGCAGGATCGGAATCGTCTTCTCGGCCATGCCAGCTACTCTAGTCAAAGTTGAATAGAAGCGACAGTGGGCAGTGGTTGTGCGGCGCATTGTCAGAAGCCTGCGAACAGGAGAACGAGGTACGCGGATGTCTGCGATCCGGTTGCTGGTCCTCGGAGCCGTACGCCAGCACGGGCGGGCGCACGGCTACCAGGTCCGCAATGACCTGGAGTACTGGGGCGCCCATGAGTGGTCGAACGCCAAGCCCGGGTCGATCTATCACGCACTGAAGCAGATGGCGAAGCAGGGACTGCTGCACGCACATGAGATCGCGCCCTCGACGGCCGGCGGGCCGCCGCGTACCGAGTACGAGATCACCGAGAAGGGTGTCGAGGAGTACTTCGGGCTGCTGCGTGAGTCCCTGACCGTCCACGACCAGAAGATGGACATGCTCTCGGCCGGCATCGGCTTCATCGTCGACCTCAAGCGGGAGGAGGCCGTGGCGCTGCTGAAGGAGCGGGTGCGCGCCCTGGAGGAGTGGCGGACCTCGGTCACCGAGTACTACACGCCGGAGGAGGGGCCCGAGTCGCTGGGGCACATCGGCGAGATCATGAACCTGTGGGTGCACTCGGCGGACCGCGGGGCGGAGTGGACGCTCGGCCTGATCGAGCGGATCGAGCGCGGTGCGTACACCTTCTCGGGGGAGGGTGACGGCTTCGTCGGCGTCCTCGCGGACGGCGAAGAGAATCCGTACGCGACGGGTGTCCGGCATGAGGGCGATCGGCACTAATCAAGTTTGACCAATCGCGGATCCCGAGTTGCCTTCGGGCTCGTAGTCAAGTTTGACTACCTGTCTTGAGGGTGCTGGAGGAGACGTATGACGGACGCGATCGTCATCGAGGGCGTGCGGAAGCGGTACGGGGAGGAGCGGGCGCTGGACGGGCTGGACCTGGTGGTGGCGCGCGGCACGGTGTACGGGGTGCTCGGGCCCAACGGTGCGGGCGAGACAACCGCCGTACGCGTCATGGCGACGCTGCTGCGGCACGACGAGGGCGTGGTGCGCGTCGCCGGTCACGACGTACGGACCGAGGCCGGCGAGGTACGGCGCCGGATCGGGCTGCTCGGCCGGCACGCGGCGGTCGACGAGAGGCTCGGCGGCCGGCAGGACATGGATGTTCGGGCGGCTGTACCACCTGGGCGCGCGGCGGGCGGGTGCGCGGGCGGGCGAACTGATCGCGGTGTTCTTCCCGCTGGCGGTGGGGCGGTTCCGGCGGCTCGATCACTGAGCCGCCGGAAGTGGTGGGCCGCTGAGCGGAACCTTCGCGGGGTTGGCGGTGTAACAGGGGCAGAGCTGTTCATCGCGGACCCCGGGGGGAGTTCATGCAGTCGTTCACGCCGCGCTTCATGCAGTCGTTCACGCCGCGCTTCATGCAGTCGTTCACGCCGCGCTTCATGCAATTGCTTGCGCGGTGGTTCGTTCAGGGGGCGGCGGGGATCGTCGGCGGGCTGAGGTCAGTGGTGGAAGGCCGTCGCCGCCGCCGTGTCCGAGCTCAAGGGGTGCGGCTGACGGCGCAGTTCCGGCAGCAGCCGTTGGAGGTCCTCCAGCAGCAGCTCGGCCAGATCGGCGGAGAAGCCGTTGCGGCAGACCACGCGGAGTACGGAGAGATCCTCGCGGTTCGCCGGGAAGGTGTACGCCGGCACGAGCCAGCCGTGCTCGCGCAGCCGCCGCGAGACGTCGAAGACATCGAAGCTCTTCACGTCGGGCGCGGTGGTGAGGGCGAACACGGGCAACTGATCGCCCCGCGTGAGGAGTTGGAAGTCACCCAGCGCCTCGATCCGTTCCGCGAGCGCGAGGGCCACGTCCCGGGTCGTCTGCTGGACAGCCCGGAAGCCCGCCCTGCCCAGCCGCAGGAACGTGTAGTACTGGGCGACGACCTGCGCGCCGGGCCGGGAGAAGTTGAGGGCGAAGGTGGGCATATCGCCGCCCAGATAGTTGACCTTGAAGACCAGCTCCTCGGGCAGCTCGGCGGGCGAGCGCCACAGGGCCCAGCCGACCCCGGGATACACCAGGCCGTATTTGTGGCCGGAGGTGTTGATCGAGCTGACTCGGGGCAGCCGGAAGTCCCAGACCAGATCCTCGTCGACGAACGGCGCGAACATCGCGCCGGAGGCCCCGTCGACATGGACGGGGATGTCGAGGCCCGTGCGCTCCTGGAGGGAGTCCAGCGCCGCGCAGACCTCGGCGACCGGCTCGTACGACCCGTCGAAGGTCGAGCCGAGCACGGCCACCACCCCGATGGTGTTCTCGTCGCAGAGATCGGCCGCGGCCTGCGGGTCGAGATGGAAGCGGTTGCCCTCCATCGGCACCAGCCGCGGCTCGACCTCCCAGAACGTGCAGAACTTGTCCCAGCAGACCTGGACGTTGACGCCCATCACGAGATTGGGCCGGGCGTTGGCGGGATAGCGGCCGGTGTTGCGCTTCGCCCAGCGGTGCTTCAGCGCCATCCCGGCGAGCATGCAGGCCTCGCTGGAGCCGGTGGTCGAGCAGCCGACCGTGGCGGCGGGGTCGGGGGCGTTCCAGAGGTTGGCGAGCATCGCCACGCACCGCCGCTCCAGCTCGGCCGTGCGGGGGTACTCATCCTTGTCGATCATGTTCTTGTCCCGGCACTCCGCCATCAGGGTCCTGGCCTGAGGCTCCATCCAGGTGGTGACGAAGGTGGCGAGGTTGAGCCGGGAGTTCCCGTCGAGCATCAGCTCGTCGTGGACCAGTTGGTACGCCGTGGAGGGTGGCAGCGGGCCGTCGGGCAGCTGGTGCTTGGGCGGGGCCTGGGTCATTCCGCTGACCGGGTCGGCCTCCCCGTAGAAGGGATTGAGGGAGAGTCTGCGCGCTTCCCGCTCTTCCTCCTGGTCGGAGGAGTCTGTTGCGCCCTGGTGGAGTGGCATTGCTCGCTCTGCCGCCCTTCTCAGCTCTCGGAGGCCTCGGAGGCACTTCAACCGTGACCATATGGACAAAGTGGACCATCGGCTCGTCGGGCTTGCACCTCACGTGGCGTAAGGACTCAGGCTGAGGTGCGTACCGAGAAACGAAGGAGCGGAAGGCGATGAGCTACTCCGTGGGACAGGTCGCCGGGTTCGCCCGGGTGACGGTGCGCACGCTGCATCACTACGACGAGATCGGACTGCTCTCCCCGGGCGGACGCAGCCATGCGGGCCATCGGCGTTACGACGACGCCGACCTCGACCGGCTGCAGCAGATTCTGTTCTACCGGGAGCTCGGCTTCCCGCTCGACGAGGTCGCGGCCCTGCTCGACGACCAGGCCACCGGAAGAGCTGACCCGCAGGAGCATCTGCGCCGGCAGCACGGGCTGCTGACCGCCCGGATCACCAAGCTGCAGGAGATGGCCGCCGCCGTCGAACAAGCCATGGAGGCGAAGAAGATGGGCATCAACCTCACGCCCGAGGAGAGGTTCGAGGTCTTCGGGGACAGGGACCCGGAGCAGTACGCGGAGGAGGCCGAGCAGCGCTGGGGCGGCACCGACGCCTACGCCGAGTCGCAGCGCAGGACGGCGTCGTACACCAAGGAGGACTGGCTCCGGATCAAGCAGGAGCAGGAGGAGTGGGGCGCCCGCTTCGTGGCCCTCATGGACTCCGGCGCGCCGGCTGCGGGCGAGGCGGCGATGGACCTCGCGGAGGAGGCGCGGCAGCAGATCTGCCGCCTCTACTACGACTGCACCTACGAGATCCACACCTGTCTCGCGGAGATGTACGTCGCGGACGACCGTTTCCGGCAGTTCTACGAGGACATCAAGCCCGGCATGGCCGAGTATCTGCACGCCGCGATCCTCGCCAACGCGGTGCGCAACAGCTGAGCGTCCTGGCCCGGGCTCGGTCTCACCTCAGGTCCGGGTCAGGATCACCGCCGTGCCGTAGGCACAGACCTCTGTCCCCACGTCTGCCGCCTCCGACACATCGAAGCGGAACATCAGCACCGCGTTCGCGCCGCGCGCCCTCGCCTGCTCGACCAGCCGCGCCATCGCCTGGTTGCGGGTCTCCACCAGGGTCTTCGTCAGGCCCTTCAGCTCGCCGCCGATCATCGATTTGAGACCCGCGCCGATCTGGCTGCCCAGGTGCCGTGAGCGCACGGTGAGGCCGAAGACCTCACCGATCACCTGCTCCACCCGAAATCCGGGAACATCGTTCGTGGTGACGACCAGCACATCGGAGCTTGTGCCCTGTCCGCCGCCGTAATCCTCGATGCCCATGTGCGTCCACCTTCCTGTTGCTGTCCCGAGGCTTCTGACCCACAGCTTTGTCCCAGTCCGAGCACAGTGCATCCTGGGCAGGCCGGTGGAACGTGGCGTCGCCCCGATGCGTTGATAGCTTTGGGCGGCCGACCACGCCGATCGACGATCGACCGACTATCGACTCTGGAGCCCGGACCTCGTGACTACCCTTGCGCTCGGACCGAGCTGGCTGGACCCGGACTATCTGATTGCGACCTTCGGGCTGATCGGTGTCCTGGTCATTGTCTTCGCCGAATCCGGCCTGCTCATCGGCTTCTTCCTGCCGGGCGACTCGCTGCTGTTCACCACCGGTCTGCTGGTGACGACGGGGAAGCTGGACGACCTCCCGCTGTGGGCGGTGTGCACGCTGATCGTGCTCGCCGCGGTCGTCGGTGACCAGGTCGGCTATCTCTTCGGCCGCAAGGTCGGCCCGTCCCTCTTCAAGCGCCCCGACTCCAAACTCTTCAAGCAGGAGAACGTCGAGAAGGCGCACGAATTCTTCGAGAAGTACGGCCCCAAGTCGCTGGTCCTTGCCCGCTTCGTGCCGATCATCCGTACGTTCACGCCGATCATCGCCGGTGTGAGCCGGATGAACTACCGCTCGTTCATCACCTTCAACATCATCGGCGGCACGCTCTGGGGTGCGGGCGTCACGCTGCTCGGTGCCGCCCTCGGCAAGGTCGAGTTCGTCCACAAGCACATCGAAGCGATCCTGATCCTGATCGTGCTGCTCTCGGTGCTCCCGATCGCGATCGAGTTCCTGCGGGCCCGCTCCAAGAACAAGAAGGAGGCGGCGGCCGGACCGGTCGTCGACGGCCCGACGGCCGCGCGCGGCCGCCACGCCAAGCGCTGAGAACGGCTACGGGCCCGGGGGCAGAAACCCCGGGCCCGTACGCGTACTCGCACGCCGTGTGCCGGCCCCCGCCCCCGCCCCCGGAGGCCGTACGCCGCTAGAAGCCGCGGGTCCGCTTGGCCGCGCGGCGTTCGGACGGGCCCTCGGCGCCCGGCACCCTGAGGAACAGCCGGGAGATCTCGCCTCCCAGGTTCACCCCGATCGCGATGGCCAGCGCCAGGGCGGCCGCCTTGGACAGCGAGGCGAGGCCCGCGTTCAGATCGTTCCTGGCGATCTCGAGCAGTCCGAAGTACGTCGCGCTACCGGGCAGCAGCGGGCCGATCGCGGCGGTGACGTACGGCAGCGCGGACGCGAACCGGTAGCGCGAGAGCATCTGCCCGAACAGGCCCACCAGACCGGCGGCGGCAGCCGTCGCGGCGACGGGCGAGACCTCCGCGGTGTCCGCGAGAGCCCCGTACACCACCCAGGCCACCCCGCCGTTGAGCGATGCCAGCAGCACCGTGTTGCGCTCCTGCTGGAGCAGTACGGCGAAACACAGCGACAGCCCCATCGCCGCCAGCGTCTGGATCCACGGCCGCTCCACGCTGTGGATGGCCGTCTCCGGGTTGAGGCCCGCATCCAGCGCGACGCCCAGATACAGCACCATCAGCACGCCGACGACGATGCCCACGACGAGATAGCCGACCTCCAGCAGGCGGGCGGCCGCGGTGATGTAGAAGCCGGTCAGACCGTCCTGCACGCCGGCGACCAGGGCTCGCCCCGGGATCAGCGCGAACAGTCCACCAGTGATCACCGCGGAGGCGCGTACGTCCAGGGGCGTCGCCGTCAGGGCCACCCCCATCGCGGCAGACGGCATGGCGGCGGCGACGAACTGATAGAACTCCGGCAGCCCGCGCCCCGCGCACAGCCAGGCCAGCCGGTCGCCGAGCATCGCGCTGATCGCCGCCGCGAGGAACACCAGCAGATCGCCACCGACCAGCACGGACGCCGAACCGGCCAGCAACCCGCTCGCCGCGGTGAGCACCCAGCCCGGGTAGGGGTGCCGGTTACGGCGGATCTCCGCCAGCCGCCGGTAGGCCTCCTCCAGCGAGACGTCGGAATCCTCCGCCTCCGTGCTGATGTCGTGGACCAGCCGGTAGACCGCGGCCAGGCGGGTGTAGTCGGTGCCCCGGCGCCGTACGGTCCGGTTCGCCGTCACCGGGTCGTCGACGAGCGACGGCTGATAAGTGATCGACAGCAGGGTGAACGTGACGGTCGGCTCGCAGCGGTCGAGGCCGTACGAACGCGAGATGGCGAACATCGCCGCCTCGACGTCCTCGGCGCCCTCGCCGCCCGCGAGCAGCAGCTCGCCGATACGCAGCGTCAGGTCCAGCACGCGGGGCACGGCGGGACCGGCCTCTTCCTGCCGCTGCACCGTCTCCGGCAGCGGCCGCTCACCGACCGGCATCCGCAGCATCGCCCGCATCCGGTCCTGCCAGGGCGCGTCCCTGGTGAGCCGGACCACGGGGATGCCGTGGGCGGGGGTGAAGGCGGGCGGCGAGGTCTTGGCGGTGTAGGTGCGGGGCGGGGCGAACGCGGACCCCTCCGGCTCGGCCGGCGCTTCGGTCGCCATCCCCGCCGGAACCGCGAACTCCGAGGACGGGTGATCCTCCTCGGACACATCCGGCTGTCCCACACCGGACGGTGAGGTGAAGGCGCTGCGCGCCTCGTCGGACTGAGGCTTCCGGTCCTCCGGACCCTCCGGCTCCGCCACCACTTCGCGATCCTCGCTCCCTCTTGTGTGTCGCCGTGTCAGCCCAGTATGGGCACGGACATGGGGCTCTCCGCACGGCGGGCGGGGTACCCCGTGGGTGCCCCGCCCGTCTCCTAGCCAGGTATGACGTGCTCATGCGTGAGGTGCGACGCGCCGCTGCGCCGGCCTGCGGCTTCCGGCCATCGGTCCGGGCCGGGCCGGGGCCGGGTCCGGTCCGGGTCCGGGACGTGCGAAGGGCGGCGCACCCCGAAGGTGCGCCGCCCTTACAGACTCCTCAGCGGCGGATCAGTGCGCGCCGCCCTGCGCCTCGAGGCGCTTGTAGGAGGCCTCGATCTCGGCCTCGGCCTCGGTGCGGCCAACCCAGTTGGCGCCCTCGACGGACTTGCCGGGCTCCAGGTCCTTGTAGACCTCGAAGAAGTGCTGGATCTCCAGGCGGTCGAACTCCGAGACATGGTGAATGTCGCGCAGGTGCTCCACACGCGGGTCGGAGGCCGGAACACACAGCAGCTTGTCGTCGCCGCCCGCCTCGTCCGTCATCCGGAACATGCCGATGGCGCGGCACTTGATCAGGCATCCGGGGAAGGTCGGCTCGTCAAGGATGACCAGCGCGTCCAGCGGGTCGCCGTCCTCGCCGAGGGTGTTCTCGACAAAGCCGTAGTCGGCCGGGTAGCTGGTCGAGGTGAAGAGTCGACGGTCAAGGCGGATCCGACCGGTCTCGTGGTCCACCTCGTACTTGTTCCGCGAACCCTTCGGGATCTCGATGGTGACGTCGAACTCCACGGGTGGCTCCTCCATGATCAACACATACTTCGGGTGGTTAAGTGTCCCTCACGCAGATGTGTGATCGCGAAAGGGGCTGGTGCGAGGTGCCAGAGGTCAGGACGTGGCAGCTCACCACGGGCGCCGCCGTGGTCGGCCTCGCCCTCGCTGCCGGGGCCGTGGCCGCGGCGGGTCCATGGGACTCCGGTCAGCGTAAGGCCGAGAAGGAGTGGGCGGCGGCTCGGAGCGACGCGGGTGGCGCACATCACCAGGCACCCGCGCGAAAGCGCCCCGCACCCGCGCCCAGCGCCCCCGGAGTGCTCGCCGGGCTGGGCGATGCGATGACCACCAAGGGCGATGCCCGGCCCACCGCGCCGGGCGACCTCGCCAAGATGCTCGCTCCGCTCCTCGGCGACCCCGGCCTCGGCTCGGTCCGTACGGCCTCCGTCATCGATGTCGCGACGGGCGATCGGCTGTACGGGAAGGCGGCCGAGGACGTCATGACCCCGGCCTCGACGATCAAGATCGCCACCTCGGTCGCGGCGCTCTCGGCGCTCGGCCCGGACCACCGCATCCCCACCACCGTCGTCGCCTCCAAGGACGGCAAGCAGCTCACCCTGGTCGGCGGCGGCGATGCCACCCTCGACAAGGCCCGTCTGGCCACGCTCGCCGACCGGACGGCGCGGGCCCTGCGGGACCGCGGGACGGCCACCGTCCGCCTCACGTACGACAGTTCGCTCTACAAGGGCCCCTGGCAGCACCCCATCGGCCGCGACAACGACAACATCGCCCCGGTCAGCCCGCTGATGGTGGGCCAGGGGCGGCTCAAGGGCACGGCCACGGGCGCCACCCGGCGTACCGGCGACCCGGCCCGTGACGCGGCCGGCGCTTTCGAGCGGCTGCTGACCGAGCGTGGCGTCGACACCTCCGCCGCCCCGGCCCCGGGCCGTCCGGCCGACGGAGCCACCCCCGTCGCCAAGGTGTTCTCCCGCCCGCTGTCGGCCCTGGTCGAGCGGACGCTGACCACCAGTGACAACGACATTGCCGAATCCCTCGCCCGCCAGACGGCGCTCGCGACGGGCGAGGAGGCGAGCTTCGCGGGCGCCGAGCGCGCCGTCACCAGGCAACTCGAGGACCTGAAGCTCCCGTTGACCGGAGCCCGCTTCGCGGACGGCAGCGGCCTCAGCCGTGAGGACAGGCTCTCCGCGCGTCTGCTGACCGAACTGCTGGCCCTCGCCGCCGATCCGGACCGTCCCGAACTGCGTTCCGTGGTGACAGGTCTGCCGGTGGCGGGCTTCAGCGGCACTCTGGAGAACCGTTACTCCTCGACGTCGCCCGGCACCGGCCTGATCCGCGCCAAGACCGGCACCCTCAGTGGCGTCAACACCCTGGCAGGCACGGTCGTCGCCTCCGACGGACGCCTGCTCGCCTTCGCCTTCCTGGCCGGGAACACCCCGTCCCGCGAGGCCGCCCAGCCCGCCCTCGACCGGCTGGCCGCCGCGCTGGCGTCGTGACGACCGGGCGGGCGGGGCAGCACGCACAGGCCAGGCAGGGCGTGACGTACAGGCCAGGCAGGGCGTCACACGCAGGCCAGGCAGGGCGTGACGTACCGGGCCGACGGGGCGTACGGGACGAACCGGCCGGTCCCAACACCTCACCGCTGTCGGATCCGACCACGTACGGTTGACGCATGACGAGCATCGGTGGTGCCGAGATGGTCGACTGGAACCTCGCTTTGGCGACCGCGACCCGCTTCGTGCGGCCGGGCCCCGACGTGAGCCGGGACGAGGCGCGTGCCGTCGTCGCCGAGCTGCGACGGCATGCCAAGGCCTCCGAGGAACATGTCCGCGCCTTCACCCGGATGATTCCGGAAGGCTCCCAACCGAAGGACACCCCGGTCCTGGTCGTGGACCGGGCCGGCTGGGTCAGGGCGAATGTCGCGGGCTTCCGCGAACTGCTCAAGCCGCTCCTGGACAAAATGCAGGAGCGTCGCTCGGGCAGCCCCGGCGGCGCCGTGCTCGGCGCGGTCGGCGGCAAGGTGACCGGCGTCGAGCTGGGCATGCTGCTGTCGTTCCTGGCCTCGCGGGTCCTCGGGCAGTACGAGACCTTCGCCCCCGCCACCCGTGAGCTGCCCGCCGGAGACCCCTCCGATTCGGGCGGTGGCGGCGGACGGCTGCTGCTGGTGGCCCCCAACATCGTCCATGTCGAGCGGGAGCTCGAAGTCGACCCGCACGACTTCAGGCTCTGGGTCTGTCTGCACGAGGAGACCCACCGCACGCAGTTCACCGGTGTGCCGTGGCTGCGTGACCATCTCGAGGGCGAGATCCAGTCATTCCTCGGGCAGACCGAGGTCGACCCGATGACCGTTCTGGAGCGGCTCAGGGAAGCCGCGCAGTCGCTCGCCGGCGCCCGCCCCGAGGGCGAGGAGGCCGAGGAGGGCCGTTCCATCGTCGAGCTGGTGCAGACCCCCGCCCAGCGGGAGATCCTCGGCCGGCTGACCGCCGTGATGTCGCTGCTGGAAGGCCATGCGGACTACGTGATGGACGGCGTCGGACCCGATGTCGTGCCGTCCGTCGCCGAGATCAGGGAGAAGTTCCAGCAGCGCAGGGCCCGCGGTGCGAGCCGCCTGGACCAGGCGCTGCGCAAGCTTCTGGGGCTCGACGCCAAGCTGCGGCAGTACCGCGACGGCGAGCGGTTTGTACGTGCCGTGGTCGAGGAGGTCGGTATGGATGGATTCAACCGGGTCTGGACGTCCCCCAACACCCTCCCCACCAAGGCGGAGATCGCCAAACCGGCGGACTGGGTCGCGAGGGTGCACCGTAAAGCAGAGTCGTGAGCGGGCGGCAGCCGACGGCAGGAGAACGCCCCCGCATTCACCCATCCGAGGGACCGTAGGCAATGGGTAGGCGTGCAATGCTCGGGGAACGGCTCGGTTCTGTCACCATCGACGCACTCTGCGTGACTGAGCGATCGAGTGACTGATCCTCCGTTCCGACTCCGACCGAGGCACCCCCCAACTTTTCACGAAGGGCACCGGACATGGGTCCCCATCCTGCGGTCGCGGCGATACGCCTGGCGGTCCGCCGCGTACTCCACGACGTACTCACCGAACACTCCGACCGCGTCGCGCGCTCCGTGGGCCACGCGGCCCCCGCGCACGCCGCCGCGGCCTGCGCGTCCTCCTCGGCCTCTGCGTTCCCCCTGACCCCCTCGTCCTCCTCGATGCATCCCGGGTCCGCGGGCGATCAGCCGCTCGTCCTCGTGGCGTGCTCCGGCGGCGCCGACTCCATGGCGCTCGCCTCCGCCCTCGCCTTCGAGGCCCGCAAGCTCTCCGTCCGCGCCGGCGGCATCACCGTCGACCACGGCCTCCAGGACGGATCCGATCTCCGCGCCACCGAAGTCGCCGCCCGTCTCACCGCGATGCACCTCGACCCGGTCGAAGCCATCAGCGTGCGGGTCGGCCGCGGCGGCGGACCCGAGGCCGCGGCCCGTGACGCCCGCTACGCCGCCCTCGACGACGCCGCAGAGCGCCATGGCGCCATCGCCGTCCTGCTCGGCCACACCCGCGACGACCAGGCGGAAACCGTCCTGCTCGGCCTGGCCCGCGGCTCCGGCATCCGCTCGCTGTCCGGGATGGCGGCCGTCTCGGGGGCGGCCGGCCGATACCGCCGCCCGTTCCTCCAGCTCGACCGGCAGACCGCACGCAAGGCCTGTCTGGTCCAGTCGCTGCCCGTCTGGGACGACCCGCACAACGCCGACCCGGCCTACACCCGCTCGCGGCTGCGCCACGAAGGCCTGCCGGCCCTGGAGAAGGCCCTCGGCAAGGGCGTCGTCGAGGCCCTTGCCCGTACCGCCCAGCTCTCCCGCGACGACGCCGACGCCCTGGACACCTGGGCCGCCGACGCGGACGCCTCCGTACGGGACGACGCCGGGCAGCTCGAGTGCGCCAAGCTCTACGCCCTGCCGCCGGCGGTCCGTCGCCGGGTGCTGCGCAGGGCCGCCATCCACGCCGGTGCGCCCGCCGGTTCTCTCTTCGCCCGGCACGTCGAGGAAGTCGACCGGCTGATCACGAGCTGGCGCGGCCAGGGAGCCATCAATCTGCCCGGCCGCGTCGAAGCGCGACGGCAGGGTGGCAGACTGGTCATTCGGCAAGGCTGACGCAGCTGCAGCGAATGCACAACGAAAGTGACCCGGGTGAACGAGAAGGACATGGGCACCGACCTTCAGTCGGTGCTCATCACCAAGGAAGAGATCGACGCCAAGCTGGCGGATCTGGCCGCGAAGATCGATGCAGAGTACGCGGGCAAGGACCTGCTCATCGTGGGTGTCCTCAAGGGCGCCGTGATGGTGATGGCGGACCTGGCACGTTCGCTGGCCACCCCCGTCACGATGGACTGGATGGCGGTGTCGTCGTACGGCGCGGGCACCCAGTCCTCGGGCGTCGTCCGGATCCTCAAGGACCTGGACACCGACATCAAGGGCAAGCACGTCCTGATCGTCGAGGACATCATCGACTCCGGCCTCACGCTCTCCTGGCTGCTGTCGAACCTCGGCTCGCGCGAGCCGGCCTCTCTCGAGGTCTGCACCCTGCTGCGTAAGCCGGATGCCGCAAAGGTCGCCATCGACGTGAAGTGGATCGGCTTCGACATCCCGAACGAGTTCGTCGTCGGCTATGGGCTGGACTATGCGGAGAAGTACCGCAATCTGCCTTTCGTCGGCACGCTCGCCCCGCACGTCTACGGCGGCTGACTCCCACGGGAACCCCAGCCCCCTTCTCGCCGTTGGAGCATGGGAAGGCGGGTTTGTCAGCCGTACCATGCGGTCGCGGTGACGATGCTGGGGTACCGTCCGAAGAACAGTCTTTTCTCACAGCAGCATTTACCTACGGGCAGGAGGGACGGGGCGTTTTCGCTCCGTATGGATGGACGTGAAGCGATACTTCCGTGGGCCGGTCATGTGGATCGTGCTGGCCGTCCTCGCCGTGGTCGTGTTGATGCAGGTCGTCGGCTCGTCCGGCGGCTACAAGACGGTGGACACCGGCGAGGTCGTCCAGGCGATCGACAAGAACCAGGTCGACCAGGTCAAGCTGACCACTGGCGACGAACAGATCATCAAGGTCGATCTCAAGGACGGCCAGAAGGTCAAGGGCAGCGACAAGATTCAGGCCAGTTACATCGGCACCCAGGGTGCTGATCTGGCCGAGAAGCTGCAGACGAAGTACGAGGCCGGCGACATCGAGGAGGGTTACACCGTCTCGCCGTCGAAGCAGAGCCCCTTCGTATCGGTGCTGCTCTCGCTGCTGCCCTTCGTGCTGATCGTCGTGGTCTTCCTCTTCCTGATGAACCAGATGCAGGGCGGCGGCTCCCGCGTCATGCAGTTCGGGAAGTCCAAGGCCAAGCTGATCACCAAGGACACCCCGAAGACGACCTTCGCCGATGTGGCGGGGACCGACGAGGCGGTCGAGGAGCTCCACGAGATCAAGGAGTTCCTGCAGGAGCCGGCCAAGTTCCAGGCGGTCGGCGCCAAGATTCCGAAGGGCGTGCTGCTCTACGGCCCGCCCGGTACGGGCAAGACGCTGCTCGCTCGCGCCGTCGCGGGCGAGGCGGGCGTCCCGTTCTACTCGATCTCCGGTTCCGACTTCGTCGAGATGTTCGTCGGTGTCGGTGCCTCCCGAGTCCGTGACCTCTTCGAGCAGGCCAAGGCGAACGCTCCGGCGATCGTCTTCGTCGACGAGATCGACGCCGTCGGCCGGCACCGCGGTGCGGGTCTCGGCGGTGGCCACGACGAGCGCGAGCAGACCCTGAACCAGCTGCTCGTCGAGATGGACGGCTTCGACGTGAAGGGCGGCGTGATCCTGATCGCCGCCACCAACCGGCCGGACATTCTCGACCCGGCGCTGCTGCGCCCGGGCCGGTTCGACCGGCAGATCGCCGTCGACCGTCCGGACATGCAGGGCCGTCTGGAGATCCTCAAGGTCCACCAGAAGGGCAAGCCGGTCGCCCCGGACGTCGACCTGGGTGCAGTCGCCCGTCGTACGCCCGGCTTCACCGGTGCGGACCTGTCGAACGTGCTGAACGAAGCCGCGCTGCTCACTGCGCGCAGCGACAAGAAGCTGATCGACAACCACTCCCTGGACGAGGCGATCGACCGCGTCGTGGCGGGCCCGCAGAAGCGGACCCGGATCATGTCGGACAAGGAAAAGAAGATCACCGCGTACCACGAGGGCGGTCACGCCCTGGTCGCGGCGGCTTCGCCGAACTCCGACCCGGTCCACAAGATCACGATCCTGTCCCGTGGACGGGCGCTCGGCTACACCATGGTCCTGCCGGACGAGGACAAGTACTCCACCACGCGCAACGAAATGCTCGACCAGCTGGCATACATGCTGGGCGGGCGCGCGGCCGAGGAGCTCGTCTTCCACGACCCGACCACCGGTGCGGCCAACGACATCGAGAAGGCCACGGCCACGGCCCGTGCGATGGTCACGCAGTACGGCATGACCGAGCGGCTCGGTGCGATCAAGTTCGGCGGCGACAACACCGAGCCCTTCCTGGGCCGGGAGATGGGCCATCAGCGCGACTACTCGGAAGAGGTCGCGGCGCTGGTCGACGAAGAGGTCAAGAAGCTCATCGAGACCGCGCACAACGAGGCCTGGGAGATCCTCGTCGAGAACCGTGACGTTCTCGACAACCTGGTCCTCCAGCTGCTGGAGAAGGAAACGCTGAACAAGGAGCAGATCGCCGAGGTCTTCTCGACGATCGTGAAGCGCCCGGCCCGTCCGGCGTGGACCGGTTCCTCACGGCGTACGCCCTCCACGCGGCCGCCGGTGCTCTCGCCGAGGGAGCTGGCGCTGACCAACGGCGCCAATGGCTCGAACGGCACGGTCCCGACGGATGTCACTCCGGCCACCCCCGGCATCGAGGTGGTTCCGGAAGAGCGTCCGGAGAGCTGATTCCGTTCAGCGCTCCGGTCGCACAGGACCCGGAATGAATGCCGCGTCCCCCAGGTTTTAGCCTGGGGGACGCGGCATTCTCGTATGCCCGCATGTGAAGCAGAGGAACGAGGCACAGATGACCGACCCGGTGACGCTGGACGGCGAAGGCACGATCGGCGAGTTCGACGAGAAGCGGGCCGAGAACGCCGTACGCGAGCTCCTCATCGCGGTCGGGGAGGACCCGGACCGTGAGGGCCTCCGGGAGACTCCGGCCCGTGTGGCGCGCGCGTACAGGGAGATATTCGGCGGACTGTGGCAGAAGCCGGAAGAGGTGCTCACCACCACGTTCGACCTCGGGCACGACGAGATGGTCCTGGTGAAGGACATCGAGGTCATGAGCTCCTGCGAGCATCATCTGGTGCCGTTCCACGGGGTGGCACACGTCGGCTACATCCCCTCGAACGACGGCAAGATCACCGGCCTGTCGAAGCTGGCCAGGCTGGTCGATGTGTTCGCCAGGCGGCCGCAGGTGCAGGAGCGGCTGACCACGCAGATCGCCGACTCGCTGATGGAGATCCTGGAGCCGCGCGGTGTGATCGTGGTCATCGAGTGCGAGCACATGTGCATGACCATGCGAGGGGTGCGTAAGCCCGGAGCCAAGACGATCACTTCGGCGGTCCGCGGGCAGCTGCGTCACCCGGCGACCCGCAATGAGGCGATGAGTCTGATCATGGCGCGCTGAGCCGCGCCTCAACTCCCGTACCGGGGGACGTGGTGACGCCGCCGACGTCCCCCACCACGCTGCGGCTTCGCGCCGCCGGGTCCGCCGCTCGGCGAGGACCTCCGATGCCCGCACCCCACGGGCTGGCCCACACCCATTTCCCGTTCCGCTGGCGGAGGGGCCGTGCAGGGTCGTCCCCGCAGGGGATTGGCGGCAGGACCGGGCCCACTAAGACAGGTCCCTGTATGCCGCCGACCCCGAGGAGTCGAGCCCGGAGGGGCCCCGGAACCCGCACCGGACAGGACCCCGCGCTACGGGCCCGGGCCACACGCGCCCGCCACCGGACGGGCTGGCCCACCCCCGTGCCCGTTCCGCTGGGGAGGGGCCGTGCAGGGTCGTCCCCGCAGGGGATTGGCGGCAAAACCCGGCCCACGAAAACGGGACCCTGTATGCCGCCGACCCCGAGGAGTCGAGCCCGGAGGGGCCCCGGAACCCGCACCAAACAGGACCCCGCACCACAGGCCCGAGCCACCCGCGCCCGCACCACGCAGGACCCCGCGCCACACGCGCCCGCACCACACGCGCCCGCACCACACGCGCCCGCACCAAACAGGACCCCGGGCCACAGGCGTCCGAACCGCAGGGCCCCTCAGGCCGACGTCGTGGCCGTGCCCTCGTCGTCGTCTTCCGGGAGTTTGCAGACTCGCTCCAGGAAGAACGCCGCCGCGATCACCGCGATCCCCGCCACCACCGAGAAGCCCGCATAGATCGCCTGGTCCCGGCGGGCCGGAACGTCGAGGAAGGCCAGCAGGAAGACGCCCGTACCGCCGTACATCCCGCTCACCAGCGCCGCCACCAGCGCGCTCGCCTGGCCGAAGACCACCGCGCGGGCCGCCATCAGCGGCTCCACGCCCTTCGCGTCGGGGCGCCGCTCGCGCTGGGCCCTCAGGCGGGCGCGGAGCGAGAGCGCCGTCGCGGTCAGGACGACCGCGATCACCGCCAGCACGATCGGCGCGGCCAGCGGCACACTCGGCAGCGTGCCGAGCGAGTCCCAGAGCCGGGCGCCGCCCCAGGACAGCACCCCGGCCGCGACGAAGAGACCGGCCAGCACTCCGAGCCGTAGTTGCTTCACCGCGCGTGTCCTTCGTGTTGTCGATTTGTCGCGTGCCGTCGTGTGGATCCCGCAGAGCCTAACGACTACTCGGGCAGCCGGAGTTCCAGGTCCGCGCGGGGCTGGACGCTGCCGACGCCCACGCCGGCCAGCAGCTCGGCCACCGGGCCGCGACCGGGCAGCTGCGCCTCGGGCTCCACGTCGTGCCACGGTGCGAGGACGAAGGCGCGCTCGTGGGCTCGGGGGTGAGGGAGGGTGAGGGCCGGGTCGTCGGAGACCACATCGGCGTACGCCACGATGTCGACGTCGATGGTGCGCGGCCCCCAGCGCTCGTCCCGCACCCGGTCGAAGGCCTCCTCGATGGCCTGGCCGCGCTCCAGCAGGGAGGACGGGGGCAGGGTGGTCTTGATGACGACCACCGCGTTGAAGTACGAGGGCTGGCTGCCGGGCGCGACGCCCCACGGCTCCGTCTCGTACACCGGGGATACAGCCTTGACCCGGAGGCCCGGGGTGTCCTCGAGGGCGTCGATGGCGCCCTGGAGCGTCTCCAGGCGGTTCCCCAGATTGGAGCCGAGCGAGATCACGGCCCGTTTCGGGTTGGAGAGGGTGATGTCCGCCGCATCGACCTGTTCCACCACGGAGGCGGGCACCGGCTGCACGGTCGGGTCGCTCTGCGTCCAGTTCGAGGGGAACGACGAAGAAACACTCATACTCGGCTCCGGGTGATCGTGATGGTGACATCGTCGAAGGGCACGGTGATCGGGGCGTCGGGCTTGTGGACGACCACCTCGACCTCCTCGACCCCGTCGTGCTTCAGGCACTTCTGGGCGATCCGCTCCGCCAGCGTCTCGATCAGGTCGACGGGTTCGCCCTCGACGACCGCGACGACCTCCTCCGCCACCACGCCGTAGTGCACGGTCTGCGCCAGGTCGTCCGCTGCCGCCGCCGGGCGGGTGTCGAGGCCGAGCACCAGGTCGATGATGAAGGTCTGGCCCTCTTCCCGCTCCCGGGGGAAGACGCCATGGTGCCCGCGGGCCTTGAGGCCGCGCAGCGCGACACGATCCACGCGAATCACTCCTGCTGTCGTAGGTCTTGCGGGCACAGGGCCGCGTGCGGGCGGCGCATGTCCACATTCGAATCTACCTGCGAGCACCGACAGCGCCCGCCCACGGGGGCTATGGACAGGGCACCACAAGGCTGGTAGCCGCCCATACCCGAGCGCCTGGATTTCCAACCCTCACATGCCCGCATACCCCCTTACGAGGGGGTGTCCTCGTCCTCTTCCTCGTCACTTTCCGCCAGTACGGGTGAACCGTGATGTGACCAGATCTTCCAACCGTCCGATGTGCGACGGAACACATTGGTGGCCACGACCAGCTGCCCGACGAGCGGTCCGAGTTCGCCCTCCTCGGCCGGGCCGCCGCTGAGGATGTTCTCCGTGCAGGTCACCAGCGCGGTGTCACCGGCCAGGCTCACCTTCACATCGGTGAGGAAGAACTGGATGTAGTCGGTGTTCGCCATGATCAGGGCGTATGAGCGGAGCACCTCGCCGCGCCCCGAGAGCACCGGCCAGCCCGGATGGATGCACGAGATCTCGTCGTTCAGCCAGAGGCCGGAGAGTTCGTCGAAGTCACCGCGCTCCATCGTTTCGTAGAACGTGGTGTTGGCCTCTTCGACCTGCTCTACGTCGGTACGGCTCACCGGGCGCCCGCGCCCTCGACGGCCCGCGCGACCCGGACGGCGTCGGCCGTCGCCCGTACCTCATGGACGCGCACCGCCCACGCGCCCTCGTGCGCCGCGATCGCGGAGACGGCGGCGGTGGCGGCGTCCCGCTCCCGGGCGGGCGGCGGGGCACCCTCCTTCGCCAGTACGTGCCCGAGGAACCGCTTGCGGGACGCGGCCACCAGCAGAGGGCGGCCCAGCGCGCGGAGCTCGGAGAGGTGGGCGACCAGGGCGAGGTCGTGCACGGCCTGCTTGGCGAAGCCGAGGCCCGGGTCGATGACGAGGCGCTCGGGCTCGATGCCGCCCTCGATGACCGCCTCCATGCGCTCGCGCAGTTCGGCGACGACTTCGGCGACGACATCGCCGTACACGGCACGGCTGTTCATGTCCTGGCTGAAGCCGCGCCAGTGCATGACCACGAAGGGGACGCCGGCCGCGGCGACGGCCGGGACCATCCGGGGGTCGGCGAGGCCGCCGCTGACATCGTTGACCAGCACCGCGCCGGCCGCGACGGCCTGTTCGGCGACGGCGGCGCGCATGGTGTCCACGGAGACGGTGACACCCTCGGCCGCCAGGCCGCGTACGACGGGAACGACCCGCCGCAGCTCCTCGTCCTCGTCGACCCGGCTGGCACCCGGCCTGGTCGACTCGCCACCGACGTCGACGAGGTCGGCGCCCTCGGTGACGAGCTCGAGGCCGCGCTTGACCGCGGCGGTGGTGTCGAACCAGCGGCCGCCGTCGGAGAAGGAGTCGGGCGTCACATTGACGACTCCCATGACCGCACAGCGATCCCACTCCGGCAGGCCGCTGGCCGTGCCCCGTCCGCGCAACGTACTCATACGCCCAGCCTAGGCCCGCCGGGCGGTCCGGAAGTCACGCCGTTGCACCCCGGCGGTGTGTCCCGGCCGCCCGCCCGTCGATATCGGGCGCGCGGCACACTGCCCTCACGCCGCGCGGACCTCGTGTTCGGCCGAGGGCACGGGCAGGTGCGCGCAGGGGCGCACCGGGCGGGCCCGGCGGCGGTGGGCGAAGGGACGGGGGAGCGACAGGTTCACAAAGCCCTCCGCCTGCATCGCCGCGAAGCCGATGCGCGGCAGGTCGCGGGTGCTGCGGAAGACCACGAAGCGCGGCTCCCAGCGTGGCCGGAACTTGGCGTTGAACTTGTACAGCGACTCGATCTGGAACCAGCGGGAGAGGAAGACCAGCAGTCCGCGCCAGAGCCGCAGCACCGGGCCCGCGCCGATCTTCTCGCCGCGTGCCAGTGCGGAGCGGAACATCGCGAAGTTGAGCGAGACCCGCTCGATCTTCAGGCCGGGAGAGGCCTGCAGGGCGGCGACGATCAGCAGTTCGTTCATGCCCGGGTCGGCGGAGCGGTCCCGGCGCATCAGTTCCAGGGACATGCCGTCCGTACCCCACGGCACGAAGTGGATGATCGCCTTCAGGTCGCCGTAGGGGGAATCGGGGTCTTCCTTGTGGGCGGTGGCGATCACCGCTTCGCCGTCGGCCGGGTCGCCGATCCGGCCGAGCGCCATCGAGAAGCCGCGCTCGGTGTCGGTGCCGCGCCAGTCGGCCGCGGCCCGGCGGATCTGCTCCAGCTCCGGGTCGGTCAGGTCACGGGCGCGCCGTACGCGGGTTTCGTAGCCATTGCGCTCGATGCGCTTCACCATCTGGCGTACGTTCCGCATCGCGCGCCCGGTGAGGGAGAAATCCGCGACATCCACCACCGCCTCGTCACCGAGCTCCAGCGCGTCCAGACCGGTCTCCCGCGTCCAGACCTCGCCGCCGGTCTCCGAACACCCCATCACCGCAGGGGTCCAGGAGTGCGCCTTGGCCTCGTCCATGAAGCGCTCGATGGCGCCCGGCCAGGCCTCGACGTCGCCGATCGGGTCGCCGCTGGCGAGCATCACGCCGGAGACCACGCGGTAGCAGACGGCGGCCTTGCCGCTGGGGGAGAAGACGACGCCCTTGTCGCGGCGGAGCGCGAAGTGGCCCAGCGAGTCACGGGCGCCGTGCCGCGTCAGCAGGTCGCGCAGCCGGCGCTCGTCGTCCTCGGTGAGGCGGGCGGCCGGGTGCTCGGGGCGGAAGGCCAGATAGATGGTGGTGATGGCGGTCAGGAGTCCGAGCGCGCCGAGCGAGTAGCCGACCGTCCAGGAGACCCGGCCGGCATAGTCGACGGGGCCCTCGAAGCCGAACAGCCCGAACAGCACGTGCTCGAGGCGGTCGGTGAGGCTGGGGCTGCCGACGACCCTGCCCGGGTGGGCGCTGACGATCACCAGGCCGAGGCCGAGCGAACCGGCGCCCATGAGGACGAAGTTGGCGAGCGCCTTCCAGCGGCTGCGCGGGTCGGGCAGCGCCGCGAATTCACGCCGGTGGCGCAGCAGCAGCGTCAGCAGTGCCAGCGAGAGCAGTACGCCGATGACCGAGTGCCGGTAGACGAACTGCCCAACGGCCCCTGCGGGCAGCAGAACCACGGCGGCCCGCCAGGCGCGGCGCTTGTGGCGCTTGAGCCCGTGCGCGAGCAGCAGCAGCAGTACGCCGGCGCTCAGCGAGAGCGCCGCCGCGAAGGGACCGGTGGCCCCCGGCAGCACCTCGGCGAGGGAATGCATCCGGCTGTGCCGGAAGCGGGGGAAGACTCCGGCGGCGATGTCGATCAGGCCGATGAGTGTGGCGGCCGTACCGACAAGCGCAGGTACCGATTCGGGGCGGGGGCCGCGCAGGATGCGACGTACCCCATCCGGAACCAACCCTGATTTGTCCCCATCTATCGTTGCAGACATCGCTTCCCGTGGCTCCGCGAGAGATCCTGTGTCCGTGGGCCTCACGTCAGTCGGCTCCGGACGATTTGCGCTCTCTAGGACGGCACTTCCGGGAGGCGGGTTCACTCGCCACCCGGAAATTCTCGAAGAAGAAAGCTTTCGTCACTCATGGGTCTGACCAGTAACAAAGTTCTGGCCTTGGCCGTCCTGGCAGCGGTGCTGCTGTTCGCCGCCACGATCTGGCTCTGGCCGCGCCTCGCCGGCCGCAGCTGGCGTGCCGTGACCGGCAGGATCGGACTGCTGCTGGCCACCCAGCTCGCGCTCTTCGCCTCGGTCGGCTTCGCCGCCAACAACTCCTTCCTCTTCTACGGCTCCTGGGCCGACCTCTTCGGTCAGGAACAGGACCTGGGCGTCGTGGTGGACCACTCGGCCGGCGGGAAACACATCAAGGTCGTCGGAAAACAGAAGCTGGATGTACCGGGTGGCTCGCAGCCCGCGACCGGTGGCCAGATTCAGAAGATCGTCATAGCCGGTGAGAAGTCGAAGATAGACAGCCCCGGTTACGTCTATCTGCCGCCGGAGTACTTCCAGGCGAAATACAAGAAGAACACCTTTCCGGCCACCGTCGTGCTGACGGGGTACCCCGGGACCGCGGAGAACCTGCTCAAGGGGCTGAAGTACCCCAGGACGGCCTTCCAGCAGGCCAAGGACGGCAAGATGCAGCCGATGATCCTGGTGATGCTGCGGCCGACCGTCGCTCCGCCGCGGGACACCGAATGTGTGGACATTCCGGGCGGACCGCAGACCGAGACCTTCTTCGCCAAGGATCTGCCGAAGGCTGTTTCGGAGACGTACCGGGTGGGGACCAAGCCGCAGAACTGGGGCTTTATCGGGAATTCCACCGGTGGTTACTGTGCCCTGAAGATTGCGCTGCACCACCCCGAGCAGTTCGCGGCGGGCGCGGGCCTCTCCGCCTACTACAAGGCCGCCGAAGACCCGACGACCGGTGATCTGTTCCACGGCGACAAGAAGGAGAGGAACCGGGCCAATCTCCTGTGGAGCCTGGACAATCTGCCGCAGGGGAGGTCGTCCTTCCTGGTCACCACATCCAAGGAGGGCGAGGGGAACCGCAGCGCGACGCTGGACTTCATCAAGAAGGTGAAGTCGCCCGCGCGGGTTTCGTCGATCACGCTCGACAGTGGCGGGCACAACTTCAACACCTGGCGGCGTGAGATTCCGCCGACCCTGGAGTGGATCAGCGGCCGGCTCAGCGCGGCGTAGTCGCTTCGATCGTTTCCAGCGCGACCTCGGTACGGGGGATGTCCTGTGCGTCCGCGTCGATGGAGCGGCGCAGTGCCTCGTGCAGCAGGGCGGGGGTGAGGACTCCGAGGAAGCGTCCGGTCTCCTCCTTGTCGATGACCGCGATCCAGCCGGCGTCGTGCTGGAGCATCGTGGAGAACGCCTGCTTGAGCGAGGCGCCGACCGGCAGCCAGGCCTCCATCCGGCGGGCGTGTTCGCGTACGGAGCCCTTCTTGCGCGCGTGCTCGGCGGAGATCCAGCCGTGCAGGTTGTTCTTGCTGTCCAGAACGACGGCCCAGCGGGAGCCGAGCTCCCGGGGCAGCGGGTCGTCGAGATGGACGACGGGCGGCTGCTCCAGATCGCCCTCCTCGATGGGGGTGACCGAGAGGCGCTTGAGGCCGCGGTCCGCACCGACGAAGTCCGCCACGTACGGGGTCGCGGGGGTGCCCAGCACGGCGGCCGGGGCGTCGAACTGCTCGATCCTGCCCTGCCCGTAGACGGCGATTCGGTCGCCGAGGCGGACGGCCTCCTCGATGTCGTGCGTGACGAAGAGCACGGTCTTGCGGACCTGGGACTGGAGTCTGAGGAACTCGTTCTGCAGATGCTCGCGCACCACCGGGTCGACGGCGCCGAACGGCTCGTCCATCAGCAGGACGGGCGGGTCGGCCGCCAGGGCCCGTGCCACGCCCACGCGCTGGCGCTGACCGCCGGAGAGCTGCTCAGGGTAGCGATCGCCGTAGACGGAGGGGTCGAGCCCCACCAGGTCGAGAAGTTCGGCGGCCCGCTCACGGCCCTTGCCGCGCTTCCAGCCGAGGAGATGGGGGACGGTCGCGGTGTTCTCCAGCACCGTCTTGTGCGGGAAGAGTCCGACCTGCTGGATCACATAGCCGATACGGCGCCGGAGCTGGACCGGGTCGATGGCGGATATGTCGTCCCCGTCCAGGAATATCCGGCCGCTGCTGGGCTCGATCAGGCGGTTGACCATCTTCATCGTGGTGGTCTTGCCGCAGCCGGACGGTCCGACGAGCGTGACCAGTTCGCCCTCGGCGACCTCGAAGGACAGGTCGTCGACGGCCGTGGTGCCGTCCGGGTACCGCTTGGTGACGTGCTCGAAACGGATCATGGTTCCCCATTGTGACCGGTGTTGTGTGAAGGCCATGTTGCTGCACTGTGGCGGGCCTCGGCGATTGTCAGTGCTCAGGGATATGGTCGCCAGACATACGTTCGGCATGGCTTTCGGTACGACTGGGGAGGTGGGGGTGGATGAGTACGGAACGCGCTGCGCAGAGCTGTCTGGCGGCCAATGACTGGATCTGCGGGGAGTACCTCCGCACCCGCAGCCAGGAGTTGACCGACGCGACCGTCCAGCATGTCTGGATCACGGTGGTGTCGGTGCTGATCGGTCTCGCCGTGGCCTTTCCGCTGGCGCTGCTCGCCCGCGCGAAGCCGCGGTTCGCGGGTCCTGTGCTGGGTCTGACGACCCTGCTCTACACGATTCCGTCGCTGGCGATGTTCTCGCTGCTGCTGCCGGTCTTCGGACTGTCGGCGGCGCTGGTGGTGACCGGACTCGTGCTGTACTCGCTCACGATCCTCGTACGGAACATCATGGCCGGCCTCGACGCCGTGCCCGCCGAGGCGCGGGAGGCCGCGCGCGGGATGGGATACGGACCGGGGCGGCTGCTCTGGGAGGTCGAGGTGCCCCTGGCGCTGCCCGCGTTGATGGCGGGACTGCGGATCGCGACGGTCTCGACGATCGCGCTGACAACAGTCGGCGCGCTGGTCGGCAAGGGCGGTCTGGGCAATCTCATAGACGACGGCGTACAGACCACCTTCAAGGCGCAGGTGCTGGCCGCGTCCGTGCTCTGTGTGCTACTGGCGGCCGTCGCCGACCTGCTGCTGCTCGGAGTCCAGCGTCTGCTGACACCCTGGACCCGAATACGCACGGCACAGGCAGGCACGGCGAAGGGGACGGGCTGATGGGGGTAGTGGCCGACGCGTGGACCTGGCTCACCACCGGCTCCCACTGGTCGGGGGAGAGCGGTGCCTGGCACCGGCTGGGCGAGCATGTCTACGTCAGCGGGGTGGCCCTCGCGCTGGCTTGTGCGATCGCCCTGCCGATCGCGCTGTGCCTGGGGCACCTCGGCAAGGGAGGAGCGCTCGCGGTCAATATCTCCAACGCGGGCCGGGCGATCCCCGTCTTCGCGGTCCTCGCCCTCTTCATGCTCACACCGCTGCGCAGCGCCGGCTATGCGCCGACGATCATCGCCCTGGTGCTCTTCGCCGTCCCGCCGCTGCTGACCAACGCCTATGTGGGCATGCGCGCGGTGGACCGTGCGGTGGTGGAGGCCGCGCGCGGGATGGGGATGTCGGGCGGACAGCTCTTCCTGCGGGTCGAACTGCCCCTTGCCTACCCACTGCTCATGACCGGGGTGCGGTCGGCCGCCGTGCAGGTGGTGGCCACGGCCACCATCGCCTCGATGGTGGGCCAGGGCGGGCTGGGCCGGATCATCACCGCCGGCTTCAACACGTACAACACGCCGCAGGTCGTGGCGGGCGCGCTCCTCGCGGCGCTGCTCGCGCTGCTCGTGGAAGGGGTGCTGGTGGCGGCCGACCGGCTGCTGAACCCCCTCCGCCGGTCCGTGTCGCCCGCGCGGTCGGTGCGGTCACCGAAGTCGGCGCAGAACGTGGAGCCGGCGCAGGACGTGGAGTCCGTGGAGTCCATGAAGTCCGTGAAGTCGATGAAGTCCGTGTGGCAACGCTTTCAACCCCTTTGCTGTGGACGGAGAACCTGATGAGCAAGACCTCGCGCATCGCGGGAGCAGTACTCGGTGTGGTCGCCCTGACGGGTTCTCTCGCCGCGTGCGGTGGCGACAGCCTGGAGCAGGAGAAGGGCGGCTCGGCATCGGGCGGCGGCTCGGGCAAGAAGGGCACGCTCGTCGTCGGCGCGGCGTCCTTCACCGAGTCCAAGGTTCTCGCCGAGCTCTATGCGCAGATCCTGGCGGACGCCGGATACTCGACGTCCGTCACCACCGTGAAGAACCGTGAGCTGTACGAACCCTCCCTGGAGGAGGGCGAGATCGACGTCGTACCGGAATACGCCGCGACCATGGCCGAATTCCTCAATGCCAAGGTGAACGGGCCGAAGGCGCCCGACGACAAGCCGGTGGCATCCAGCGATGTCACCGCCACCGTCGCGGCGCTCACCGGGCTCGCCGAGCCGCGCGGACTGAAGGTGCTGCCGGCCGGCGCCGCCGTCGACCAGAACGCCTTCGCGGTGAGCAAGGAATTCGCCGAGAAGAACAAGCTCAAGACCCTTTCCGATCTTGGGAAGTCGAAGCTGAAGGTGAAGATCGCGGCGGGCGACGAGTGCGAGGTGCGGCCGTTCTGCGCGCCGGGTCTGAAGAAGACGTACGGCATCGATGTGTCGGGCATCGACCCCAAGGGCGTCGGCACCCCGCAGTCCAAGCAGGCGGTCAAGGACGGTGACGACCAGCTGGTGCTCACCACCACCACGGACGCGGTGATCGACGGCCTGGTCTTCCTCGACGACGACAAGAAGCTCCAGAACGCCGACAACGTCCTTCCGGTGGTCAATGCCAAGGACGCGGGTTCCAAGGAGATAGCCGACGCCCTCGGCAGGCTCACCAAGGCGCTGACCACCGAGGATCTCGCCGAGTTGAACCGCAAGGTGGACGCCGAGCGCGCGAAGCCGCAGGACGCGGCAAGGGCGTATCTGGAGTCCAAGGGCCTGCTCAAGAAGTAGTGACGGGCCGGCCCGGCGTTCTTCCTTCAGAGATTTGCCGGGCCGACACCCCATTTGGTGTCTACGCACGGTAAATTTCGGGCCATGCCACGTGGACGCCACCGTCATTCCCCACCTCTTCACAGGCTGCTGCCGCCTTCGGCGGTCGCCGGAGCGTCGGTTCTGTGTGCCGCCGGCGCGTGGTTTCTGGCGGAGCCAATGGTCCTCCGTTCGCTGGTCGCCGCGGCGGCGGCCGCGGCCGTCACCGGCGCGGTCCTCATGCGCAGTTGGGACCGGAGCGCCGGCCGTCGCGTCGCGGAGCTCACGCGCGCCCGTGAGAGCGACCAGTGGAAGACCGAGGAGCGCATAGCCGAGCTCGAGACGGACGTGGAGGAGTCCCGCGAGCTGCGCGCCAAGCTCGACGCGAAGCTGCGCGCCAAGCGGGTCGAGCTCGCTGCGCTGCGCGGGGAACACGCCGCGCTGTTGCGGCGGTACGCGACCGCCGAGACCGAGCGGGCCACCGCGCTCGAGGGCCGCAGGCAGCTCGCACTCGAAGCGGCCGCCCCGGCCAAGGCACTGCTCCCGGCCGGGCCCGCCCCCACCCCGGCGACGTATCTCCGTGCCGCCAAGGCCCTGGAGAACCTGTCGCGCAACGCCGCCGCTCAGGAGGCGAAGCGCACCGTCGAAGAGGCTCGCCGCCATGACCTGGCCGAGCGCGCCCGTGAGGCGGACGAGCCGCAGGGGAAGCACGCGGCGGCCGCCGGGGGAGAGCAGCACACCCGCCCGTCGTCCGCCCTTCCCGCCAGGCGTCCCGTCCCGGCGGCGGCAACGATCGTGCCGTACGGACCGCGGCGCCGCCCCGCCAAGCGCCCCGAGGGCGGCTTCGACTTCTTCGGCACGGGCAACGGAGACGGCACGACCGACGCAGACGGCACCGGCACCGGCACGGGCACCGGCAACGCCAACGCCGACGGCAAGGCCGACGGAGAAGACGCGGGTGCCGGTACGCAGAAGGCGATCGAGGCCGTGCAGAACGAGGACCTCGCCGATGTGGTGGGCGAGGAGGCCCTGGCGGCCGCGCAGCGCCCGGCCGTCACGGGCGCGGTCGGCAAGGTCATCGACCTGACTGCGCACGACGAGACGGAGCAGATGGACGTCGTGGAGCTGCGCAGCGCGATCTCCTGACGCCGCCCGGCACGGCAGGGCCGGTTACCCGCAGGGCGCCGGTTTCCTGTGGGACCGGACACCCGCGGAGACGTCTACTTGCGGAGACGTCTACTTGTCGATGTCGCCGACGACGAAGAACAGCGAGCCCAGGATCGCCACCATGTCCGCGACCAGCGTCCCCGGCAGCAGCTCGGTCAGCGCCTGGATGTTGTTGAAGGACGCCGAGCGGAGCTTCAGGCGGTACGGGGTCTTCTCGCCCTTGGACACCAGGTAGTAGCCGTTGATGCCGAGCGGGTTCTCGGTCCAGGCGTAGGTGTGGCCCTCGGGGGCCTTCAGGACCTTCGGCAGCCGCTGGTTGATCGGCCCGGGCGGCAGGTCCGCGATCCGGTCCAGGCAGGCGTCCGCGAGCTCCAGCGCGTTGTGCGTCTGGTCGAGCAGGACCTCGAAGCGTGCCAGGCAGTCGCCTTCGGTACGGGTGACGACCTTGAGGGTGTCCTGGAGGTCGGCGTATGCGAGGTACGGCTCGTCGCGGCGCAGGTCGAAGTCGACGCCCGAGGCGCGGGCGATGGGGCCGCTCACTCCGTACGCATGGACCGCCTCGGCGGAGAGCGCGCCCACGCCGCGCGTACGGCCCCGGAAGATCTCGTTGCCCAGGACCAGGCGGTCGTAGATGTCCATCCGGGAGCGCAGCGCGGCGACGGCCTCGCGGGCGCGGCCCAGCCAGCCGGCCGGGAGGTCCTCCTTGAGGCCGCCGACCCGGTTGAACATGTAGTGCATCCGGCCGCCGGAGACCTCCTCCATGACGTGCTGGAGGTCCTCGCGTTCCCGGAACGCATGGAAGATCGGGGTGATTCCGCCCAGTTCGAGGGGGTACGACCCGAGGAACATGAGGTGGTTCAGAACCCGGTTGAGCTCGGCGAGGAGCGTACGGGTCCAGACCGCGCGCTCCGGGACCTCCATGCCGAGCATCCGCTCGACGGCCATGACGACACCGAGCTCGTTGGAGAACGCGGAGAGCCAGTCGTGGCGGTTGGCCAGCATCACGATCTGGCGGTAGTCGCGCGCCTCGAAGAGCTTCTCGGCGCCGCGGTGCATATAGCCGATGACCGGCTCGGCGTGCTGGATGCGCTCCCCGTCGAGTACGAGACGGAGGCGCAGCACGCCGTGCGTGGAAGGGTGCTGGGGACCGATGTTGAGCACCATGTCGGTGCTCTCCGCCGCGCCGCCGATGCCGACCGTCGTCTCCGTCATGGGCGACAGTATCCCCCGTCGGGGCTCCGTCCCGAAGCCCGGTGCTTCATCGCCGGACGGGCTTGATCTCCGCCGGGCGGGTTTGATCTTCGCCGGGCCGGATTCATTTTCGTTGCAGCAGCCAGCCGAAGTCGCCGAGGCCGCCCCGCGCCGTCAGCTCCGCCGCCTCCCCCGCCGAGGCCAGGGCGCGGACGTAACCCGCCGGGTCGGTCGAGGCGAGGGCGAGCGGGGGTCGCTCGCCCGAGATGCCCAGGCGGGCGAGGGCCTCGCGCTGGGTGGTCAGCTCCGCCCCCGGCAGCGCGCAGGCGTCCAGCGCCACATGCGCCGTGATGTCGCAGGTGCCGTCCGGGACGGGGTGTACCTCCCGGCCCTCCCGGAAGCCCGTGAGCGTGCCGAACGGAGGCCGTGCCCGTGCGGCGTGCGCGTAGTCGACGGCGACCGCGAGACCCGACCGAAGGGTGCCCACCGCCCTCGCCCATGCCTCGTCGCGCGGACGGCCGATCTCCGCCCGGGTGCCGGGCTCCGTAAGGGGCCACCAGCGCTCCAGCCACTCCGCGTCCGGGCCGGAGACCGGTTCGCCGAGGCGTTCGGTGCCGTCGCGCCGTACGAGGACGTACCGCGCCACCCCGTCCGGGTCCGCCTCGGCGACGTCCACCGGCACATTGTCCAGCCACTCGTTGGCGAACAGGAGCCCGCTCACGCCCGCGGGAGGCTCGGCGGTCCACTCGATGCGGGGGTCCAGACCGGCGGGGCGGCCCGCGCGCTCGACGGCGTACGCCCGTACCGGAAAACCGGGAGGGAGCGCTGCCAGTACGGCGGTGAGCAGTTCGCCGCGGCCCGCGCCGATGTCGATCAGCGCCACCTCGTCCTCGTCGGGACCGAGATTCTCCGCCGTGGTGTGCAGCAGCCGGGAGACCGCGGAGGCGAAGAGCGGCGAGGCGTGCACGGACGTACGAAAGTGTCCGGCCGGTCCCTCCGGCCGCAGATAGAAGCCGTCAGACCCGTACAGAGCGGCCTCAGCCGCTTCCCGCCATCCGCGCCACTGACACGTCTCACCGGTCACGTCATACGTCACGCTGACAAGTCTCCACCTTGCGGAGTAGTCGCCCACTCACCGGATCGACCCTCCGGTTGACCCCTGCACCTATCTCCTGTCCCTACTCTGGGTTACGTGCAACGCCTCTATGACTTCATCCGCAGACACCCGACGGGCGTCGACACCTTCTGGGCTGTCGTGCTCTTCGCGTTCGCCATGCTGGGGGTGGTCCAGACTCCGGGCCAGCACCGCGTTCCGGCGGTTCTGATCGCCCTGGTGCTGAGCTTCGTGGTCGCGCTGCGCCGCCGTATGCCGGAGAAAATGCTGGTCCTGGCCGCGGCCATGGGCGTTGCTCAGCTTGTGCTGGATGTCGAGGTCAACCCCGCCGACTTCGCGATGCTGGTGATCATCTACACCGTCGCCGCCCGCGACGGGGCGCGCTGGGCGGCCCGGCTCGCGCTCGTCGGCGGGCTGTCCGCCGCTCCGCTCGCGGCGATCCGCTGGCCCGTGGAGAAGGACGGCAGCGTCGCCAGTCATGTCTTCTTCGCGGTCATCACGACGGTTCCGTTCGTCCTGGCCTGGGTGCTCGGCGACTCGATACGCACCCGGCGGGCGTACTTCGCCCAGCTCGAGGAGCGCGCCACCCGGCTGGAGAGGGAACGCGAGGCGCAGTCGAAGGTCGCCGTAGCGGCCGAGCGGGCCAGGATCGCCCGCGAACTGCACGACGTCGTGGCGCACAACGTCTCGGTGATGGTGGTGCAGGCGGACGGCGCCGCCTATGTCCTGGACGCCGCCCCCGACCAGGCCAAGCAGGCACTGGAGACCATCTCGACCACCGGCCGCCAGGCGCTGGCGGAGATGCGCAGGCTGCTCGGCGTACTGCGTACCGGCGATGCCCCGGAGAGCGGTGAGTACGTCCCGCAGCCGGATGTGCAGCAGATCGAGGACCTGGTCGAGCAGGTGCGCGGCGCGGGCCTGACCGTGGACTTCAAGATCGAAGGGACGCCGCGGCCGCTGCCGAGCGGCGTCGAGCTCACCGCGTACCGCATCGTGCAGGAGGCGCTGACCAATACGCGCAAGCACGGCGGCCCGGAGGCCGGGGCGAGCGTGCGCCTGGTCTACTTCGACGACGGGCTCGGACTGCTGGTGGAGGACGACGGCCGCGGCTCGGCGCACGAACTGTACGAGGACGGCGGCGCCGACGGCCGCGGCCACGGGATGATCGGCATGCGCGAGCGCGTCGGTATGGTCGGCGGCACGCTGGACGCCGGGCCACGGCCCGGCGGCGGCTTCCGGATCAGCGCACTGCTCCCCCTCAAGCCCGCCCACTAGGCCTGTAGACCCAGGCGACCAGACAAGGACCCGTACATGTCCATCCGCGTGATGCTCGTCGACGACCAGATGCTGCTGCGTACCGGATTCCGCATGGTGCTCGCCGCGCAGCCGGACATGGAGGTCGTCGCGGAGGCGGGCGACGGCGCGGAGGCGATCGACAACCTCCGCTCGACGGCCGTCGACGTGGTGCTGATGGATGTACGCATGCCGAGACTGGACGGTGTCGAGGCGACGCGGCGCATCTGCGCCCAGCCCAACGCTCCCAAGGTGCTGATCCTGACCACCTTCGACCTGGACGAGTACGCGTTCTCCGGGCTGAAGGCGGGTGCCAGCGGCTTCATGCTCAAGGATGTGCCCCCCGCCGAACTCCTCAGCGCGATCCGCTCGGTGCACAGCGGCGACGCGGTCGTCGCGCCGTCCACGACGCGGCGGCTGCTCGACCGCTTCTCGCCGATGCTGCCGAGCAGCAGCAAGGAACCGCAGCACAAGGAGATCGGGAAGCTCACCGAGCGGGAGCGCGAGGTGATGCTGCTGGTTGCGCAGGGTCTGTCCAACGGCGAGATCGCGGCGCGGCTGGTGCTCTCGGAGGCCACGGTCAAGACGCACGTGGGCCGCATCCTCACCAAGCTGGGCCTGCGGGACCGGGTGCAGGTGGTGGTGCTGGCGTACGAGACGGGCCTGGTGCGGGCGGGCGGCGGGGCGGCCTGAGCCGCACGCCGCTGTCTTCGCGGAGCACATCCGTACGGACCGGGTGAGTGTGCCGCACGTGTGCCGCACGTGGCCGACCGGATCGCGGTGTTCGCGGGGCCGGCGCCGGAGGCGAACAGGGACGGGCCCCTGCGGCTTGTACTCCTTCTGCCGCCTATCGCAGCACCGTCTCGAGGAAGTCGCTGCCCAGCCGGGCGACGGCGGAGACGTCCAGCTGGTGCAGTACGTACCGGCCACGCCGGCGGGTGGAGGTGAGCCCGGCCTTCTTCAGCACGGACAGATGGCGGGAGACCTCGGGCGCGGTGATGCCGTAGATGTCCGCCAGTTCGCTCGTCGTGTACGGGGCGCGGGCGAGGTTGCGGCACAACTGCATGCGCATGGGGTGGGCGAGAGCCTCCATCCGGAGCTTCAGCAACTGGACGGGGGCGGGACCGGGGAGGGCCGGTGAGCCGACCGGGTAGTGGATCACGGGCCGCCAGCCCGGCGCGTGCAGCACCAGCAGATGGGGCCAGCCGAAGCTCGACGGCACCAGCGTGAGCCCGGCGCCCACGGCGGGATCGACGGCCGTCGTCCGCCCGTCCGCGAGCTTGTCGGCGCTGATACGGGTCCCCTCCTCGTCCACGGCGAGCGCGGGGGAGACGGCGTGCAGGGCTTCGGCGAGGCCCTTGCGGCGCAGCAGTTCGGTCTTGTGGCGGGCGTCGGCGGCGAGCTGGGGCGCGACGCGGCGCCAGGTGTCGGCGAAGAAGGCCTGGTCGCAGTCCTCGACGAGCCTGCGCAGCCAGACGCGTACACCCGTGGGGTCGGTCAGCAGCCGGCGGGTGAAGTCCAGCTGGCCGGGGCCCCGGCCGGCGGCGAGTTCGAGGGCGCGCTCGCGGCGCGCCGGGTCGCCGAGGGGCGACGCGCCGCCGGTGTCGTAGGTGGTGGAGCAGGTGAACTCCAGGGCGGCGGAGACGAATCGCTCGTCGTCGAGCCGGTCGAGGAGGTCCAGTTCCTCCGCGAGGGTCGCACCGGTGCGGCCGCCCGGACCGCCGGCGGCCGCGGGGAGTCCGGCGAACGGCATGAACAGGTCCGAGAACGTCGACCGCCACAGGCAGTCGGCCTCGCACAGCCGGTCGGCGAGATCGGGCTTGAGCCCGGCGGCCGTGGCGGTCGCCCAGCCGTGCAGTCCGGGGTGGTGCCCCGGCTCGGCAAGTGCGTGCAGTGCGACGCACAGCTCGGCGAGGGGAGAGATCTCGAAGACGATGCGCTCGGCGGGCAGGCCGGCAATGTCGATGGTTACGCTCACGTGCCCATGGTGCGGGTACGCGGGGCGGACTTCGCACCGTTTGACGGGGCTCGTCAATCGGCGCGACGGGCGGGGCGGGGGGCGCGCAGCGTGAAGGCATGAACGCCATGCATCAGCACATGATCGACAACTACCGGGCGTACCAGCACGGTGAGCAGGCTCCGCCGCAGCCGGGGCGCCACGACTGGCAGATGGTGCGGGAGGTCCGCGACTACCGCCGGCTCCAGGCGACCCTGAAGCCCCGCCGCTCCCCGAAGCGCCTCCGCTCCCCGAGCCGCCTCCGCACCGCGCTGACACGGGCCCTGCGCCTGCACCGGCGCCCGGCGGACTGCACCTGAGGCAGTCCGGGGCGCGGCCCGGGGGCTTGTCCCCATCCCCCCGCCCTGGATGGGGGCTTGGGGCGCCCCGGCGGTGGGCTGGTCGTAACGGGGCTGCGCCCGCGCCCGGCCGCCGCAGCGCGAACTGCGGGCGGGGGCCACTGGCTTGGCCGGCGTCCCTGGCTGGGGCCACTGGCTTGTCCGGCGTCCCGGGTGGGGGAACGCCGCGGGCGCGGCTCGAGCAGTTCGTCCGTCACCTCGTTGCCGGCAAGATCCGAACGGCCCCCCCTAGCCCACCCGGCGGGCGAACTCCCTCACCGCGGAACGTACGTCCTGGGCCGTCCACTCAAGGCCCTCCGACCCCACCGTCATCTCCGTCACCGAGATTCCCGGCGGGCAGCCGTCCGTGAACCACCTTCTGAAGAGCGTCACTCCGGTTTCCTCCGACTGCCGCACGGCCGCCTCGTTCAGCACCTCCGGATCTCCCGCCAGCCAGACGTGGAACTGGTGCGTATGCGGCTCCTCCGGGTGGACGCGGGACCAGCCGATCCCCGCCTCCGCGAAGCCCTCGCGCAGCCCCGCCGCGACCACCTTCGCGTGGGCCACGTACTCCGGCAGCCTCGGCAGCTCCCGCTCCAGTCCCAGCAGTGCAGACAGCGCCGCCGGGTACTGCTGGAAGACCTGGCCGCCGTACCGGTGGCGCCACGTCCTGGCCTCCTCCACGAGCGACGACGGACCCGCGAGAGCTGCGCCCGACAGCCCGTCCAGGGACTTGTAGAACGACACGTACACGCTGTCCGCGAGGGACGCGATCTCGTCCAGCGGGCGCCCGAAGTGGGGGGCGCACTCCCACAGGCGCGCGCCGTCGAAGTGCACCACCGCATCACGTTCCCTCGCCGCCTCCACGACCTCCACCAGCTCGTCCCACGTCGGGAGTACGAAACCGGCGTCCCGCAGCGGCAGTTCCAGCATCAGCGCCCCGAACGGCTCGTCGAAGTCCCGTACTTCGTCGGCCGTCGGGAGCCGCGGCTCGCTCGTCGGATGGACCGTACGGAGCCCGCTCACCACGCTGAACGCGTCCCGTTCATGCCGCTCCGGATGGGCCGTCGGATGCAGTGCGACCGTCCGGTTCCCCGTCCGCCCCGCCCAGCACCGCAGCGCCACCTGCTGCGCCATCGTCCCGGTCGGGAAGAACGCCGCGGCCGGGAATCCGAGCAGCTCCGCCACCCGCTGCTCCAGCTCCTCCACCACCCCGCTGCCGTAGACATCGGTCCACTCGTCCAGGTCGTAGACCGCACCGGCGTCCGCCGTCAGCGCCGCCAGCCGCTCGCCGACGCGAAAGTCCGCCGACGCACGCCACAGCACCCGGTCCGACGCGCGCCATGCGGCGAGCCTGCGCTGCCGCTCGTCCTGCTCGCTCTTCTCTGCCATCCCCTGATCATCCCCCGGTGATTTCCGGCTCCGGGCATCACCCACAGCCTGTGGACAACGGGATGGCCCCGGGAAACGCTGGCGTAGCATGACGAGAAATCGTCCGGTACCCCCCGCGGACTGGAACGGAAGGCCCCGCCGCGTGAACGCCACAGCACCACAACCGCTCGACCCACGGGAACGCCCCGCCCGCCTCACCGTCGGCGTCGTCGGGGCCGGCCGCGTCGGCCCGGCCCTCGCGGCATCGCTCCAGCTCGCCGGTCACCGCCCGGTCGCCGTCTCCGGTGTCTCCGACGCGTCCGTGCGCAGGGCGGCCGCACTGCTCCCGGACGTACCGGTGGTCACTCCCGCCGAGGTACTCGCCAGGGCCGAGCTGGTGCTGCTGACCGTCCCCGACGACGCACTGCCCGCGCTGGTCGAGGGACTCGTCGAGACCGGTGCCGTACGGCCGGGACAGCTGCTCGTGCACACCTCCGGCCGGTACGGCACGAAGGTGCTCGACCCCGCCCTGCGGGCCGGTGCGCTCCCGCTCGCGCTGCATCCCGCGATGACCTTCACCGGCACCGCCGTCGACGTCCAGCGGCTGGCCGGCTGTTCCTTCGGCGTGACCGCCCCCGACGAACTGCGCCTGGCCGCCGAGGCCCTGGTCATCGAGATGGGCGGCGAGCCCGAGTGGATCGAGGAGGAGGCTCGTCCGCTCTACCACGCGGCCCTCGCCCTCGGTGCGAATCACCTGGTCACGCTCGTCGCCCAGTCGATGGAGCTGCTGCGTACGGCCGGAGTCGCCGCCCCGGACCGGATGCTCGGCCCGCTGCTCGGCGCCGCGCTCGACAACGCCCTGCGCTCGGGCGACGCCGCGCTCACCGGTCCGGTCGCCCGGGGCGATGCCGGCACGGTCGCGGCGCACGTCGCGGAGCTGCGCAAGCACGCGCCCGGCACGGTCGCCGGCTATCTGGCGATGGCCCGCACCACCGCCGACCGCGCGCTCGCGCACGGCATGCTCAAGCCGGAAATGGCAGAGGATCTGCTGGGTGTCCTCGCGGAGGACGACCCGCGATGACCTCTACGAACCAGATGACCTCTACGAACCCCATGAACCCGACCAGCCCGACCAGCCCGACCAGCCCGATCAACCCGGCGGGTCACGCGGGCCAGGCGGGCCCAGTGACCCCGACAAGCCCTGTACCCCAGACGAGCCGGACAGGCCCCGTGACCCCGATGCGCCGCAGCTTCGCACTCGTACAGACCCGTGACGACCTCCACGGCGCCCTCGACCGCCACGGAGCCCCGGGCCGCACCGCCGTCGTCATGACCATGGGCGCCCTCCACGACGGGCACGCCGCCCTCGTCCGCGCCGCCCGCGCGCACGTCGGCCCCGAGGGCTTCGTGATCGTCACGGTCTTCGTCAACCCCCTCCAGTTCGGCGCCGGCGAGGACCTCGACCGGTACCCCCGTACCCTCGACGCCGACCTCAAGACGGCCGAACAGGCCGGCGCGGACGTGGTGTTCGCCCCCTCCGTCGATGAGGTCTACCCGGGCGGCGAACCGCAGGTCAGGATCGTCGCGGGCCCCATGGGCGAGGTCCTCGAAGGTGCCTCCCGCCCCGGTCACTTCGACGGCATGCTCACCGTCGTCGCCAAGCTCCTCCACCTCACCCGCCCCGACGTCGCGCTCTTCGGGCAGAAGGACGCGCAGCAGCTCGCCCTGATCCGCCGTATGGTCCGCGATCTGAACTTCCCGGTAGAGATCGTCGGTGTACCGACAGTCCGCGAGACAGACGGGCTCGCGCTCTCCAGCCGCAACCGCTATCTCTCCACGGACGAGCGCCGCACCGCTCTCGCCCTGTCCCGGGCCCTGTTCGCGGCCCACGACCGCCTCGCCGCCCAACAGGCCCTGCACGCCCGCGCCGAGGCCATCCCCGGCACGCCCGAACGTGCCGCCGCGCTCTCCGCGATCGGCGAGGCGCGCGCCGCGGCCGACGCGCACGCGGTGGCCCAGGCAGGACCGTGCGGCGGCGCCGACGCCGTCCGTGCGGCGGCCCGCGCCGTTCTGGACGAGGCCGCGCGGGCCCGGCCGCCGCTCGTCCTCGACTATCTGGCCCTGGTCGACCCGGCCACCTTCGCCGAGGTTCCCGACGACCACACCGGAGAGGCGATCCTCGCCATCGCCGCGAAGGTCGGCGCAACGCGCCTGATCGACAACATCCCCCTGAGTTTCGGAGCACCGAAGTGACCGGAATACGGCTGAACGCCCCCGCACCCGGCTGGGCCATCGAGGCCGATGTCGTCGTGGTCGGCTCCGGCGTCGCGGGCCTGACCGCCGCGCTGCGCTGCGCGGCCACCGGGCTGAGCACGGTCGTGGTCACCAAGGCCCGCCTCGACGACGGCTCCACGCGCTGGGCGCAGGGCGGCATCGCGGCAGCGCTCGGCGAGGGCGACACCCCCGAACAGCATCTGGACGACACCCTCGTCGCCGGGGCGGGCCTGTGCGACGAGGAGGCGGTACGCACCCTGGTCACCGAAGGTCCCGACGCCGTACGCCGCCTGATCGCCACCGGAGCGCACTTCGACACCTCCGAGGCCGGCGAGATCGAGCTCACCCGCGAGGGCGGCCACCACCGCCGCCGTATCGCGCACGCGGGAGGCGACGCGACGGGCGCCGAGATCTCCCGGGCGCTCGTCGAGGCCGTACACGCCGCCGGGCTCCGCACCATCGAGAACGCCCTGGTCCTGGATCTGCTGACCGACGCCGACGGCCGTACGGCCGGCATCACCCTCCACGTCATGGGCGAGGGCCAGCACGACGGCGTCGGAGCGGTCCACGCCCCCACCGTCGTCCTGGCCACCGGCGGCATGGGCCAGGTCTTCTCCGCCACCACCAACCCCGCGGTCTCCACCGGCGACGGCGTCGCGCTCGCACTGCGCGCAGGGGCGGAGGTCTCCGACCTCGAGTTCGTGCAGTTCCACCCGACGGTGCTCTTCCTCGGCGTGGACTCCGAGGGCCAGCAGCCCCTCGTCTCGGAGGCGGTACGGGGAGAGGGCGCCCATCTGGTCGACGCGTCCGGCACCCGCTTCATGCTCGGACAGCACGAACTGGCCGAGCTCGCCCCCCGCGACATCGTGGCCAAGGGGATCATGCGCCGGATGCAGGAACAGGGCGCCGCGCACATGTATCTCGACGCCCGCCACTTCGGCGCCCGGATGTGGGAGCAGCGCTTCCCCACGATCCTGGCGGCCTGCCGCGCCCACGGCATAGACCCGGTCACCGAGCCGATCCCGGTCGCCCCGGCCGCCCACTACGCCTCCGGGGGCGTACGCACCGACCTGCGCGGCCGCACCACGGTCCCGGGCCTGTACGCCTGCGGCGAGGTCGCCTGCACCGGCGTCCACGGCGCGAACCGTCTCGCCTCCAACTCCCTCCTCGAGGGCCTGGTCTTCGCGGAGCGCATCGCCGCCGACATCGCCTCCCGCGCCCCGCACGGGGCCGGTGAGCCGGCCGCGCCCGCGACCCCCTCCGTACTGCCGCTCATCGCCCCCGAGGCGCGGGCCGACATCCAGCGGATCATGTCCGAGGGCGCGGGCGTGCTCCGCTCCGCCCGGAGCCTGACCGATGCGGCCACGGCGCTCGACGCCGTGCACGACAACGCCGTCCACGACGCACAGGGCTCGGTCAAGACCGCCGAGCCCGGCGTCGAGTCCTGGGAGACGTCGAACCTGCTGTGCGTCGCCCGCGTGCTGACCACCGCGGCGCTGGAGCGCGAGGAGACCCGCGGCTGCCACTGGCGCGAGGACCGCCCCGAGCGCGACGACACCAGGTGGCGCCGCCACCTGGTCGTACGCGTCGCCCCCGATCGCAGCCTTGTGGTCCACCGCACCGAGAACACCGCATTCGCCCCCACCGTCCCCGACGCCCCCAGGGAGCCGTAACCGTGAGCACGCCCGAAGAACGTCCGCGTCCCGTGGACGTACCGCTGATCCAGATCGGCGCTCCCGACCGGACCGCCCCGGCCGCGGGTGGCTGCGGCGACGGCTGCGGTTGTTCCGGCGGGGAGGAGGGGTACGACGACCTGGAGTGCGGCCTCGACCCCGGCCTCGCCCAGCTCCTGCTCGACGCCGGCCTCGACCCCGTACAGGTCGAGGACATCGCCCACCTCGCCCTCGGGGAGGACCTCGACGGCGGCGTGGATGTGACGACCGTGGCGACCGTCCCCCAGGACGCCGTCGCCACCGGCGACTTCACCGCCCGCGAGGCCGGTACGGTCGCGGGCCTGCGGGTCGCCGAGGCGGTCCTGTCCATCGTCTGCACGGACGCTTTCGAGGTGGAGCGGCACGTGGAGGACGGCGAGCGTGTCGAGGCGGGCCAAAAGCTGCTGTCCGTCACCACCAACACCCGTGATCTGCTCACCGGCGAACGCAGCGCGCTCAACATCCTGTGCCGCCTCTCCGGCATCGCCACCGCGACCCGCGCCTGGGCGGACGTCCTGGAGGGCACCGGGGCCAGGGTTCGTGACACCCGCAAGACCACGCCCGGCCTGCGCGCCCTGGAGAAGTACGCGGTGCGCTGCGGCGGCGGCGTCAACCACCGCATGTCGCTCTCCGACGCCGCGCTGGTCAAGGACAACCACGTGGTGGCGGCGGGCGGCGTCGCGCAGGCCTTCAAGGCCGTGCGGGACCGATTCCCCCAGCTGCCCATCGAGGTCGAGGTGGACACCCTCGACCAGGTCCGCGAGGTCCTCGACGCGGGTGCGGACCTGATCCTCCTGGACAACTTCACTCCGGCTCAGACGGCGGAGGCCGTCGCGATCGTCGCGTCCCGCGCCGCTCTGGAGTCCTCCGGCCGTCTCACCCTGGACACCGCCCGCGCCTATGCCGAGACGGGTGTCGACTACCTCGCGGTGGGCGCTCTCACACACTCCTCCCCGATTCTCGACATCGGCCTCGACCTGCGAGAGGTCGAGGGCTGATGCTGCTCACCATCGACGTCGGCAACAGCCAGACGGTGCTGGGGCTCTTCGACGGCGAGGAGATCGTCGAGCACTGGCGGGTCTCCACCGATCCGCGCCGCACCGCCGACGAACTCGCCGTGCTCCTCAACGGCCTGATGGGCATGCACCCGCTGCTCGGCGACGAACTGGGCGACGGCATCGAGGGCATCGCGATCTGCGCGACCGTCCCCTCCGTGCTGCACGAGCTGCGTGAGGTGACCCGCCGCTACTACGGCGACGTCCCGGCCGTCCTCGTCGAGCCGGGCGTCAAGACCGGTGTGCCGATCCTGGTGGACAACCCCAAGGAGGTCGGCGCGGACCGCATCATCAACGCGGTCGCCGCCGTCGAGCTGTACGGCGGCCCGGCGATCGTCGTCGACTTCGGTACGGGGACGACCTTCGACGCGGTCAGCGCGCGCGGCGAGTACGTGGGCGGTGTGATCGCCCCCGGCATCGAGATCTCCGTCGAGGCGCTCGGCGTCAAGGGCGCCCAGCTCCGCAAGATCGAGCTGGCCCGCCCGCGCAGCGTGATCGGCAAGAACACGGTCGAGGCGATGCAGTCCGGCATTGTGTACGGCTTCGCGGGCCAGGTCGACGGTGTCGTATCGCGGATCAAGCGCGAGCTGGCGGACGATCCGGACGAGGTCACCGTGATCGCGACCGGCGGGCTGGCCCCGACGGTGCTGGGCGAGGCCGCGGCGATCGACGAGCACGAGCCCTGGCTGACCCTGATCGGCCTGCGCCTGGTCTACGAGCGCAACGTCTCCCGCATGTGAAGGTGCTCCCGCATGTGAAGCCGCTCCCGCATGCGGGCCCGCTCCCTTGTGCGGGCCCGCTCGGGTAGGTGAGGTGTGAGCCCGCTCCCGCAGGTGAGGCCGTGGGTCAGGGGTCCGGCGTGGACGCCGCCGCGCCGGATCTATCCGCATTAAGCGGATTTTGTCCATTTAGGACGTATCGTCAGGCCATGCCCACGCCATACGGATCCCGTGGCGGCATGGCGTTCGGTGCGGACGAGCTGCGTGTGCTCCGACGCGCCCTCGCCATCGCCCTCCATCCCGTCTCTCTCGCCGACGAGGACGTCCAGGACTGTCTGCGGCTGGCCGATTCCGTGGACGAGGCGGTCCGCGAGGCCGGTCGGCTGCGCGCATTCCTCCTCGCCGACCTCGCCCGCTACCGCGACGCGCTCCCCGGCACCGCCGCCGGCTATCTGGAGCTCCTTCAGGACGCCCTGGCCGCCGGCTACGACCCCCGCCCGGAGGATCTGGCCGCGCTGCGCACCCTGCGCGGCACACCGTCCGCAGCGGCCGTCCTGCGCCGCTGTCAGGCGCTCGCCGAACTGTCGGTACGGGCCCGTCTGGCCGGCCGCCCGGTGAGCACCCCGGACACCGTCGAGGCCCCGCCCGTTCTCACGGCCCCGGCGGTCTGCGTGCCTGCCCCCGTCGTCTCCGTCTGCCCCGCCCCGCGCACCCGGCTCCACGCGCTCCCCGGCGGCCGTGCCGCCGACGAGCCGAAGCCGAGGCCGCAGCCCGGCCCGCCCGCACCCGGCGAGCGCCCGGTGCCGAAACCGTCCGAAGCCTTCCCGCCCCGCCGCAAGCCGGTGCCCCCACCGGAGCAGCGCGCCGCCGGATAGCTACTCTGGGAGCCATGGACTACGTATCCGCGCTCGTGCCCCCGGTGGTGATGGCCGCCTTCTTCATCGGCCTGGTCGTGACGATCGTCAAGAGCCAGGGCGGCCCGAACAAGGCCAAGGAGGACGCGGTGGTGGATGCGGCGCTGGCCCGCGCCGAGTCCGCCGGGCAGGCCGCGCACAGCGACTGACCTCCCGCTTCCGCGGGGGTGCGCATCCAGGACGTACGACTGATTTTCAGTCGTACGTCCTTTTTGTTACGTCAATAACCAGCCATTCCGACATCTCCCACTATGGTGGCGACGTGCCCCGCCAATTGGGAGAGCTCGAAGACGCCGTCATGACACGCGTCTGGCAATGGAACCGGCCGGTCACCGTCCGCGAAGTCCTCGAAGACCTTCAGCAGGAACGGTCCATCGCCTACACCACCGTCATGACGGTAATGGACAATCTCCATCAGAAGGGCTGGGTGCGCAGGGAAGTCGCCGGACGGGCCTATCGATATACCGCGGTCTCCACCCGCGCCGCCTACTCGGCCGCACTGATGAACGAAGCCTGGTCCAAGAGCGACAACCCGGCGGCCGCACTTGTCGCCTTCTTCGGCATGATGTCGCCGGAGCAGCGCGAGTCCCTCCTCGCCGCCGTCCGCATGGTTCAGGACGACGAGGCCGCCGAGGGCGGTACCGCCCCGGGGCGATAGCGTCGGCCCATGCCTTATGCCGCAGCAAATGCCATCACCGTCCGGCGGGCCAGGACCAGCGATGTGTCCTCGGTCCGCCGACTCGTCGATCCGTACGTCGGTGAAGGCATCCTGCTCGACAAAGCGACGGTCACTCTTTACGAAGCCATCCAGGAGTTCTGGGTCGCGGAACGCGACGAGGACGGCCGCGTGGTCGGCTGTGGCGCACTGCATGTCATGTGGGAAGACCTCGCCGAAGTACGCACTCTCGCCGTGGACCCCGCCTTCACGGGATGCGGCATCGGTCATCACGTACTGGACAAGCTGTTGCAGACCGCCCGCGGGCTGGGTGTGCGCCGGGTTTTCTGTCTCACCTTCGAAGTCGACTTCTTCGAGAAGCACGGCTTCGAGGAGATCGGTGAGACTCCGGTCGACGGAGATGTCTACAGCGAGCTGCTGCGTTCCTATGACGAGGGCGTCGCCGAGTTCCTCGGGCTCGAACGGGTGAAGCCGAACACCTTGGGCAACAGCCGGATGCTTCTGCACCTGTGATCACCACAAGAGCCGGAACCCTATGTCCGAATCGCGCACGTTTCCCGCGTTCTTGAGGTTCTGAACCTCTGTCAAGGGTTTGTGTTTTTCAAGGAAAAGCGGTTTCCTTTCCGCGTACTGCATTTTCGATGAAAGGAAATCCGGTGGCACAGAAGGTTCAGGTCCTTCTTGTCGATGACCTCGACGGTGGCGAGGCGGACGAGACCGTGACGTTCGCTCTGGACGGCAAGACCTACGAGATCGACCTCACCACCGCCAATGCGGACAAGCTCCGTAGTCTGCTGGAGCCGTTCGCCAAGAGCGGCCGGCGTACCGGCGGCCGTGCAGCGTCCGGTCGTGGCAAGGGTCGTGCGGCAGCGGGCGGCAACAAGGACACCGCGGCAATCCGTGCCTGGGCCAAGGCGAACGGTTTCGAGGTCAACGACCGCGGCCGCGTCCCGGCCACGGTGCGCGAGGCCTACGAGAAGGCCAACGGCTGACTCTTCGCTCTGTTCGCACTCCTGGCACGCGGAGAATTCGTACGCAGCAAACGGACCCGGTGGCACTCTGTCGCCGCCGTGTCCACGATTCGTACGAAATCGGGGATGCCGCCGTATCCGGCACTGTTCCCGAGGGGGGCAAGGGCCGGCAGCGTCGGCTCCACCTCGCGCCCCGGCACGGGGGGTCGCAGCCATGCGGCGGCCCCCTGGGAGCCAGGCCATCCGGGGGGCGGCGGGGCGGTCATTCGTCCGCCCGCGCCGATGGCGGTCAGATCGAGATCGATCGCGCCCCATTCCAGCCAGTCGAGCAGCCCCGGCAGCTCTTCGGCGCTTCCCGCGGCCACCAGGAGCCGCATTCTGCGCCCCATCAGGGCCACGGGCCCCGAGAGATCCAGTCGGCGCAGTACTGCCGCGCCGACTTCGGCCGGCAGCTCCAGCACGTCGAAGCGCAGCCCGGTGAGCAGCTGCACCGGGGGCCCGTCCGCCGCGGCCCAGCCGAGCTGGTTCTCGTACCACTGTGCGGTGCCGCCGTCGAAGGGCGTACGGGGAAGCGGAACGGTGAAGGCCATACTCCGGGAACTCCCGATGTGCCCCGACAGTTACGCAGTGTGTGGTTTCGGTTGCACAGGGTGTCCGGGTTGGGGGCGTACGGGCGCATTCGGTGGTGCAAGGTTGTTCGCCCGTAGCGGAGGGAACCGGTGTGCGCCGCATGGAGTGTCAGTGCTTGCGGGTAAGACATCCCTAGTGGGGAGGGGCGACACGCCTGCTTGGCCGTCTCACGTTCGCCATCGGCGTAGTGATGGTGAGGGTAACTGCCTGGCCTGCGGGAACATCGTCTCGCACCATCGGGTTGGAACAGTTGTCGGCGTTCAGGGGTCAGGAGGCCACCGACGGGTGTCGGCAGTTGGAATGAGCGGTCCCCGCTTGCGGGACTAAGCTGCGGAAGGACAGGGAGGGGACCGACCCCTTACTGCCTGACCGCTCTGAGGAGCGATTAACGATGTTCGAGAGGTTCACCGACCGCGCGCGGCGGGTTGTCGTCCTGGCTCAGGAAGAAGCCCGGATGCTCAACCACAACTACATCGGCACCGAGCACATCCTCCTGGGCCTTATCCACGAGGGTGAGGGTGTCGCCGCTAAGGCCCTGGAGAGCCTCGGGATTTCGCTCGAGGCGGTCCGCCAGCAGGTGGAGGAGATCATCGGGCAGGGGCAGCAGGCCCCGTCCGGGCACATCCCCTTCACCCCCCGTGCCAAGAAGGTCCTGGAGCTGTCGCTCCGCGAGGCTCTTCAGCTGGGCCACAACTACATCGGCACCGAGCACATCCTGCTCGGCCTGATCCGCGAGGGCGAGGGCGTCGCCGCCCAGGTCCTCGTGAAGCTGGGCGCCGATCTCAACCGGGTGCGGCAGCAGGTCATCCAGCTGCTCTCCGGATACCAGGGCAAGGAAGCCGCCACGGCAGGCGGCCCGGCCGAGGGCACGCCCTCGACCTCCCTCGTCCTGGACCAGTTCGGCCGGAATCTCACCCAGGCCGCTCGTGAGTCCAAGCTCGACCCGGTCATCGGGCGCGAGAAGGAGATCGAGCGGGTCATGCAGGTGCTGTCCCGCCGTACGAAGAACAACCCGGTCCTCATCGGCGAGCCCGGCGTCGGAAAGACGGCGGTCGTCGAGGGACTGGCGCAGGCCATCGTCAAGGGCGAGGTGCCCGAGACCCTCAAGGACAAGCACCTCTACACCCTCGACCTCGGCGCGCTGGTCGCCGGCTCCCGCTACCGCGGTGACTTCGAGGAGCGCCTGAAGAAGGTCCTCAAGGAGATCCGCACCCGCGGCGACATCATCCTGTTCATCGACGAGCTCCACACCCTGGTGGGTGCGGGCGCCGCCGAGGGCGCGATCGACGCCGCCTCGATCCTCAAGCCGATGCTGGCGCGAGGCGAGCTGCAGACCATCGGCGCCACGACGCTGGACGAGTACCGCAAGCACCTGGAGAAGGACGCCGCGCTCGAGCGCCGCTTCCAGCCCATCCAGGTCGCGGAGCCGTCGCTGCCGCACACCATCGAGATCCTCAAGGGCCTGCGGGACCGTTACGAGGCCCACCACCGGGTGTCCATCACGGACTCCGCGCTGGTCGCCGCCGCGACGCTCGCCGACCGGTACATCTCGGACCGCTTCCTGCCGGACAAGGCGATCGACCTGATCGACGAGGCCGGTTCCCGGATGCGCATCCGCCGGATGACCGCACCGCCGGACCTCCGTGAGTTCGACGAGAAGATCGCTGGTGTCCGCCGGGACAAGGAGTCCGCGATCGACTCGCAGGACTTCGAGAAGGCCGCCTCGCTGCGCGACAAGGAGAAGCAGCTCCTCGCCGGCAAGGCGAAGCGCGAGAAGGAATGGAAGGCCGGCGACATGGATGTCGTCGCCGAGGTGGACGAGGAGCTGATTGCCGAGGTCCTCGCGACCGCCACCGGCATTCCGGTCTTCAAGCTCACCGAGGAGGAGTCTTCCCGTCTGCTGCGCATGGAGGACGAGCTTCACAAGCGCGTCATCGGCCAGAAGGACGCCATCAAGGCCCTCTCGCAGGCGATTCGCCGTACGCGAGCCGGTCTGAAGGACCCGAAGCGCCCCGGTGGCTCGTTCATCTTCGCCGGCCCGTCCGGTGTCGGTAAGACCGAGCTCTCCAAGACGCTCGCCGAATTCCTCTTCGGTGACGAGGACGCCCTGATCTCCCTCGACATGTCGGAGTTCAGCGAGAAGCACACGGTTTCCCGTCTCTTCGGTTCCCCGCCCGGATACGTGGGTTACGAAGAGGGCGGCCAGCTCACCGAGAAGGTGCGCCGGAAGCCGTTCTCCGTCGTCCTCTTCGACGAGGTCGAGAAGGCCCACCCCGATATCTTCAATTCCCTTCTGCAGATCCTGGAGGACGGTCGTCTGACCGACTCCCAGGGCCGCGTCGTGGACTTCAAGAACACGGTCATCATCATGACGACCAACCTCGGGACCCGGGACATCTCGAAGGGCTTCAACCTGGGCTTCGCCGCCCAGGGCGACGTCAAGACGAACTACGAGCGGATGAAGGTCAAGGTCAACGAAGAGCTCAAGCAGCACTTCCGGCCCGAGTTCCTCAACCGTGTCGACGACACGGTCGTCTTCCACCAGCTCACCGAGGAAGACATCATCCAGATCGTCGACCTCATGGTCGCCAAGGTGGACGAGCGTCTGAAGGACCGTGACATGGGCCTCGAGCTCAGCCCCACGGCCAAGTCGCTCCTCGCCAAGAAGGGCTACGACCCGGTTCTGGGTGCCCGGCCGCTGCGCCGGACGATCCAGCGCGAGATCGAGGACATCCTGTCGGAGAAGATTCTCTTCGGCGAGCTGCGCCCCGGTCACATCGTGGTCGTGGACACCGAGGGCGAGGGTGAGGAGAAGAAGTTCACCTTCCGCGGCGAGGAGAAGTCGGCGCTGCCCGACGTCCCGCCGATTGAGCAGGCGGCCGGCGGCGCCGGTCCGAACCTCTCGAAGGACGCGTAAGCGTTCTGAGTGGCTGAAGGCGAAGGGGCTGCCCCGGACCAGCAATGGTTCCGGGGCAGCCCCTTTCGCTGTGTCCAGCCGGGTGGTGCGTACAGATCCGGGTGCCTACAGCCGGGTGCGTACGGCCGCTCGGATCAGCAGACCAGCGGCTTGCGCCAGGAGCACTCGAGGTCGGCCGGCGGCTCGGCGCTGCGCGGAGCCCGCGGCGGTACGGCGGTGATCGCACCGTCGCCCGTCCGGGACGAGGCGAGCGTGACGACGATCGCGTCCTCGATGCTCTTCACCGAGGAAGCCAGGTAGTTGTTGAGGACGACGCTGTAGACGAGCTCACGACCGCCCGCGTCGGTGACGTACCCCGAGAGGGCAGAGGCGCCCGTCAGGGAGCCCGTCTTGCCGCGGGCGTTGCGGGCGGCCGGGGTGGTGCACATGCGGGTGCGCAGGGTGCCGCCGATGGCGCGGTCGGGGTGGCAGGCCACGGGCAGGGACGCGTACCAGTCGGCGTACCAGGGCGCGTCCCGTACGGACAGCAGCAGGGCAGCCAGCTGCCCGGCCGGGAAGACGTTCATCCGGGACAGGCCGGAGCCGTCGACCTGGCGGAGCGTCGAGGTGGTGACGCCCTCCTTCTTCAGATAGCCGTCGATGCCGGCCAGCCCCGCGCTCCAGCTGCCGTGGCCGGACGTCTCGTGGCCGATCGTCTTGGTGAGCGCCTCGGCGTGCATGTTGTTGGACAGCTTCATGAACGGGAGCATCAGCTCCTTGAGCGGCATGGAGCTGTGCGAGGCGAGGGGCTTGGCGTCCGGCGGGGTGGGGCGGCCCGGGCGGGGGCTGCCGGCGACGCGTACGCCGTGCTCGGCGAGGGCTTCGGCGAAGACCGCGGCGGCGTAACCGGTCGGTTCCCAGACGCTGATCCACTCCTTGGTGGCGCTCGCACCGACGGGGATGTTCCCGCTGATGGTGAGGGTGTTCGTGCCGTGCTGCCGTTCGACGGCGAGGGTGTCGGGAGCTCCCTCGGCGACTGTGGTGCCGCGGATGTCGAGGCGTATGTAGTCGGTCTTCGGGGTGAGTGTCACCTTGGGCCTGTCGCCGGGCTTCGCACCCGGAAGGGCCTCGACGATCACTGTGCCGGAGTCGTAGTCGGTGTCGGGCGCGACGGTGAGTGCGGAGATCTGCGCGGAGTAGTACGAGGACTCGTCGTCGGCGGCCCAGGAGCGGCCCAGCCGCTGGGTGTCGAAGCGGGTGTCGTCGGCCACGAGGCGGCCGGTGACGCGCCTGAGGCCCGTCGCGGCAAGATCGGCGGCGAGCCGGTCGTAGTCCTCGGCGAGGGTGGTGGGGTCGCCGCTGCCGCGCAGATAGAGGTCTCCGTGCAGGGTGGAGCCGTGGCGGCGGCCGGTGGACAGGACGTCGGTCCGGTAGCGGTAGTCGGGCCCGAGCAGGGCCATGGCGGCCGTGGAGGTGGCGAGCTTGGTGTTGGAGGCGGGCATCAGGCGGTCGGTGCCGTCCCGCTGGTAGAGCCGCTCCCCGGTGGCGGCGTCGGCGACGACCACGCTCGCGGCCCCGCCCTCCATCCGGGCATCGGCCAGGATCTTGTCCAGGGCGGCCTTCAGGCCGGTGTCGGAGGGGCCGGCCCCGGCGGGCGAGCTCCAGGTGAGTGTGCAGGCGAGCCCGAGGACGACGGGCCAGATCCATCCGCGGGGACGGTGCACACGGCGGGCGCCCCGGCGGTTCACACGATTCACGGGTCTACTCATGGCACAGGAGCATCCCGGACCGACGTGCGCTCGGGAAGAACGCCCGCGAGGGCATGTCCGAGGTGTCCCCCGTCACTTTTTCGGCCCTTGAAACGAGCCCTGATAAAGCGCTCGGAGGGGCGGTCACCGGTGGAATCCGTGACAAGGCGCACAGGGACAATTGGGGCTACTAGCCAGAATAGTGCTATCAATTCGGACATATCACCCACCTTGGAGTCGGGGGAGGTGGGCGTCTCGGCCCCCTTGCGCCCCGAGGGGGCCGGATCCGGGGCCGATGTCGGATCGGCGCCGCCTGGACATGGGGTTAAACCACCCCGAGTGGGCATATGGCGGCCCTTTTGGGGCGCGCGCAGCGGGGGCTCGAAGGGCGTCAAGGGGCGGCGTCACGCGAGAACGTTCTACGACGTGATGTCGTAGATGGGTGATTTGAGGCGAGTTGGGGGTGCGGGTTACCAATGTGTGGCCAGCCCGGCGAGTGCGCCGGGTCCATTCATGCCCGGAGGTTCACCCGTATGTCGAAGCGCGCCCTGATCCACCGTCTCCGCCCGTCCGTGCTCCGTACCCGTAGTGCCGTCGCGGCCGCCGGCATCGGCGCCGTGATGGTCGTCGGGGCAGGTGCGGGCGTCGCCTCCGCAAGTGCGGGCCAGGCGCCGGTCGCGGATCCCGCCACCGTTGTGGCCGCCGAGGCCGTCGCCAAGGCGAAGCCCGCCGCGAAGGTGAAGCCCGCCAAGAAGGCCGTGGCCTGGGTGAAGCCGGTCAGCGGGTACACGCTGACCGCGAGCTTCAACCAGGGTGGCGCCATGTGGTCGCAGAAGCACTCCGGCCAGGACTTCGCCGTCCCGGTCGGCACCACGGTCAAGGCCGCGGGCGCCGGCACCGTCGTGAAGGCCGGCCCGAACGGCGGCGGCGACGGCCCCGCGTACGGCAACGCCATCGTGATCAAGCACGCCAACGGCAAGTACTCGCAGTACGCGCACCTGTCGCAGGTCAACGTCGGCATCGGCTCGACGGTCAAGGCCGGCCAGACCATCGCCAAGTCCGGCAACACCGGCAACTCGTCCGGCCCGCACCTGCACTTCGAGATCCGTACGACCCCGAACTACGGCTCGGCGCTCAACCCGATGTCGTTCCTGCGTACGGTGGGCGTCTCCATCTGACGCTGTGACCCGCCCAGCGGGACCGATCGTTGCGAGACCGCTTACTGCGGGCTCGCCCCGTGCGGCCCGTGATGTGCCTGGTTCACCAGATCGACGGCGACCTCGAGGACAGCCCTGCGCTTGTCCTCCGGGTCGCCTTCGACGTCTTTGAGTACGAACATCCCGGCGTGCATCGTGAAGAGCGCGCTGATGCAGCGGACCTGGTCGGCCAGATCCGCCCCCGGCTCCTTGATCAGTTCGAGCATCACCAGCATGCGGTCCTTGAAGGTCTCGCCGATGCTCAGGTCGCGCATGGTGGCCTGGTTCTCCTGCATGAAGCGGAAGAGCGGGGCCGCGTCGGTGAGTGCCTGGCTGTAGCGGCGCAGGATCTCCTGTTTCGTCTCCAGGGTGTGGGGCTGGGTCTGCCCCCACGCGATCAGCTCGTCGATCGGCCTGGTCAGATCCTGGAAGAGGCTGATCAGGATGTCTTCCTTGGTCTTGAAGTGGTAGTACAGCGCGGCCTTGGTGACCTCGAGCCGCTCGGCGATCTCGCGCAGCGAGGTCTTCTCGTACCCGTGCTCGGCGAAGAGTTCCAGGGCGACGTCCTGAATGCGCTGACGGGTGTTGCCTCTGGCCATGGGGCACTCCTGGAAAACTTACTTGACGCCCGGCTAGTGACGGGTCTACCTTCCCCAGTGTAGTCAACTAGCCGGGCGGCAAGTAAGTGCCAGGGGAGCGGGAACAGTGGCCGATATAGCGAAGTACGAGAATCAGCCGGCAACAGCCGGGGCGGATGGGCAGCCGAAGGCGCGCAGCGTCCGGGTCGTGATCCTCGCCCTCATGATCGCGATGCTGCTGGCCATGCTCGACAACATGATCGTCGGCACCGCGATGCCGACCATCGTCGGCGAGCTCGGCGGCCTCGAGCATCTGTCCTGGGTCGTCACGTCGTACACCCTGGCCACCGCGGCCTCCACCCCGATCTGGGGGAAGCTCGGCGACCTGTACGGCCGGAAGAGCACCTTCCTCATCTCCATCGTGATCTTCCTGATCGGCTCGGTGCTGAGCGGCATGGCCCAGGACATGGGGCAGCTGATCGGCTTCCGCGCCGTACAGGGACTGGGCGCGGGCGGCCTGATGGTCGGCGTGATGGCGATCATCGGCGATCTCGTTCCGCCACGGGAACGCGGCAAGTACCAGGGCATGATGGCCGGGGTCATGGCCATCGCCATGATCGGCGGGCCGCTGGTCGGCGGGACCATCACCGACCACCTGGGCTGGCGCTGGAGCTTCTACATCAACCTGCCGCTGGGCGCCGTCGCGCTCGCGATGGTCACCGCCGTGCTCCACCTGCCCAGGAAGGAACGGACAAAGGCGCGTATCGACTATCTCGGCGCCGCGCTGCTGACCGTGGGCATCACCGCGATCGTGCTGGTCACCACCTGGGGCGGTACGGAGTACGCCTGGGACTCCGCCGTGATCATGGAACTGGCCGCCATCGGCGTGGCCTCGCTCGTCGGCTTCTTCTTCGTCGAGGCGAGGGCGGCCGAGCCGGTCGTGCCGCTGCACATCTTCCGCAGCCGCAACTTCACGCTGATGTCGGTGATCGGCTTCCTGACCGGTTTCGTGATGTTCGGCGCGGTGCTGTTCCTGCCGCTGTTCCAGCAGTCCGTGCAGGGCGCATCGGCGACCAACTCGGGGCTGCTCCTGCTGCCGATGCTGCTCTCGATGCTCGTCGTCTCGATGTTCGCCGGGCGGGTCACCACCAGCACCGGCAAGTACCGGATCTTTCCGATCGCCGGCGGCGGACTGATGGTGGCCGGGCTGTTCCTGCTCGCCCAGATGGACACCGGGACGTCACGGCTGACCTCCGGGATCTACATGGCGGTGCTCGGCGCCGGCATGGGCTTCCTGATGCAGATCACCATGCTGGTCGCGCAGAACAGTGTCGAGCAGAAGGACATGGGCGTCGCCTCCTCCGCGGCCACCCTCTTCCGTACGCTCGGCAGCTCCTTCGGCGTCGCCCTCATGGGCGCCCTGTTCACCGGCCGGGTCCAGGACGAGATGGCGGCCCGGGGCGGATCGAAGATCACCGAGGGCTCCGCGCAGCTGGATGCCGCGAGCCTGGCGAAACTGCCGGACTCGGTCCGTGAGGCGTACGAGTTCGCCGTGGCGTCCGGGACGCATGCGGCGTTCCTGCTCGGGGCGATCGTTGCGGTGGTCGGCTTCGTCGCGGCGTTCTTCGTCAAGGAGGTGCCGCTGCGCGGTGCCGGACCGGCGCAGGCCGCCGACCGGCCCACGGACAAGGTGCCCGAGACGGTCTGACCACGGCAGAACCCCCGCAGAACCAGAACCCCCCAGAAGCCCGCAGAACCAGAACCCCGCAGAACCACGGCCGACGGCCCCCGGTGTGTACACCGGGGGCCGTCGGCCGTGTTGCGTGCCGGCACCGCGTGCGTGCAGAGCACCACTGCGTTGCCGGCCTGCCTGGCTCGTCCGGGACAGCCGCGCCTCGCCGAGGACGCCATGGACCGCGAGCCCGGCAAGAACGGAAACAATCCCCCTAGTGCGGGGGCGGCATCATCGGGAAGCTGCCGGTGTTCGTCGGCGCGTGCTCGGGGAGCCAGAGCACCGCGACCGCACCACCCGACATCCCCAGCGGCACCGACATGCCCTCCGGCGCCGCATTGCGGAAGGTCAGCCGCGCGCCGAGGACCCGTGCCTGGCCGGCCGCGATGGTCAGACCCAGGCCGTGGCCCGTCCCCGCGCGGTCGCTGGCCCCTGTGCGGAACCGGCTCGGCCCCTCGCGCAGCAGCTCCTCGGGGAAGCCGGGACCGTGGTCGCGCACCCGCACCACCCGGCCCTCGACCGTGACCTCGACCGGCGGCTTGCCGTACTTGGCGGCGTTGGCCAGCAGATTGAACAGGATGCGTTCGAGCCGCCGCGGATCCGTTCTGACCCATGACTCGTGCACGACCCGGACCACCACATCGGAGTTGAGCAGTGCGATCCGGCGGCTGACGAACTCCCCGAGCGCGATCTCCTGGAGCTCGGCCCGCTCCGACGCGCTGTCGAGCCTGGCCACTTCCAGTACGTCCTCGACCAGCGTCCGCATGGCCTGCGCCCGGTCCCGTACGAGCTCGCTGGGGCGGCCGGGCGGCAGCAGCTCGGCCGCGGTGAGCAGCCCGGTCACCGGAGTCCGCAGCTCGTGCGCGATGTCCGCGGTGACCCGGCGTTCCGCCTCGATGCGCTCGTGCAGTGCGTCGGTCAGGGCGTCGACGGCGCGGGCCAGATCGTCGGTCTCGTCACGTACGACACCGCCGATCGCGTCCCGTACGCGTACCTCCGTGTTGCCCTGCGCAACATGGCCGGCCGCCGAGGCGGCCTTGCGCAGCCGGCGCGAGAGCTGCCCGCCGATGAGCACACCGAGCGCGCACCCGCCGAACACCACCGAGACCGAGCCGATGATCAGCGCCCGGTCGAGGTCCTTCATGACGGTGGCGCTGCGGCCGGTGAACTCGGTGTGCAGGGAGAGGACATCGCCGTTGCCGAGCGGCGCGGCCGCCCAGATGTCGGGCGCGCCCCCGTGCCTGTCGTCCACATAGGTGCCGCGCCGCTTCTCCCGCATCAGCTTCTGGAGGTCCCTGGGCAGCGCGGGGTCGTTGACCTTGGTGCTGAAACGAGGGTCGCGGTTCTTGGAGGTCTCGTACCAGCGCTGTGCGAGCAGCACCCGGTCCATCTGCACATCGCGGGCGTTGTCCAGCATCGAGACGCGGGCGGCGTTGTGGACAACCAGGCTCAGCGCCATGGCGATCAGCGCGCCGACGGCTGCGATCGCGATGCTGATCTTCCAGCGGACTCCGGTGCGCAGTGCGAGTCTCTTCATGCCTTGAGCTTGTAGCCGAAGCCACGGACCGTTTCGATCCGGTCCTGCCCGATCTTGGTACGGAGCCGCTGGACATGGACGTCCACCACCCGGGTGTCGCCACCCCAGCCGTAGTCCCAGACCCGCTCCAGGAGCTTGTCGCGCGAGAGTACGGTGCCGGGCGCGGCGGAGAACTCCAGCAGCAGCCGCATCTCGGTCGGCGTCAGCGCCACCTGCTCACCGCTCTTGCGGACCTCCATGCCCTCCGTGTCGATCTCCAGATCGCCGAAGGACAGCGCCCCCTGCTCCTCGTCCGCCGGGGCGGCTTCGCCCGGCGCGGGCCCGCCCGCGTGTCCGAAGCGGCGCAGCACCGCGCGGATTCGCGCGACCAGCACCGCACCGTCGAAGGGCTTGGTGACGTAGTCGTCGGCGCCGGCCTCCAGGCCCAGCACCACATCGATCGAGTCGGCGCGCGCGGAGAGCATGATCACGGGCACGGTCGACTCGTCCCGGATGCGGCGGCACAGGCTCACCCCGTCCAGGCCCGGCACCATCACATCGAGCAGCGCGATGTCCGGCCGGTTCGCGCGGAACGCCTCCAGCCCCAGGAGCCCGTCGGGCATCGCCGTCACCACGAAGCCGTCACGCTCCAGCGCGAGCTGGGTGGCCTCGCGGATGACGTCGTCGTCCTCGACGAACAGGACATGAGTCTCGGCCATCCGGCTGCTCTCAGTTCTCGGTCGTGGTGGGCGGTTCCGGGGCGACTGCCTCGCCCTCGCCGACCGCTCTGCTGAATTCGTTGCGTACCCAGTACTGCTGGGCGAACTTCCCGCCCGACCAGCGGTATGTGGTCACTTCCTCGCCGGACGGCTCGGCGATCGAGTTGCCCTTGGCGAACACCTGCTTGGTCACCACCAAGTCGCCCCGGTCGATGGCGGAGTACACCGTCGGCTCCTCGGCCGCGAACACATTCTCGTACTTCTTGTCGATCTCCCGGTACACGTACGTGCCCATGCCGACCGCGTCGCCGCACGTCATCACGTTGAGAACGACGTCGGGCGAGGCGCCGCCGGTGAGGTTTCCGTACGACGTGTCCACGGGGTACGCATCGCGGCCGCACGGCTTCAGATCGGCCTTCACCCGGTCGCTGACCTTCGGGTCGTTCATGAGCAGCTTCATCGCGTCGACCGGGACGGCGTACTTCCCCGTGCCGCGGGAGGGCGGCACGGCCGACGGGGTGGCCTTGACCGCGGAGTCGGCACGAGCCGCGCCCTCGTCCTGCGCGCCCGCGCCACCGGTGGAGCAGCCGACGGCGAACAGGCCGACGGCGGCGAGCCCGGCCAGTGCCGTGCCGCTCACCGCCAGCGACTTCGTGCTGCCTCTGCCTGCTAGGCCGCGCACCGCTCCCGCCCCCGTTCGTCCCGCTCACGCTCACGTCGTACGTCGGCACGCTCCAAGGCGCGGGCGTCCAGATCCCGGCTCTCCAGCTCCTGGCGGAGCCGGGCGAGCGCCCGGTGCAGCGTGCTCTTCACCGTACCGGCCGACATACCGAGCGCGGCGGCGGTCTCCTCAGTGCTCATCTGCTCCCAGTGTCGCAGCACGACGACGCTGCGCTGCTTGGGTGCCAGCACCTTGAGGACATCCATCAGCAGGGCGCGGTCCGCACGCTGCTCGGCGCCGTCCTCGACACTCGCGTCGGGCAGCTGCTCGGTGGGGACCTCGTCGAGCTTGCGGGCGCGCCACCACTCGGTACGCGTATTGATCATCACGCGGCGGAGGTACGCGTCGGCGAGCGACTTGTCCGCTATTCCGTCCCAGCGGCCGTACGTCCGGACCAGAGCGGTCTGCAGTAGATCCTGCGCGTCGATCGGGTCGGGGACGAGACGCCGGGCGCTCCGCAGCAGAGCCTCCTGCCGAGTGCGTACGTACTCTTCGAATTCGAGCACCTCGCCGTGCGCCATTCCAACCGCCTCCGCCCCGTGACAAACACCTTCGTTGCCTTACGAGCCAAGAAGCTACGGAGGTGTTGTCACGGGCCTGTGCGGAGCAGCCGTCGGCGGGCGCACAGCCATCCATCGGTTGTGTAACGGCGGAGGTTTGCGGAGGTTTAAAGGGCCGGTTCAGGTGAGAGGGAGGCGGAACTCGCCGTTACCCAGGGGCTCGACGAGGCCGTCGGCGACCAGTCCGTCCAGCGCCCGCGCCCGCTGCACCGGCTCGTGCCAGACCGCGTCGAGCGCCGACTGCGGCACCGGAGCGAGAGCCTCCCGCAGTACGGCGAGGAGTTTGCCGCGCACCTGACGGTCCGTCCCGGCGTACGTCTGGCCCCGGCGCTGCGGCCCGTCGTAGGCGGGCTTCCCGGCCAGCCGCCAGGCGCAGCGCGCGGAGATCGGGCAGCGCGCGCAGTCCTCGTTCTTCGCGGTGCACACCAGTGCGCCGAGCTCCATGGAGGCCGCCGCCCAGCGGGCCGCGGTCGGCTCGTCCTCGGGAAGCAGCGCGCGGGCGAGCTTGCGTTCGGCGGCGGTCGTCGCGTTCGGCGGGTACTGGATGCCGGTCGCCGCGCGGGCGAAGACCCGGCGGACATTGGTGTCGAGGACCGCATGCCGCTGCCCGTACGCGAAGGAGGCCACCGCCGCCGCCGTGTACTCGCCGATGCCGGGCAGCGAGAGCAACTGCCCATGGTTGCTCGGTACGTCGCCGCCGTGCCGCTCCGTTATCGCCTGGGCAGCCCCGTGCAGCCGCAGCGCGCGTCGCGGATAGCCCAGCCGGCCCCAGGCGCGGACCGCCTCGCCGGGGGCCTCGGCCGCGAGATCGGCCGGGCGCGGCCAGCGGGCCAGCCACTGCTCGTACACCGGCAGCACGCGGCTGACCGGGGTCTGCTGCAGCATGAACTCGCTGACCATCACCCCCCAGGCGCCGGCCTCGGGACGACGCCAGGGCAGATCGCGGGCGTGCTGGTCGAACCATGCGATGACGGGTGTGTGGAGGGACGCCGGATCGGCGGGTACGGCCACCGGGTCGGACGTCGCGGTGATCTCAGCGGTGGTCTCAGTCATGTTGTCAGTCATGGCCCTCCGATCCTGACATGTCCGGGCGGGCGGACGGCGCACCCCGGCCCGCAAGGCCCTGCCCGACGTGTCAGCCGCAGGCTCAGCCGCGGCCCTGCCCCGCGAACCAGACCACCAGGCCCGTACGGCTCGTACGCATCGTGGCGACGAGCGCCCGCGCCGGGCGGACCAGCGCCATGACGAAGAGGACGGTGACCGTGGCGCCCAGCACCAGCCCCGCCATCACGTCGTGCGGGTAGTGGACCCCGACGAAGACCCGGGAGAAGGCCATCAGCACCGCCAGCGGCACGGTCAGCAGTGCGACGCGCGGCCAGGCCAGGGCAAGCGCGACCGCCGCCGCTCCGGCGATCGCCGAGTGGTTGCTGGGGAAGGACCAGTCGCCGGTCGGCGGGCAGGGCACCAGCGATGCGGCGGCGCCCGCCACCGAACGGCACGGACGCTCCTCGTCGACCACCGACTTGAGCAACTCGCTCACGACATAGCCCGCGGCGGTTGCGAGCGGAGCGAGTACGGCGAGGGCTATCGCGCGTGGGTCGCCGCTGCGGGCCCGCCACCACGCGATGACGAAGAGCGCCGCGAAGAGCAGTAGCCCTGCCTCGGTGAAGAGTTCGGCGAGATGGTGAACCCACGCGGGCGTGGTGTGGGCGAAGTCGGTGATGTCGCGGTAGAGACCGCGGGTGATGCTGCTGTCCATGGTCACGGACCGTACCTTTTGCGCGCGGGCGGTCACCCATGGCGATCGATCAGAGGTTCCCCCGACGAAAGTCGGGGGTGCGGGCCGCGCAGTCCGTGATGATGATCGGCAGAACTTGGAAGTCGGGCGGCGGGTGGGACGGGAGTTGCGCCGGATCTCTCGTAGAGTTTGGGCCGTGGGATCTCTGCGCAATCCGATCGGGCCGCTCCCCTCCTCCATCTACTGGCGACGGAGGGCAGTCGCGGCGTCATTGGCCGCGCTGCTCGCGCTGTTGGTCGTATGGGCCGTCAGTTCCGGTGACGGGAACGGCAAGGGAGGCAGCGACGACGGCGCCAACGGCTCGACGCCGGCGCCCTCCATCACCCCCGGCCCTGCGGAGTCGGGGCCCGCGATCAGTGAACAGCCGGGCGGGCGAGACGAGTCGGGCGGATCCGGCGAGAGCGACGGCAGCGGTGGGACCGGCGGATCCGGCAGTACGAACGCCGGCTCCGGCGGCGAGCCGGGCGAGAACGGCGGCAACGGAGCGGGCGGCGCGTCCGGCGGAGGCGCCGGCGGCCAGCAGCTCCCGGCCGGCTCCAGCCTCCCCGACTGTGCTCCGACCGCACTGAAGTTGACCCTGCGGAGCCTCAAAGTCTCGTACGAGCAGGGAGAGAAGCCCACCTTCCAGCTCGTCGTCTCCAACTCGTCGGCGAAGGCCTGCAAGGCGGACTTCGGGCCCAAGGCGGCGGTGCTGACGGTCACCGACGACGAGGACGAGGGGGTCTGGTCCTCCAAGGACTGCCCGCGCAAGCCGGGAAGCCTGCTGCTGAAGGTCCCGGCGGACACGAGCATCACGCACACCGTGGAGTGGGACCGCAAGCGGAGCGCGTCGCAGTGCGCCACTCCGCCCGCGGGGGCCGTCGGGCCCGGCACGTACCTGGTGGAGGCCACGTTCCCGGGGGCGAAGGTGCTTCCGGCCTCGTTCCGCCTCGAGAAGGACTAGCAGCTTCCGTTCGTGCCTGCCCGGTCGGCCGGCCCGGTCAGGAGCGTCTGGCTCGGGAGGTTCTGGAGGCGGAGCCGGTGGAGGTCGACCACTGGCGTGTCAGCGGAGCTACGGTCACGTCGCCACGTCCGCACTGCAGGCGGACGGCAGAGGCAGCGGACCGGGACGACGGGTTGAACGGCTTCCGACGCCGCGTACGGCGCGGGACAGGCGTTTCGGCAGTGATCAGTTTTGCGCACAAGGTTCCGGATCTGCGAACTTCCGTACGAGGCAACCGGTCTGCGCCGCATCTCTTGGGGGTGACCTCGATCACAAGTGCCAGTCAAGGTGAGGCTCCGGACCGGGATTGTTCACAGATGACAGAACGGCGGGGGCGAACCAGGCAAAGGCCTTATTCCGCTTACGGCCGGAGAAAGATGTAGGCCCCCCGTTGGAGCGGGGGGCCTGCCAAGGTGCACTCAGGCCATGAGATGACTCCTTGGTACGGGTCGACTTGGAGCCGATCCGCGGTCCCCATGGTGGCGTGCCACGAGGCGCCTGTGGAGCGATTCGGCGGCCTACGTGCATGTCGTCACGCAAGGCTGAAGAATCGCATCAACCAAACAATACCGCTGAGCTGGCGTTATGCCATCTCTGCGACGGTTCCGCTGGTCAATTCAACCCAGTTGCCTGTCACTCGATCGCGTCCGTAAAGCATGCCAAAACAGACTTTCAGGGTGAACGATCGGACTCACTCGCCGCTGGGACGCAATACCAGATCTCGGTTCTTCATGACGTACCCGCCTGTGCGTGTGTCGCCGATCCGGCCGTTGTTCAGGAGGGTCGTGGCGCCCGTGGCTGTGCTCCGTGAGTGTCGCGTCGATACCCCCGTGGGGCAGACTGGTTACCGCGCGCGTACGCCTTGAGAGACCCCGGTCCCTCATCCGCTACGAGGAGTTGGAGCTCCTCGGCGCTGAGCTGCAGGCCCGCGCGTACACAACTCAATAAGCACTCAGGCCAGTCACACCCTCGTCCCTCTCGGGGACGAGGCGCTGAAGCGAGGGCGTGCCCCGGCGGGCGCCCTCGCTTCAGCATCCACACCCAAAGAGGGCGCACGCCAAGGGCGCCCTCTCCTTAGGAGTTGAGATGGACTCAGGTCGTAAGAGGCGCTGGCGCATTGGCTTCGCTGCTGCCACGGCCAACGCCGCAGGTGCCGGTGCCGGTCTGCTTGCCGCCGCCCTCGGAACGGACCCCGAAGCCTCTGCCTTCATCGGCACGTTCGTCGGTGGCACGGTGGGCGACGGTCTGCTCCAGGCCATCGGAATCCAGAACGACGCCGGTGACGGCCACGACGACGGGCGCGGCGGCGGTGACGGCCACGACGGCGGTGACCGCTACGACGATGGGCGCGGCGCCGGTGACGGTCACGATGACGGCCACGAAGCCAGTGACCGTCGCGACCACGGACGCGGCGCCGGTGACCGTCGTGACCACGGACACGCTGGACGAGGCGCAAGCGCGTACGCACGCTGCAACCGCGGACGTACGGGTGGAGCCCGTCCGGTCGGCAGGCAGCCGGTGCCGCCGTCACCGGTGACGTCCTCGGCACCTCGTCACACCCGGCACCGGCATCTCCACCGAGGTGCTCAGCGTTTCGTCCAGCGGATGCACCGGCGACAGTCCGGTCCGCAGGCCACGGAGGGCCGCTGTGGCGCGTCCTGAGAAGGAGATTCCTGCCAAGACGCCGATGGAGGTGGCGGAGCTCGCCCGCGAACTACGGGCGATCCGTCGCGGCAGCAACTTGACGTACAAGCAGCTGTCCGAGCGCTGCCACTACTCCGCCGCGGCCTTGTCCACGGCGGCCTCCGGGAACGCCGTACCGAAGTGGGACATCGTCGAGGCGTTCGTGCGAGGTTGCGGGTACACCGGCAGCCTCGACACGTGGTCGCGGCTCCACAAGAACGCGTTGGTCCGGGCGGCCGGCGAGGAGTCCCACAAGGCCGCTGCGGCCCGGATCTCCGAAGACGAGCAGGCTGCGGATGCCGAGGATCGAAGCGAGACCACGGGATCCATACGGCTTCCCCGCCCCCGGCGAAGGATCGTGCCCGATCCTGAGGGGGCAATACCGGGCCAGCCGGACGGTTTGCTCGCGCTCGTCCAGCAGTTCATGGAGCACCACCAGCCGGACGAGCTCGAACGGGTCACCAGCCCCACGGTGGACCACATGCACACCGCCCTCGCCTTGTGCACGACACCGGAAGATGTCCTGTCGCTGATGCGTGAGCTCGTCGCGGACAAAGGCCTGACGATAAGCGATCTCGAGAAGCGCAGCGCGACGTTCTACCGGATCTCCGCGGCGACCTTCTCCCATGTCCTCACGGGCAAGGAGCTGCCCACCACCGAGTGGCTGCACATCTTCCTCACCGCGTGCGGACTCGAGGCGGAGCGGACACTGATCTGGCACCACACAGCAACGCGTATCAAGATCGCCAATCTGCGTCACCGCAACACCCCTCCGCCACTGAACCAGCCGGTGAAGGAGAGCCGGTCCCCGTTCTCGGAGCGATGGGAGCGCATGGCTCGGATGTTCCTGGGTGCCGCCGCCATCGCCGCGGTGACCTATTCACTGCTCTCCCGCTGAGCGGAGTCGGCGGCCGGCGCTCAGCCGGAAATGTATGGAGGCCCGGGGCGACAACCCCGGGCCTCCCACCTGTTGGACGCGCCTGTTGGACCTGTTGACGTGCTCGATCTGCCGGTGGAGGACTCGGCCGACGTCGAGGGAGTCGGTGAGGAAGCCGTGCCGCAGCACATGCGGCTTGATGGACGCAGCCTGCGGCAGGCCGGCCTTCGCGGCGCAGCAGCTTCCACACCTCCGGCTCGCGCAGCCGGGCCCGTCCAAGGCGTCCAGGGCGAACCGCACGACCGACCTTCGCCGGATCTCGCCGCCCTTGAGACGCAGCGGGAGGGTGTGGTGGCTTCCCCGGTGATCGAGGCGCTAGACGTACCGCTCGAGTATCGAGGACTCGGCGAGCCGCGAGAGGCCCTCGCGCACGCTGCGGGCCCGCGCCTCGCCCACGCCGTCGACCGTCTGCAGATCGTCGACGCTGGCCGCGAGCAGCTTCTGCAGTCCGCCGAAGTGCTCGACGAGCCGCTCGATGATCGCGCCGGGCAGCCGCGGCACCTTGGCCAGCAGCCGGTATCCGCGCGGCGAGACCGCGGAGTCGAGCGTCTCGGGAGAGCCGCTGTAACCCAACGCCCTTGCCACCGTGGGCAGTTCGAGAAGCTCCGCGTGGGTGAGGTCGTTCAGCTCGGTGAGCGCCTCGTCCACCGTGCGGGAACGCTTCGCCGTCGGCTCGGGGACATAGTCGCGGACGACCAGTTCGCGCTCCGGCTCCACGCCCGCGATCAACTCGTCCAGCTGGAGCGAGAGGAGGCGGCCGTCGGTGCCCAACTCCACCACGTACTCGGCGATTTCGGTGGCGATCCGGCGCACCATCTCCAGGCGCTGCGCCACAGCCGTGACGTCCCGGACCGTGACCAGGTCCTCGATCTCCAGGGCGGAGAGCGTGCCCGCGACCTCGTCGAGGCGGAGCTTGTACCGCTCCAGGGTCGCCAGCGCCTGGTTGGCGCGGGAGAGGATCGCGGCCGACTCCTCCAGGACCCGGCGCTCCCCGTCCACGTACAGCGCGATCAGACGCATCGACTGCGAGACGGAGACGACCGGGAAGCCGCACTGCCGGGAGACCCGGTCCGCGGTGCGGTGGCGGGTGCCGGTCTCCTCGGTCGGGATGGACGCGTCAGGGACCAGCTGCACACCGGCCCGGAGGATCTTGGTGATGTCCTTGTCGAGGATGAGCGCGCCGTCCAGCTTGCACAGCTCGCGCAGCCGGGTGGCGGTGAACTCCACATTCAGTACAAACCCGCCGGTACACATCGATTCGACTGTTCTGTCCATGCCGAGGACGATCAGGCCACCGGTGTTTCCGCGGAGGATCCGTTCCAGGCCGTCGCGCAGGGCCTGGCCGGGCGCGACCGCGCTCAGGGCGGCGCGGATCAGTGCTTCGTTGCCGGAGCCTGCGCCGGACTTTCCGGGTGCTGCTGCCCGGTCGTTGGCTGCCACTGCACTCCTCCGGCTCGTACGGATGGGCGAGACCAGGGCAAAGTCTACCGGCGAGTGTCACCGTCCCGTGGGGCCTGTGCCCGCTCTTTGCCCGAGGGGGCGTCCGAAGCCCTCTGCCGACCGCGCGGAAGCACTCTCAGCGCGTCCCCCATGTCGGCCACTTCCGTGACCTTCATGCCGGGCGGGACCTTCCCGGGATCGGACGGAACGAGGGCGTGCGTGAAGCCCAGCCGGTGCGCCTCGGCCAGTCGGCGCTGGACGCCCGTGACCCGTCTGACCTCGCCTGCGAGACCCACTTCGCCGATCGCGACCAGGTTCTTGGGGAGCGGGGTGTCGCTGGCGGCCGAGGCCAGCGCGAGCGCGATCGCCAGGTCCGCGGCAGGCTCGGAGAGCTTCACGCCGCCGACGGTCGCGCTGTAGATGTCGCGCTTGCCGAGCGCGGTGATCCGGCCGCGCTGCTCGAGGACGGCGAGCATCATCGAGACCCGGGAGGTCTCCAGGCCGGAGGTGGTGCGCCGGGGCGAGGGGATCTGTGAGTCGACGGTCAGCGCCTGTACCTCGGCCACGAGCGGGCGGCGGCCTTCGAGAGTGACCGTCAGACAGGTGCCGGGGACGGCCTCGGCACGGCGGGTGAGGAAGAGGCCCGACGGGTCGGCGAGCCCGGTGATGCCCTCGTCGTGCAGCTCGAAGCAGCCGACCTCGTCCGTCGCGCCGTAGCGGTTCTTCACGCCCCGAACGAGACGCAGGCGCGCATGCCGGTCGCCCTCGAAGGACAGCACGACGTCCACCAGATGCTCGAGCAGACGTGGTCCCGCGATCGCGCCGTCCTTGGTGACATGGCCGACCAGGAGTGTGGACATGCCGCGCTCCTTGGAGGCACGGATCAGCGCGCCCGCGACCTCGCGGACCTGGGCCATGCCACCGGGTGCGCCGTCGATCTCGGGGGAGGCCACGGTCTGTACGGAGTCGAGGATCAGCAGAGACGGCTTGACCGCGTCCAAGTGGCCGAGGACGGCGGACAAATCGGTCTCGGCGGCGAGATAGAGGTGGTCGTGCAGGGCGTTGATGCGGTCGGCTCGCAGCCGGACCTGGCTCGCGGACTCCTCGCCCGTGACGTACAGGGTGCGGTGCTCGTCGCTCGCGGCCTTCGCGGCGACGTCGAGCAGCAGCGTCGACTTGCCGACGCCGGGCTCGCCCGCGAGCAGCACGACGGCGCCGGGCACAAGTCCGCCGCCCAGGACCCGGTCGAGCTCGTCCACCCCGGTGGAGCGGGCGGTCGCCTGCCGGACGTCGACCTGGCCGATGGGGACGGCGGCGGTGGAGACGCGGCCGGCGGCGGTCGTGCGGACAGCGGGCGCGCCGTACTCCTCGACCGTCCCCCAGGCCTGGCATTCGGGGCAGCGGCCGAGCCACTTGGCGGTCGTCCAGCCGCATTCGGTGCAACGGTAGGACGGCCGGTCCTTCGCGGATTTCGTACGGGCAGCAGCCATGCGGAAACCGTAGCCGTAGCCACTGACAACGCGGTCGGCGCACCGTGCTCACCGTGGTCAAGGCCGGTTGACTGCCCGAAGCCGTTGATCGTATCGGGATCCGGTGGACCACTAGGGATGGAATTAACGATTCCTGTCCCCCTTCGGGGGATCTGTTCACCCGTAAGGATTAAAAGCGTTCAAGGGGTACGAACAGGGTGTGCTTCTCCGCCTACGGTCGCGGCGTGACGAGCAGCAGGCTGGAACCACCCACACACACCACCGGCGCACACCGAGCGCACCGGCGCCCGACCCGTACGTCGGAGCAGCGGCCGCCCTCGCGTTATGAGCCGTACCTCGACGGCCTGTTCACCTACTGCCTCTCCGTGCTCTGCGACCACGACTCGGCGACCGAGCTCCTCGGCGAGGTGCTCGCCATCTCCGAGCGCCAGTACGGGCGTTGCCCGTCGGGCGAGGCCGAGCGGAAGGCCTGGCTGTACGCGCTGGCGCGGTGGGCCTGCCTGCGCCGGCTGACCGAGCAGCGGCGCAAGCGGCAGGGGGCGCACACCGGGCGCCCCGCGCAGCCCGCCGTCTCCGAGGAGGCCGCGCCGAGGGTCTCGGAGGAGACCGCCGAGCGCCGTCGCCGCGAACTGGCCCTGCTCGCCTGGCCGGAGGCGGCCGGCACGACCCCCGAACAGCGCGAGGCGCTCGAACTGGCCGTACGGCACGGGCTCGGCGCGTGCGAAGTCGCCGCGGTCCTCGGCACGGAGGCCCTGGCGGCGCGCGAACTGCTGGCCGCCGCGGCCTGCGAGGTGGAGCGCACGCGTGCGGCCCTCGCCGTCGTCGAGACCAGCAACTGCCCGGCCGTCGCCCGGCTCACCGGCGACCACCGGGTGCTGCTGTCCGCCGCGCTTCGCCGGGAGCTCGTCCGGCACGTCGACGACTGCCCGCGCTGCCGCCGCGCCGCCGAGCGCGCCGGGGCGGGCGGGCCGTGGCCGGGGTCGGCCGTCACCCCGGCCGCGCTGCCGCTCGTCGAGGCGCCGCGGGCCGCCGCGTACGTCGCGATGCTGCACGTCCCGCGGGCCCGCGCGGGCGCACCGCGCTTCGGGCCCGGCGGCTTCCCCGTGGACCCGAAGGACCACGCTGCCCGGCGGGACCGGCTGCGGGCCCGTGCGGTGACGACCACGGTCGTGGCCGCGGTCGTCGCGGCTCCGGTGCTCGCGCTGTGGGCGGCGTACCGGGGCGCGCCGCTGACGGGGGAGGGGCGCAAAGGGGCTTCGGTCACCGCAAGCGAGGCGGACACTCCGGCGGGGCTCGAAAGGGAGCCGTACGACCACTACGCGAACGCGGGCAACGCGCGTGCGGAACCGGACCCGAGGTTCGCGGCGGGCAGCCGCTCGGCGGACGTCTCGGTCGAGGTGATCAGCGAGGGCACCTCCGCGCCGCCGCCCCGCCCGGGGCAGCCCGGTCCCGGCCGCCTCACGGTCGAGGCGCAGCCGTGGGGCGACACGACGCGGATCACGCTCTCGGCGTCCGGAGGCTCCCCGGTGACCTGGTCGGCCTGGACGGACGCCCCCTGGCTGTACGTGAGCCACTCGTCGGGCACGCTGAGCCCCGGTGAGTCGGTCACGATCTACGTCTCCGTGGACCATGGCCGGGAGCCGGCGGGGGCGTGGAGCGCGCGGGTGGGGGTGGGCCCGTCGGGAGCGGTGGTGGAAATCGACGGCTTCGGCGCGACGACGCCTCCGCCGACCCCCTCGGACCCGACGTCTACGCCTACACCGACCCCTCCGGACCCGACGCCGACCCCCTCGGACCCGACCCCCTCGGACCCGACGCCGACGCCCTCGGACGCGTCCACACCACCGCCCTCGGCGAGCTGAGGCGCCGGGGAACATCCAGCTTCGCGTCGCCGGGTCCGCCGCTCGGCGAGACCTTCGAGGTGCGAGGCTGCCCCCTCACCCCACGGGCTGGCCCGCCCGGTGTGGCGTTCCGCTGAGGGAGGGGCCGTGCAGGGTCGTCCCCGCAGGGGATTGGCGGCAGGACCTGGCCCACCTCAACGGGGCCCTGTATGCCGCCGACCCCGAGGAGTCGAGCCCGGAGGGGCCCCGGAACCCGCACCACGCAGGACCCCGCGCCACGGGCTGGTCCGCCCCTGTGTGGCGTTCCGCTGGGGAGGGGCCGTGCAGGGTCGTCCCCGCAGGGGATTGGCGGCAAGACCCGGCCCACCTCAACGGGACCCTGTATGCCGCCGACCCCGAGGAGTCGAGCCCGGAGGGGCCCCGGAACCCGCACCAAACAGGACCCCGCACCACAGGCCCGAGCCGCCCGCGCCCGCACCGGACAGGACCCCGCGCCACAGGCCCGAGCCACGCCCGCCCGCCGGAACGTGGAGGGCTCAGGCGCGTGGGGGGTCCGCCGGGTGGGGGGCCACCAGGGGGAGCTGGGACGACAGACGCGCCTCACACAGCTCCACCAGCACGTCGTACGCCTCCTTGCCCATCAGCTCCGTCAGCTCCGGCCCGTACGTCACGTAGACCGGCTCCCCCGCCCCGTGCGCCGACGTCGCCGACGTGCACCACCAGTGCAGGTCGTGGCCTCCGGCACCCCACCCCCGCCGGTCGTACTCGCCGATCGAGATCTGGAGCACCTTCGTGTCGTCGGGCCGCTCGATCCAGTCGTACGTACGCCTCACCGGCAGCTGCCAGCACACGTCCGGCTTCGTCTCCAGCGGCTCCTTGCCTTCCCGCAGCGCCAGAATGTGCAGCGAGCAGCCCGCCCCGCCCTCGAACCCCGGCCGGTTCTGGAAGATGCAGGAGCCGTTCCAGCGGCGCGTCTGGCGTTCGCCGTCGTCGTTGGTCTGCGTCCAGCCCGACTCCGCGCCCACGTCGTGGAACTGCCACAGCTCAGGGGTGAGGCGGGCCACATGTGACGCCACCCGCTTCTCGTCGTCCTTGTCCGAGAAGTGCGCGCCCAGCGTGCAGCAGCCGTCGTCCGCGCGGCCCGCCTCGATGCCCTGGCAGCCGCTTCCGAAGATGCAGTTCCAGCGCGAGGTCAGCCACGTCAGATCGCAGCGGAAGACCTGTTCGTCGTCGGCGGGGTCCGGGAACTCGACCCACGCTCGGGCGAAGTCCAGACCCTTCTCGTCGTGCTTGATCTTCTTGAGGGGCTTGGCTTTGCCCGGCTTCGCCTTTTTCGTCTTTGGCACGAGTCCAGCGTATGCGCGCCGCCGCAGTAGCGTTCCGTCCATGAGACTCGGAGTCCTCGATGTCGGTTCGAACACGGTTCATCTGCTGGTGGTGGATGCCCACCCCGGCGCGCGACCGCTGCCTGCCCATTCCCACAAGGCGGAGCTGCGCCTCGCCGAGTTGCTCGACGGGGGCGGGGCGATCGGCCCCGAGGGCGTCGACCGGCTCATCGCCGTCATCGACGGCGCCCTGCAGGCCGCCGAGGACAAGGGCTGCGAGGAGGTCCTGCCGTTCGCGACCTCCGCGGTACGGGAGGCCAGCAACGCAGACCAGGTCCTGGCCCGGGTCAAGAGCGAGACCGGCATCGATCTGGCTGTACTGACCGGTGCGGAAGAGGCCCGGCTCACCTTCCTGGCCGCCCGCCGCTGGTTCGGCTGGTCCGCCGGGAAGCTGCTGGGCCTGGACATCGGCGGCGGATCTCTGGAGATCGCGTACGGGATCGACGAGGAGCCGGATGCCGCGGTGTCGCTGCCGCTCGGCGCGGGCCGGCTGACCGCGGCCCTGCTCCCCGGCGACCCGCCGGACCCGCAGCACGTGAAGGCGCTGCGCCGCCATGTGCGGGCAGAAATCGCTCGCACGGTGCATGAGTTCAGCCGGTTCGGAAAGCCGGACCACATCGTGGCGACGTCCAAGACCTTCAAGCAGCTGGCTCGGATCGCGGGCGCCGCACGCTCCACCGAGGGGCTGTACGTGCAGCGGGAGCTGAGTCGTAAATCACTGTCGGAGTGGGTGCCCAAACTCGCCGGCATGACGGCCGAGCAGCGCTGCAGCCTCCCCGGGGTCTCCGAGGGACGGGCGCGCCAACTGCTGGCAGGAGCCCTGGTCGCGGAGGCGGCGATGGATCTGTTCGGGGTGGACGAGCTGGAGATCTGCCCCTGGGCGCTGCGCGAGGGCGTCATCCTGCGACGCCTGGACCACCTCCCGGCAGCCCAGGACCCCGCTCCCGCCCGCCTTCCCCATCTCCCCAGCGCCTAGAAGTCCGTCCCCGTCCCCGTCCCTGCCGCCGCCGTCGGTAGCTCGTACCCCGGTGCCGTACCCGGTGCCGCCGTCGGTAGCTCGTACCCCGGTGCCGTACCCAGTGCCGCACCCCGGTGCCGACGCTCCTCGGCGCCGGAGCCGGGGGCGGGCCGGGAGGGGCTCGTCACTTTCGGCACCGGCGGCCTCTTGGGTTCGTGCGGGTGCCCGTACCCTGTCTCCCGTGGCAGAACCAGTGGTGCGCATCCCGGATGCGAAGGTTGTCCTGTCGACGGCATCCGTCTATCCGGAGTCCACGGCGACGGCCTTCGAGATTGCCGCGCGCCTTGGCTACGACGGTGTCGAGGTCATGGTCTGGACCGACCCCGTCAGCCAGGACATCGAGGCCCTGCGCCGTCTCTCCGACTACCACCAGGTGGCGATCCACGCCGTCCACGCGCCCTGTCTGCTGATCACGCAGCGGGTCTGGTCCACCGACCCGTGGGCCAAGCTCCAGCGCGCGCAGGCGGCGGCCGAGAAGCTGGGCGCGTCGACCGTCGTCGTACACCCGCCCTTCCGCTGGCAGCGGCAGTACGCCCGCGACTTCGTCAACGGGATCTGGCGGATGGCGCACGAGACGGACGTCCGGTTCGCTGTCGAGAACATGTACCCGTGGCGCTACCGGGACCGCGAAATGCTCGCGTACGCCCCCGACTGGGACGTCACCAAAGAGGACTACCGGCACTTCACGATCGACCTCTCGCACACCGCGACATCCCGCACCGACACCATGGCCATGGTCGACCGGATGGGCGATCGCCTCGGGCATGTCCATCTCGCCGACGGCAAGGGGTCCGCGAAGGACGAGCACCTGGTCCCGGGGCGCGGCAGCCAGCCCTGTGCCGAGCTCCTCGAGCGCCTCGCCCGTACCGGCTTCGACGGCCATGTCGTCATCGAGGTCAACACCCGGCGCGCGATGTCCGCCGCCGAACGAGAGGCCGACCTCGCCGAGGCGCTCGCCTTCACCCGGCTGCACCTCGCCTCCGCCGCGTCCGGGATCCGCCGATCATGACCGGTACGGCTCCGCGGCGGCGCGGCCGCCCGGCCCGTACGGACTCCGAGAGCGGGCCCGGCGCCCGGGAGCGGATCCTCCAGGCGGCGCGCACGGAGTTCGCGGAGCGCGGCTACGACAAGACGACCGTCCGCGGCATCGCCAGGGCGGCGGACGTCGACCCCGCCCTCGTACACCACTACTTCGGTACGAAGGACGAGGTCTTCGCGGCCGCCATCGAGGTCTCCTTCGAACCGGCCCTGGTCGTCCCCGCGATCCTGGGTCAGGGCACGGACGGCATCGGCGAGCGGCTCGCCCGCTTCTTCATCGGGGTGTGGGAGAACCCGGCGACGCGGGGCCCGCTGCTGGCGATCATCCGTTCCGCGCTCACCCACGAGGCGGCGGCGAAGGTGCTGCGCGGCTTCGTGCTGCGGCGGCTGCTCGAGCGGATCGCGGCGGAGCTGGATGTACCGGACCCGAAGTTCCGGGCGGAGCTGGCGGCCTCGCACATGATCGGCATCGCGATTCTGCGGTATGTGATCAAGGTCGAGCCGTTGGCCTCGGTGGATCCCGAGAAGATCATCGAGATGGTCGCCCCCACGCTCCAGCGGTACCTGACCGCTGCCGACCCGTCCGGCGACTGAGGCGGACCACCCCGGCCACTGTGCGGCGCGGCGCGCAACCGCCGCCCGGGGTCTGAGGCGGACGCCCGGTTTCGGGAGGGGCGGGGCAGAGGGAAGTCCCGCGCAGCGGCCCGCCACCCCGGGCCGCACTGCCCGAAGGGCGAGCATTTCGTCCCGCTATCCGGACAAGCTGTCCAGATCTTGGAGGCAGGCGTACGCTCGAATGCAGTCCTACCCCTATTGAGGAGCGAGCGACGATGCCCGAGCTGAGGTCCCGCACTGTCACCCACGGCCGCAATATGGCGGGCGCCCGCGCCCTTATGCGGGCGTCGGGCGTAGCGAGCGCGGACATCGGCAAGCCGATCATCGCGGTCGCCAACTCCTTCACCGAGTTCGTACCCGGGCACACCCACCTCGCCCCGGTCGGCCGGATCGTCTCCGACGCGATCCTGGCGGCCGGCGCGGTGCCGCGCGAGTTCAACACGATCGCCGTCGACGACGGCATCGCGATGGGCCACGCCGGAATGCTGTACTCGCTGCCCTCCCGCGATCTGATCGCCGACAGCGTCGAGTACATGGTCGAGGCGCACTGCGCGGACGCGCTGATCTGCATCTCGAACTGCGACAAGATCACGCCGGGCATGCTGATGGCCGCACTGCGCCTGAACATCCCGGTCGTCTTCGTCTCCGGCGGCCCGATGGAGGCCGGTCAGGCCACGCTCGTCGACGGCACGGTCCGCAAGCTCGACCTGATCAACGCCATCGTGGACGCGGTCAACGAGGACGTCTCGGACGAGGATGTCCTCCGCATCGAGGAGAACGCCTGCCCGACCTGCGGCTCCTGTTCCGGCATGTTCACCGCCAACTCCATGAACTGCCTGACCGAGGCCATGGGGCTCTCCCTGCCGGGCAACGGTTCCGTGCTCGCCACGCACACCGCCCGCAAGGCGCTGTACGAGGAGGCCGGCCGTACGGTCGTCGAGATCACCAAGCGTTACTACGCGCAGGGCGACGAGAGCGTGCTGCCGCGCAACGTCGCGTCCCGCGCGGCCTTCGACAACGCCATGGCCCTCGACATCGCCATGGGCGGCTCGACGAACACGATCCTGCACCTGCTCGCCGCCGCCCAGGAGGCCGGGCTCGACTACGACCTCAAGGACATCGACGCGGTCTCGCGCCGAGTTCCGTGCCTGGCCAAGGTCGCGCCGAACGTCGCCCCCGGCGGTACGTACTACATGGAGGACGTGCACCGGGCGGGCGGCATCCCGGCCATCCTCGGTGAGCTCTACCGTGCGGGTCTGCTGAACGAGGACGTGCACTCCGTGCATTCCCCGACCCTCGCCGACTGGCTCAAGACGTGGGACGTGCGCGGCGGTTCGCCGTCCGCCGAGGCCGTCGAGATGTGGCACGCGGCGCCGGGATGCGTGCGCTCCGCGACCGCGTTCTCGCAGTCCGAGCGCTGGGCATCCCTCGATGTGGACGCGGCCGGCGGCTGCATCCGCGACCTGGAGCACGCGTACTCCAAGGACGGCGGCCTCGCCGTGCTGAAGGGCAACCTCGCCGTGGACGGCTGTGTCGTGAAGACCGCCGGTGTCGACGAGTCGATCTGGACGTTCGAGGGACCGGCCGTCGTCTGCGAGTCGCAGGACGAGGCCGTGGACAAGATCCTCCGCAAGGAGATCAAGGAGGGCGACGTCGTCGTCATCCGTTACGAGGGCCCGCGCGGCGGCCCCGGCATGCAGGAGATGCTCTACCCGACGTCCTTCCTGAAGGGCCGTGGTCTCGGCAAGGCCTGCGCGCTGGTGACGGACGGCCGCTTCTCCGGCGGTACGTCGGGCCTGTCGATCGGCCACGCCTCACCGGAGGCGGCGTCGGGCGGGACCATTGCGCTCGTCGAGGACGGCGACCGCATCCGTATCGACATCCCGAACCGCTCGATCGAACTCCTCGTCCCCGAGGCCGAGCTGGCGACCCGTCGTGAGGCGCTGGGCGGGGCGTATGCCCCCAAGTCCCGTGAGCGCAAGGTCTCGGCGGCGCTGCGTGCGTACGCGGCGATGGCGACGAGCGCGGACAAGGGTGCGGTGCGGGACGTGTCCCGCCTGGGCTGACGCCCTTATCCGCTCCGGCCTCAATCCGCTCCGGCCTCAATCCGGCCTGACCGGATCCGGCTGACCTGACCACCGGACCGGACCGGACCGGGTCTGACCCGACATCGGTGAGGGAGCCCGTGCCGCCCTGGACGGCACGGGCTCGTCCGGACGACCGATGCTCACTCCCCGTATCCGTACGAATGCGCTACGATTCCCGATCGTCATCCTGTCATGGTCATGATTGGGGAGCGCATGCGTACATCTGTGCAACGGTTCACGGTGATCGCGACGGCGGTCGGGGCGCTCGCGGCACTCGGCGCCACCCCGGCGAACGCCGCCACCCCCGCGAGCCTCTGCGGCTCCGGCTACACCCAGATCGACTCACACGTCCTCCGCAAGAGCGCCACCGTCGAACTCGCCCGCGTCCATCTGCTCTACAACGCGTCCACGAGGTACAACTGCGTGGTCACCACGCATACTTCGGCCACCAGCGGCCAAACCCTCCCGACCGGCGCCTGGATCACCCCGAGCGGCGGCAGTCAGAAGAAGGATCAGGACGACTACTCCTCCTACGCGGGTCCGGTGAAGGTGCAGGCAGCCGGCCGCTGTGTGAAATGGGGCGGCATGATCGAGGCGGGCGTCGGCACCTACGCCTACACCAGCCCGTGGGAGCACTGCGGCTGACGCGGCACCCACTGGATCCCCACAGCCCCACCGCCCCGCCGCTCACCAGTGCGCCGGGTCCTTGGCGTCGAGCGCGAAGACGGAGCCGTCCGGGGCGGTGGCGAAGACCCGGCCGCCGACGGTGACGGGGGCGGGCAGTACGGACGCGAAGGTGTAACGCCCGTCGTCCATACGGGGCTTGGTCTGGCCGAGCAGCGCGCCGTGCACGGCGTCGACGGCCAGCAGCCGCCCGTCCCCGGCCGACACATAGACCGCGTGCCCGTCGGCGGCCGGACGCGAGAGATGGGTCACCGAGGTCTCAAGACGCCAGAGCTGAGCGGGCTTTGCGTCGGCGTCGGCGTCGGCGCCCGTGTCCGGGTCGGTGTCGAGCGCGAGGAGAGAGCCCCCGGAGCCGCTCAGATAGACGGTGCCGCCGACCACCGTCGCCTGGGCCTGGTCGACCGGGGCGGACAGCGGGATACGGCGGGCGGTACCGGCGGCGTTCACCGTGCCGTCGAGCGGGATGCCGAGCCCGATGCCGAGCCGCACGACGGCGTCCGTATAGCCGTCGGCAGTGGCGGAGAGCAGATACAGGGCACCGTCCCCGAAGTGCACCGGACTCAGCGACCCCTTGAGGCGCTTCTCCCAGAGCAGGTCTCCGTTGCCCGGGTCGACCGCGCTGATCAGGGTGGACGTCCCGTCCATGGAGGGCGTGGCGGCGAGCGCGGGGCCGCTCTCCTCGGGGGACGAGACCCACTGGGTGCCGTGTCCGCCGCGCTTGTGGGTCCACCGCTCCTCGCCCGTCGCCGAGTCGACGGCCCGCACCAGCCCGTTGTCCTTCACCAGCAGCACCACACGTCCGGCGTGCCGGACCGTCGAGTACGGCGAGATGTCGAGCTCCCAGCGCACCTCGCCCGACTCCGGCTCGAGCGCCTCGAGCCGGTCCCCGCCGGGCGTCACCACATGCAACAGCCCGCCGGTGAGGACGGGCGCCATGCCCTCGTCGCTCTGGGCAGCACTGTCGGCAGCCTCCGCCGACCACTCGGTTCCTCCGGCAAGCGGGCTCAGGCTGGCGACCTTGATTCCGGGCGCGGTGCAGTAGAGCCCGGGGGCAGCGGCCGTGCAGACCGGGGTCCTGTTCTCGGCGTTCCCGCCGCGCAGGAGGACACTCCAGGGCCGGAAATCCTCTCCCGCGTGCGGGGAGGCGGGCGTGGAGCGGGTGGTGTCGCCGTCCGCCACGGTGCGTACGCCGACGATCCCTGCCGTGGCCAGCACCGCCGACGCTGCGACCGCGGCCGCCCACCGGAGCTTGCTGCTGCGCAGTCGGGTCAGGATCCGTCCCCCGGTCCGGATCCGCGGCTCGCGGGCAGGAGCGGAAGCGGGGGTGGGGGAAGGGGCAGAGGCAGGGGCGGAGTCGGGATGCGGGGCCGTGCTTTCCCCGGGGCCGGGCATCCGTTGTGCGGGTATGTCGGCCTGGGTGTCGTACGACGTCGAGGGCGAGGACGCCCGCAGCGCGATCATCAGCTCGTCCGGCGTCGGCCGGTCCGCCGGGTCCTTCGCGAGGCAGCGCTGGAACAGGGGCACGAGATCCGCCGGCACACCCGCCAAGTCCGGTTCGTTGTGCACCACTTGGTACGCCACGATGTACGGGCTGTCCGAGTCGAAGGGACCGCGTCCGGTCGCCGCGTGCACCAGCACCGCACCCAGCGCGAACACATCGGCGGCCGGCCCGACCTCGCGCGGACGCTGGAACTGCTCGGGCGCCATGAACGGCGGCGTACCGATCAGCTTGCCCGTCTCCGTGCGTAGATCGCTGTCCGAGGGGCGGGAGATGCCGAAGTCGATGACCTTGGGCCCGTCCGACGCCAGCAGCACATTGCTCGGCTTGAGGTCGCGGTGCACCACGCCGGCGCGATGGATGTCGCGCAACGCCTCGGCCAGACCGGCACCGGCCCTGCGCAGCTCTGCCGCGCTCAGCGGACCGTTCCGCTTCACCTTCTCGGCGAGCGTCGGGCCGTCGATGAACAGCGTGGCCATCCAAGGCCGTTCGGCCTCCGGGTCGGCGTCGACGACGGGTGCGGTGAAGGCACCGCTGACCCGGCGGGCGGCGGCGACCTCCTGCCGGAAGCGGGCTCTGAACTCCGGATCCGAGGCGTGCTCGCCATGGACGATCTTGACCGCGAGGCGCAACCCGGAGGCGGACGTGGCCAGATGGACCACGCCCATGCCGCCTGTTCCCAGGCTGGACTCGAGCCGGTACTGCCCGGCGTATTCCGGATGCTCCGCTTCCGGGGACGGCCCGGTGCTGCCCAGCGGTGGCATCGCCCACCCCCGTTGTTTCGTGCGCAAGCGCGACGCACGGAGCCTAGTCGATGATGCGTCCTATACCAGCAGGGCTTGCTAGCCTGCGCGGCGAACAGAACACACACCACAACGGGGGAGAGTTCGATGGCTGTTGACGAAGTACAGAGCGGACCGGACGAGGCGGCGGGCGCGTCCGCCGAGCTCGCCGAGTCTGCCGATTCACTGGGATCGAAGCGCTACTCGGTGGCGCCGGGCGTCCGGCTGAACGTCCGCAGCGGCCCCGGCAGCAACTACCGGCTCATCAAAGTGCTGCCGTACGGAGCCCGGGTGCCGATCAACTGCCAGAAGCCGGGGGAGCGGGTCAGCGGCCCGTACGGCACCTCCGACCTCTGGGACAACATCGCGAACGGCCAGTTCGTCGCCGACGCCTATGTGAACACGGGCAGCGATGGATATGTCACCATCCGCTGCTCCTGACCGGGAACCCTCGCCCCGGGGATAATCGACCCCGTGAGCGAGCAGAGCGAGAACACCCGTACTGAGAGCGCCGGCGGCGGCCCGCAGCCCGAACCCATCCGTTTCTTCGGCACGACCTGGGTCGGCCACGACGGGGGCTACGGGGTGCGCCGCGTCGGCGTCGCGGTCGGCTCGCTCGTAGCCGCCGTCGTCGGCTGCCTGGTCCTGCGCTTCGCCTACCAGGGCCTGGCGGTCGCCGCCGTCGGCGGCTTCGTCAACATGCTGGTCGTCGTCATGTTCGCGATCTGCAGCGCCATCGCCTTCCGTAAGACCTGGGAGAGCTTCACGCGCCGCCCCACGCGCTCCGCCACCGAGGACTCCCTGCGCAGCCTCAAGGCGATCGGCTTCATCGGCTCGCTCCTCGCGTACTTCTTCCGCTCCCTCGCCGAGGCCCCGGGCGAGAAACTGCGCCGGGAGGAGTACGAGACGGCCCGCGGCCAGTACGAGAAGCGCCGCAGCACCCGTACCGGCAACCCCGCCGCCCGCAAGGGAAAGGGCGGCAAGCCCAAGCGCCGGTAGTCGCGCGCGTATGGCCGTGCTCCGGTGCGGTCGCCGTGCGGCGCGGGTTCTTGTGCTGGTGCGGGGTCCTGCCCTGGTGCGGTCGCCGTGCGGCGCGGGTTCTTGTGCTGGTGCGGGGTCCTGCCCTGGTGCGGGTGCGGGTGGCTCGGGCCTGTGGTGCGGGGTCCTGCCTGGTGCGGGTTCCGGGGCCCCTCCGGGCTCGACTCCTCGGGGTCGGCGGCATACAGGGTCCTGTTGAGGTGGGCCGGGTTTTGCCGCCAATCCCCTGCGGGGACGACCCTGCACGGCCCCTCCCCAGCGGAACGGGAAATGGGTGTGGGCCCGCCCGTGGGGTGAGGGGGCAGCCCTCGCACCTCGAAAGTCCCCGCCGAGCCGGACGGCGACGCGAGGCTGCCGCACCCTGACTGGTCGGGGGCTCCGCGGCGAAGCCGCCGGGGTGGGGGGCGCTGGCCCCCGTCTACTCCTCCCCCCGGACTGCGCGAACTAGCTGCGGGAACTGCTGGAGCAGCTTTTGACCGTGACGTCTTCGATGACAGGGCCATAGGCCGTTGGCCCGGAAGTGCTGGCGAACGTCAGCTTCGTGGAAGTTCCGTTGGCCACGAACGTGAACTGCCGGGTTACGTACCCCCCTCGGGGTCCTTGTCGGGGGCTCTCAGGGCTCAGAGGCGACCCCGCGTCGCCGTCGCTCGGCCTTCGAGGTCTCACTGTTGTGGCTCATACGTCCGCCGCCCGCCCCGGGGGGATGCCCTGACGCACCCCCATCTCTTGACGCGGCATCGCCCCCGACGCATTATTCATCGCATGATGAATTCTTCTGGCGTTGCCGTCCTCGCTCGCGGCCTCACCGTCGTACGAGGAGAGCGAACCGTCCTGCGCGACCTCGGCTTCACCGTCTGGCCGGGCAGGATCACCGGCCTCCTGGGCCCGTCCGGCTGCGGCAAGTCGACCCTGATGCGTTCGGTCGTCGGCACCCAGGCCAAGGCCACCGGCACGCTCGACATCCTCGGGAGGCCCGCGGGGGACGCCTCGCTCCGTTCACGTATCGGCTACGTCACCCAGGCCCCGTCCGTCTACGACGACCTGACCGTCCGCCAGAACCTCGACTACTTCGCCTCGGTCCTGCTCCCCGGCCGCCGCCACCGCGACGCCCGCCGCGAATACGTCGCCCGCGCCATCGACGACGTCGACCTCACCTCCCACAGCGACTCCCTCGCCGGCCGGCTCTCCGGCGGCCAGCGCAGCCGTGTCTCACTGGCCGTCGCGCTGCTCGGCGCACCCGAACTGCTCGTCCTCGACGAACCCACCGTCGGCCTCGACCCTGTCCTGCGCCGCGACCTCTGGGATCTGTTCCACCGGCTCGCCGACGACCGTGGCGCGACGATCCTCGTCTCCTCCCACGTCATGGACGAGGCCGAACGCTGCCACCGCCTGCTCCTGATGCGGGACGGCGAGATCCTCGCCGAGGACACCCCCGACGACCTGCGCTCCCGCACCCGCTCCGAGACGGTCGAAGAGGCCTTCCTCCACCTGGTCGACGAGGCCAATGCCCTTCAGGAGAACGTCCGATGAGCACCGCCCGTACCCTCGCCACCGCCACCCGCGTGCTGCGACAACTGCGCCACGACCCGCGCTCCATCGCGCTGATGATCCTCGTGCCGTGCGTGATGCTCTTCCTGCTGCGCTACGTGTTCGACGGCAGCCCGCAGACCTTCGACTCCATCGGAGCCTCGCTGCTCGGCATCTTTCCGCTGATCACCATGTTCCTGGTCGCCTCCATCGCCACCCTGCGCGAACGCACCTCGGGCACCCTCGAGCGGCTGCTCGCCATGCCGCTGGGCAAGGCCGACCTGATCGCCGGCTACGCCCTGGCCTTCGGCCTCGTCGCCGTCGTCCAGTCCCTCCTTGCCACCGGCCTCGCGCTCTGGGTGCTGGGCCTGGATGTCTTCGGCTCGCCCTGGCTGCTCCTGCTCGTCGCACTCCTCGACGCCCTGCTCGGCACGGCACTCGGCCTCTTCGTCTCGGCCTTCGCCGCCTCCGAGTTCCAGGCGGTCCAGTTCATGCCGGCCGTGATCTTTCCGCAGCTGCTGCTCTGTGGTCTGTTCACCCCGCGCGACGAGATGCAGCCCGTCCTCGAAGCGATCTCGAACGTCCTGCCCATGTCCTACGCCGTCGACGCCATGACCGAGGTCCTGCACCACCCGGACGCCACCGGCGACTTCGTCCGCGACATCGTGATCGTCGCGGGATGCGCGATCGTGGTCCTGGCCCTGGGCGCGGCCACGCTGCGCCGCCGTACCGCCTAATTCACGGCGATGGTGTCCCCGATCTTGAGCTGCTTGTAGAGCCACTCGGCATCGTCGGCGGCCACCCCGATCACGCTGCGCGAACGGGGCGCCTCGGAAGCGGTCTCGAAGATGTACGTGGTGGAGCCGCCGGACCCGGAGAGCTCCACCACCCAGCTCCTGTTGACCATGTAGTCCTTCCCGAAACCGAACACCTCCCCCGGCAGCTCGCGCTTCGGGGACTTGGATACGACCGCCATCCGCCCTCCTGCGGTGCCGTCGACGACCACGGGAATCGAGCGGGTCTTCATGCCGTCCAGGCTGACGGTCAGCACTCGCTTGGCGACATCTACGGTGACCAGTGTCGGACTCGGCGTCTTGGCCGAAAGAGAGGGGCCCGGCGGAGACATGGCAGGCGGTCGGCGCACCTCGTCCGCCCCCAGTATCTGCGGCACGCCCACAGCGACGCCGGCGATCAGCGCGACAGCCGCTGCCGTCGCCCCCACCACCCGCCGTCGCCGCCCACGCGCCTCGCCGCGCCGCCGGACCTGCCCGCCGGACATCGACGGCTGCGCCTCACCCTCGGCAGCCAGGACGCGCAGCACAGAGTCGAGTTCATCCCTCGTGGGGTCGACGTCAGACATGGCTGCCCTCCCTCTCCTCGGCGGAGTCGCCGGACTCGGCGGACAACAGCCGGGCGAGCGCGGCCCGCCCCCGCGACAGCCGGGCCTTGACCGTCCCCGCCGGGGCCCCGGTCTCGGCCGCGATCTGCTCGATGGTCAGATCACACAGATGATGCAGGACCACCGCCTGCCGCTGCGCCTCCGGCAACTGCCGCAACGCCGCCACGAGCATCGTGTGTTCCGGCCCCGGACCCGGCGTACGGTCCGCCGGCGGATGGTGCCGCACCAGCTCCAGCCACCGCCGCGCCCGCCGCCAGCGGCTCACCGCGAGCCGCATCGCGACCGTACGGATCCACGCCTCGGGCGCCTCGTCGGCCAGAAACGAGGCACGACGGTCCCAGGCCCGTACGAAGGCCTCCTGCACCACGTCCTGCGCCTCGCCGTGATCGCCTGTCAACGCGTACAGCTGGCCCACCAACCGGGGGAAAGCCATCGCGTAGAAGGCGTCGAATTCCTCCTCCGTCACGAGCCGTAGGACAACGCCCGCGCCTCCGCGGTTCCCCGCGAGACTTTCCGTGTCCCAGGTGCAACCTGCCTCCTCTCCCAGGCGTACAGAAGCCGAACACACACAGCTGACCCATCAGCTGACCCAGGGGGAGGAACCCATGTCCCGACTGCCACGACACGTCAGTGCCGCCGTCCTCGGCCTGATCTGCGCGCTGTCGCTCACCGCCTGCTCGAACACGGGCGTCACACCGGACGCCGCCGCGGCGCCGAAGCGCCCGTCCGCCGACAGCTCCACCCCCACTCCTGCCTCCCCGCGGCCCACGGCCACCCCGCCGTCGGCCGCCACCCTGGCCCATCTGGCCGACGCCTCCGTCAACATCACCGACGGCCAGCAGGTCGGTGTCGGTCTGCCCATATCCGTGACCTTCAAGCGCCCGATACCGAAGGCCGAGCGCGCCGACGTGGAACGCCGGCTGAAGGTCACCGCAAACCCCGGCGTCACCGGAGCCTGGGCCTGGATCAAGGACCGCAACCTCCACGACGGACAACGCGTCGACTTCCGCCCCCAGACCTACTGGAAGCCGGGCACCCGGGTCAGCGTCAAGGCCGGCCCCTCGCTCTCCCGCTCCTTCACCATTGCCCGGTCCCTGGTCGCCACGGTCGACGTCCGCACCCACCGCATGACCGTCGTCAAGGACGGCGCCACCACCCAGACCATCCCGATCACCGCGGGCGCCCCCGGCATGGACACCTGGAACGGCACGATGGTCGTCTCCGACAAGCAACGCCGCGTACGGATGGACTCCCGCACCGTCGGCTATGCCGACGCCTACAACGACTACTACGGCTACGCCGTTCACCTCACCACCTCCGGCACCTATCTCCACGAAAACCCGAAGGCCAACATCCACGCCGGCCGCCGCAACGTCACCCACGGCTGCATCGGCCTTGCCTCCGACGGCACCGCCCGCCGCTTCTACGCGCAGGTCATCCCGGGTGACGTCATCCGGGTCACCAACTCCAAGGACCAGGTCGCCTCCGGCAATGGCTACGGCGACTGGAATCTCTCCTGGTCCGAATGGCGCTCCCGCAGCGCCCTTTAGCGCCGGCAAGGTCCAGGGTCCCGGCACGTCCAGGCAGGTCCCGGCCAAGCCCCGGCAGAACCCCTCGGGACCCGTCGGGACCCGTGCCGTCCGAGGGCGCGGTCGGGAGCCCGGCCCGTACCGCCCCTCGGACGCCCCGGCACAGCCACGCCCCTGGTGCGAGGATGTCCGCACATACCCCCACCGGCGAGGTGAACAGAGCCATGACCCAGACAGTCGCAGTCCTTGGCACGGGCAAGATCGGTGAAGCCCTGCTCAGCGGCATGATCCGCGCCGGCTGGCGCCCTTCCGACCTCCTGGTCACCACCCGCCGCACCGACCGCGCCGATGAGCTCCGCACCCGCTACGGCGTCGAGCCCGTCACCAACGCCGAAGCCGCCAAGCGCGCCGACACCCTCATCCTGGCCGTCAAGCCCCAGGACATGGGCAAGCTCCTCGACGAACTCACCTCGCACCTCACCGCGGACCGTCTCGTCATCAGCGCCGCGGCCGGCATCCCCACCTCCTTCATCGAGGAGCGCCTGGCCGCAGGCGCCCCCGTCGTCCGTGTCATGCCCAACACCCCCGTCCTCGTCGACGAGGGCATGTCCGTGATCTCGGCCGGCAGCCACGCCACCGCCGAACACCTCGCCCATGCCGAAGAGATCTTCGGCGGGGTCGGCAAGACCCTCCGTGTCCCCGAGTCCCAGCAGGACGCGGCCACCGCGCTTTCCGGCTCCGGCCCCGCGTACTTCTACTTCCTGGTCGAGGCGATGACCGATGCCGGCATCCTCCTCGGCCTCCCCCGCGCCCAGGCCCACGACCTGATCGTCCAGGCCGCCATCGGCGCCGCCGTGATGCTCCGCGACAGCGGCGAACACCCTGTCAAGCTCCGCGAAGCCGTCACCTCCCCCGCCGGCACCACCATCAGTGCCATCCGTGAACTCGAGAACCACGGTGTACGGGCCGCCCTCATCGCCGCCATCGAAGCGGCCCGCGACCGCAGCCGCGAACTCGCCTCCGGCAACGGCTGACGCCGGCTCCGCCGCCGTGACGCCCCGGCGGCGGAACACGCTGTCCCCTTCTATGCGGGTTCCTATGCGGGCAGCAGCCCGATGGCCCGATAGGCGGCATCGACCCGCGGCCGAGCCATCCCCCTGGCTCGCTCGGCTCCCTCCCTCAGCACCTCGTCGACGTATCCCGGATCCGCCGCCAGCACGGCGTGCCGTTCCCTGACCGGCCTGAGCAGCTCCACCACCGCCTCGGCCGTGTCCTTCTTCAACGCTCCGTACGACTCATATACACCGGCCAGCTCGTTCGGGTTCCCACCCGCGCAAGCCGCCAGCATTTCGAGCAGATTCGCAATGCCGGGCCTGCCCTCCCGGTCGTACTCGACATCGCGGCCGCTGTCCGTGACAGCCCGCATGATCTTCTTGCGCACGACGTCCGCGTCATCGAGCAGATAGACGATCCCGGCCCCGGACTCGTGGGACTTCCCCATCTTCGAGGCAGGGTCCTGCAGATCCATGACCCGCGCGGCCACCGGCGGATACGTCGCCTTCGGCACGGTGAACGTCTGCCCGTACCGCTGGTTGAAGCGCACGGCCAGGTCCCGGGTCAGTTCCACATGCTGTGTCTGGTCCTCGCCCACCGGCACCTCGTCGGTCCCGTACGCCAGGATGTCCGCCGCCATCAGGACCGGATAGGTCAGCAGCGACACCCGCACACTCTCCCCGGCGGCCCGCGCCTGCCCGCCCTTCTCCTTGTACTGGATCATGCGCCGAAGCTCGCCGTCCGTGGCCGTGCACTCCAGCAGATACGAAAGCCGCGCGTGCTCGTCCACGTGGCTCTGTACGAATAGGGTGCACCGCTGCGGGTCCAGCCCCGCCGCCAGCATCAGCGTCGCGGCCTGCCTACTGAGTCTGCGTACCCGCGCCGGATCGTGCTCCATAGTCAGGGCATGCAGATCGACCACGCTGAACAGCGCATCCGCCTGGTGCTGATCGACCTCGACCCACCGTCGGAGCGCCCCGAGGTAGTTGCCCAGTGTCAGATGCCCTGTCGGCTTGATCCCGCTGAAGATCCGCGTCATCCCGCTCTCCTTCTCCTGTTCGGAGCCGCCGCCTCCAGCGGCCGGACTCCCGGGGGAGAACGCGAACGGCCGCCGAAGCGGCGGCCGTTGAGTGCATGCGTAGGTGCCGGCCGCCGTCAGGCGGCCCACCACTGAAGGGTGCACGTACGCGATGTCATGCATCCGAGACTATGCGGTCGGGCCCCAGGTTGACAGCGGATACCGCCAACCGTAGTGTTCTCCGAGTTGTCCGACGTGAGCACCGACTTCGGCCGGTCCCCGGACAGCCATTCCGCAAGACCCACTAGAAGCGAGCGACATCCTGTGTCGAGCAGCTTTCCGTGCGCTTTTGCGAAATGAGGAATCCGCGTTCGAACGAGCGCAACCCCGATTAGCGTCGGGGGCGAGGATTCCGCTAAAGTCTCACTCGTCGGAACGGCCCAACAGCCGGAAAGACAACTCCCGCTGACTGGGAGTCAGGCCCGAAAGGATCTGATAGAGTCGGAACCGCCGGAAAGGGAAACGCGAAAGCGAAGAACTGGAAAGCGAAACCCCCTTCCGACGGGGAATCGGACACGAAAGAGTCTGATAGAGTCGGAAACGCAAGACCGAAGGGAAGCGCCCGGAGGAAAGCCCGAGAGGGTGAGTACAAAGGAAGCGTCCGTTCCTTGAGAACTCAACAGCGTGCCAAAAGTCAACGCCAGATATGTTGATACCCCGACCTGCTTCGGCAGGTTCGAGGTTCCTTTGAAAGTCCTGCACGCCCATGCGGCGGGCAGGCAATAACACAGCGAGGACGCTGTGAACGATCGGTCATATTCCGACCTGATCGTTCCGCTCTTGTGGTGTTGCCCCGCAGTCTTTAATCGGACGCAGTCGGGAAAGCATTCATGGAGAGTTTGATCCTGGCTCAGGACGAACGCTGGCGGCGTGCTTAACACATGCAAGTCGAACGATGAAGCCCTTCGGGGTGGATTAGTGGCGAACGGGTGAGTAACACGTGGGCAATCTGCCCTTCACTCTGGGACAAGCCCTGGAAACGGGGTCTAATACCGGATAACACCCACTCCTGCATAGGAGAGGGTTAAAAGCTCCGGCGGTGAAGGATGAGCCCGCGGCCTATCAGCTTGTTGGTGGGGTAATGGCCTACCAAGGCGACGACGGGTAGCCGGCCTGAGAGGGCGACCGGCCACACTGGGACTGAGACACGGCCCAGACTCCTACGGGAGGCAGCAGTGGGGAATATTGCACAATGGGCGAAAGCCTGATGCAGCGACGCCGCGTGAGGGATGACGGCCTTCGGGTTGTAAACCTCTTTCAGCAGGGAAGAAGCGAAAGTGACGGTACCTGCAGAAGAAGCGCCGGCTAACTACGTGCCAGCAGCCGCGGTAATACGTAGGGCGCAAGCGTTGTCCGGAATTATTGGGCGTAAAGAGCTCGTAGGCGGCTTGTCACGTCGGATGTGAAAGCCCGGGGCTTAACCCCGGGTCTGCATTCGATACGGGCTAGCTAGAGTGTGGTAGGGGAGATCGGAATTCCTGGTGTAGCGGTGAAATGCGCAGATATCAGGAGGAACACCGGTGGCGAAGGCGGATCTCTGGGCCATTACTGACGCTGAGGAGCGAAAGCGTGGGGAGCGAACAGGATTAGATACCCTGGTAGTCCACGCCGTAAACGTTGGGAACTAGGTGTTGGCGACATTCCACGTCGTCGGTGCCGCAGCTAACGCATTAAGTTCCCCGCCTGGGGAGTACGGCCGCAAGGCTAAAACTCAAAGGAATTGACGGGGGCCCGCACAAGCAGCGGAGCATGTGGCTTAATTCGACGCAACGCGAAGAACCTTACCAAGGCTTGACATATACCGGAAAGCATCAGAGATGGTGCCCCCCTTGTGGTCGGTATACAGGTGGTGCATGGCTGTCGTCAGCTCGTGTCGTGAGATGTTGGGTTAAGTCCCGCAACGAGCGCAACCCTTGTTCTGTGTTGCCAGCATGCCCTTCGGGGTGATGGGGACTCACAGGAGACTGCCGGGGTCAACTCGGAGGAAGGTGGGGACGACGTCAAGTCATCATGCCCCTTATGTCTTGGGCTGCACACGTGCTACAATGGCCGGTACAATGAGCTGCGATGCCGCGAGGCGGAGCGAATCTCAAAAAGCCGGTCTCAGTTCGGATTGGGGTCTGCAACTCGACCCCATGAAGTCGGAGTTGCTAGTAATCGCAGATCAGCATTGCTGCGGTGAATACGTTCCCGGGCCTTGTACACACCGCCCGTCACGTCACGAAAGTCGGTAACACCCGAAGCCGGTGGCCCAACCCCTTGTGGGAGGGAGCTGTCGAAGGTGGGACTGGCGATTGGGACGAAGTCGTAACAAGGTAGCCGTACCGGAAGGTGCGGCTGGATCACCTCCTTTCTAAGGAGCACTTCTAGGCCGGTTTTCCGGTCCAGAGGCCAGTACATCGGCGAATGTCCGGTGCTGGTTGCTCATGGGTGGAACGTTGACTATTCGGCACGATTGGTTCGGGACTGTTAGTACTGCTTCGGCGTGGAACACAGAATCTGGATCGAACGTGCCGGGCGCGCTGTTGGGTATCTGAGGGTACGGACTACGGTCTGGAACCTTCGCGATGCCGGCCCCAGTGAACTCGCCCGTGAGGGTGGGGTGGTGGGTGGCTGGTCGTTGCTTGAGAACTGCACAGTGGACGCGAGCATCTGTGGCCAAGTTTTTAAGGGCGCACGGTGGATGCCTTGGCACCAGGAACCGATGAAGGACGTGGGAGGCCACGATAGTCCCCGGGGAGCCGTCAACCAGGCTTTGATCCGGGGGTTTCCGAATGGGGAAACCCGGCAGTCGTCATGGGCTGTCACCCACTGCTGAACACATAGGCAGTGTGGAGGGAACGAGGGGAAGTGAAACATCTCAGTACCCTCAGGAAGAGAAAACAACCGTGATTCCGGGAGTAGTGGCGAGCGAAACCGGATGAGGCCAAACCGTATGCGTGTGATACCCGGCAGGGGTTGCGCATACGGGGTTGTGGGATCGCACTTCAACAGTCTGCCGGCTGTTGGGCGAGTCAGAAACCGTTGATGTAGGCGAAGGACATGCGAAAGGTCCGGCGTAGAGGGTAAGACCCCCGTAGCTGAAACATCAACGGCTTGCTTGTGCGACACCCAAGTAGCACGGGGCCCGAGAAATCCCGTGTGAATCTGGCGGGACCACCCGTTAAGCCTAAATATTCCCTGGTGACCGATAGCGGATAGTACCGTGAGGGAATGGTGAAAAGTACCGCGGGAGCGGAGTGAAATAGTACCTGAAACCGTGTGCCTACAAGCCGTGGGAGCGTCGCTGTATGTGCTTGCACATACAGTCGTGACTGCGTGCCTTTTGAAGAATGAGCCTGCGAGTTTGCGGTGTGTTGCGAGGTTAACCCGTGTGGGGAAGCCGTAGCGAAAGCGAGTCCGAACAGGGCGATTCAGTAGCGCGCTCAAGACCCGAAGCGGAGTGATCTAGCCATGGGCAGGTTGAAGCGGAGGTAAGACTTCGTGGAGGACCGAACCCACCAGGGTTGAAAACCTGGGGGATGACCTGTGGTTAGGGGTGAAAGGCCAATCAAACTCCGTGATAGCTGGTTCTCCCCGAAATGCATTTAGGTGCAGCGTCGTGTGTTTCTTGCCGGAGGTAGAGCACTGGATAGGCGATGGGCCCTACCGGGTTACTGACCTTAGCCAAACTCCGAATGCCGGTAAGTGAGAGCGCGGCAGTGAGACTGTGGGGGATAAGCTCCATGGTCGAGAGGGAAACAGCCCAGAGCATCGACTAAGGCCCCTAAGCGTACGCTAAGTGGGAAAGGATGTGGAGTCGCAGAGACAACCAGGAGGTTGGCTTAGAAGCAGCCACCCTTGAAAGAGTGCGTAATAGCTCACTGGTCAAGTGATTCCGCGCCGACAATGTAGCGGGGCTCAAGCGTACCGCCGAAGTCGTGTCATTCGTACATATATCCCCAACGGGAGTACGGATGGGTAGGGGAGCGTCGTGTGCCGGGTGAAGCAGCCGCGGAAGCGAGTTGTGGACGGTTCACGAGTGAGAATGCAGGCATGAGTAGCGATACACACGTGAGAAACGTGTGCGCCGATTGACTAAGGGTTCCTGGGTCAAGCTGATCTGCCCAGGGTAAGTCGGGACCTAAGGCGAGGCCGACAGGCGTAGTCGATGGACAACCGGTTGATATTCCGGTACCCGCTTTGAAACGCCCAATATCGAGCCCATTAATGCTAAGGCCGTGAAGCCGCCCTGGAGCCTTCGGGCAAAGGGGAGTGGTGGAGCCGCCGGTCCAAGGTGGTAGTAGGTAAGCGATGGGGTGACGCAGGAAGGTAGTCCAGCCCGGGCGGTGGTTGTCCCGGGGTAAGGGTGTAGGCCGTGTGATAGGCAAATCCGTCACACATTAAGGCTGAGACCTGATGCCGAGCCGATTGTGGTGAAGTGGATGATCCTATGCTGTCGAGAAAAGCCTCTAGCGAGTTTCATGGCGGCCCGTACCCTAAACCGACTCAGGTGGTCAGGTAGAGAATACCGAGGCGTTCGGGTGAACTATGGTTAAGGAACTCGGCAAAATGCCCCCGTAACTTCGGGAGAAGGGGGCCATCACTGGTGAGAGGACTTGCTCCTTGAGCTGGGGGTGGCCGCAGAGACCAGCGAGAAGCGACTGTTTACTAAAAACACAGGTCCGTGCGAAGCCGTAAGGCGATGTATACGGACTGACGCCTGCCCGGTGCTGGAACGTTAAGGGGACCGGTTAGTCACATTTCGGTGTGGCGAAGCTGAGAACTTAAGCGCCAGTAAACGGCGGTGGTAACTATAACCATCCTAAGGTAGCGAAATTCCTTGTCGGGTAAGTTCCGACCTGCACGAATGGCGTAACGACTTCTCGACTGTCTCAACCATAGGCCCGGTGAAATTGCACTACGAGTAAAGATGCTCGTTTCGCGCAGCAGGACGGAAAGACCCCGGGACCTTTACTACAGTTTGATATTGGTGTTCGGTTCGGCTTGTGTAGGATAGGTGGGAGACTGTGAACTCTGGACGCCAGTTCAGGGGGAGTCATCGTTGAAATACCACTCTGGTCGTGCTGGATGTCTAACCTGGGTCCGTGATCCGGATCAGGGACAGTGTCTGATGGGTAGTTTAACTGGGGCGGTTGCCTCCTAAAGAGTAACGGAGGCGCCCAAAGGTTCCCTCAGCCTGGTTGGCAATCAGGTGTTGAGTGTAAGTGCACAAGGGAGCTTGACTGTGAGACCGACGGGTCGAGCAGGGACGAAAGTCGGGACTAGTGATCCGGCGGTGGCTTGTGGAAGCGCCGTCGCTCAACGGATAAAAGGTACCCCGGGGATAACAGGCTGATCTTCCCCAAGAGTCCATATCGACGGGATGGTTTGGCACCTCGATGTCGGCTCGTCGCATCCTGGGGCTGGAGTCGGTCCCAAGGGTTGGGCTGTTCGCCCATTAAAGCGGTACGCGAGCTGGGTTTAGAACGTCGTGAGACAGTTCGGTCCCTATCCGCTGCGCGCGCAGGAGTCTTGAGAAGGGCTGTCCCTAGTACGAGAGGACCGGGACGGACGAACCTCTGGTGTGCCAGTTGTCCTGCCAAGGGCATGGCTGGTTGGCTACGTTCGGAAAGGATAACCGCTGAAAGCATCTAAGCGGGAAGCCTGCTTCGAGATGAGGACTCCCACCTCCTAGAGAGGGTAAGGCTCCCAGTAGACGACTGGGTTGATAGGCCAGATGTGGAAGCCGGGCAACCGGTGAAGCTGACTGGTACTAATAGGCCGAGGGCTTGTCCTCAGTTGCTCGCGTCCACTGTGTCAGTTCTGAAGTAACGACCGTATTTGTAGCTGTTGCTCCGGTCAGAATTTCATAGAGTTTCGGTGGTCATTGCGTTAGGGAAACGCCCGGTTACATTCCGAACCCGGAAGCTAAGCCTTTCAGCGCCGATGGTACTGCAGGGGGGACCCTGTGGGAGAGTAGGACGCCGCCGAACAATCATTGTGGGAAAGCCCCGCACCTTATGGTGCGGGGCTTTTCTGCGTTTAGGATCCAGTCATGCGATATGACCTCGTCATCTTTGACAACGATGGTGTGCTCGTTGACAGCGAGCCTCTCGCCAACACCATCCTGGCGAGCTACCTCACTGAGCTGGGGCACCCCACCTCCTACGAGGAATCCGTTCGTGACTACATGGGCGCCGCAGTGCACCGTGTGCACGATCTTGTGAGGGAGCGGACCGGGCAGGAGCTGCCCGCCGACTTCGACGACACGCTGCATGCTCGTGTCTTTGCCGCCTTTGAGCGGGAGTTGGTCGCCGTCGACGGGGTCACGGAGGTACTGGAGAAGCTGGGCACGGACGGGGTGCCGTACTGCGTCGCGTCGTCCGGGAGTCATGAGCGGATCCGGGTCGGGCACCGGAAGACCGGGCTGGACCGCTGGTTCGCGCACGGCGAGAACGGCGGAGAGGACGGCACGGTCTTCAGCGCGCAGGATGTGGGGCGGGGCAAGCCGGCGCCGGATCTGTTTCTGTACGCCGCGGAGCGGATGGGAGTGGCGCCGGAGCGGTGTGTCGTCGTGGAGGACAGCCCGCTGGGGGTACAGGCCGCCCTGGCCGCCGGGATGGATGTGTACGGGTTCACCGCCATGACGTCGGCCGAGAAGCTGGCAGGTGCCAAGGGGTACTTCGGGGCGATGGCGGAGTTGCCTGCATTGCTCGTGTGATCCGTCTACCCATGGGTAGACGAGCGCCCTACGCTGTCCGGCCATGACAGATGCGCGGATGCGGCACGGGCGGGCCTCCCTGGCGTTGAGCTTCTTCGCGCAAGGGGTGGCCTTCGCTCTGCTCGTGACGCGTATCCCCGCAATCCAGGACCGGTACGGGATATCCGACGGGCTGCTGCCCGTCTTCCTCGCCGCCGTTCCGATCCTTGCCGGTGTGGCGAGTGTGGTCACCGAACGGCTGGTCAGAAGCGTCGCGCCGAGCGTGGTGCTGCGGTGGGCGCAGCCCATGGTGCTGCTGGGGCTCCTCGGTGTCGGTGCCGGTAGTCAGGTATGGCATGTGGCCGTCGCGCTGGGGGTGTTCGGGCTGGCGGTGGGGGCGCTGGACGCGTCCATGAACATGCTCGGGGTCAGCCTTCAGCGGGCGTACGGGCGCAGCATCATGCTCGGCTTCCACGCGGCGTACAGCCTCGGTGGGATCGCCGGTGCGTCGCTCGCCTGGGCCGGGGCGCACTGGGACCTGTCGCTGCTGGTGTCGTACGGGCCGGTGGTGGTCGTGCTGCTGCCGGCGGCGCTCGTCGGGAGCCGGTGGTACGTCGACGGGGAGCGGGAGCGGGAGAGTGCGGGGGCAGCGGGGGCGCATTCGGGAGGGGGTGCGTTCACGGTGCTGCTGCCGCTCTGTCTGGTGATGACGTTCGCGTACATCGGGGATTCGACCGTCTCGAATTGGAGCGCGAAGTATCTCCAGGACGTGGTGGGGAGTTCGGAGGAGCTCGCGACCGTTCCGTACAACGCCTATATGGTCACGACGCTGTTGGGGCGAGCCGTCGGGGATCTCGGGGTGCGGCGCTTCGGGGCGGTGGCGGTCGTGCGGTGCGGGGCGGTGCTCGCGGCGGCCGGGTTCGCAGTGGTGGCCGTGGCGCCGGGGGCGTGGGTGGGAATCCTCGGGTTCACCGTGCTCGGGCTCGGGCTGTGTGTGATCGTGCCGCAGACGTTCGCCGCGGCGGGGAGGCTCAGCCCGGAGGCGAGTGACGCGGCGGTGGCGCGGCTGAACGTCTTCAACTACGTCGGGTTCTTGATCGGTTCCCCGCTGGTGGGGGCGCTCGGCGATGCGTGGAGCTATCGGGGAGCGATGCTTGTGCCGATGGTGTTGGTGCTGGTGACGTTCTGGTACGCCAGATCGTTCGGGCCGGATACCGACCGGTACGGTGGCGGGCATGAGCGGCCGCGAGTTGTTGATGTGGGACGAGGCGGTAACGAAGTATGACTTCGGGGCCGGGCATCCGATGGATCCGGTGCGGCTCGCGCTGACCATGGGGTTGGTGCGGGCCTACGGGCTGGATCGCGCGGTGGATGTGGTGGCCGCGAAGTCGGCCGGGGACTCGACGCTGCGGCTTGTGCACCGCGCGGACTATGTGGCGGCGGTGCGGGCGGCGTCGCGGGATCCCCGGGCGGCGGACCAGTCGTACGGGCTGGGGACGGTGGACGATCCGGCCTTCGCCGGGATGCATGAGGCGTCGGCGCTCATCGCCGGGCAGTCGGTGGGGGCGGCCGAGGCGGTGTGGCGCGGGGGCGCGGCGCATGCGGTGAACTTCGCGGGCGGGCTGCATCATGCGATGCCGGGGAGTGCCTCGGGGTTCTGTATCTACAACGACGCGTCGTTGGCCATTGCGCGACTGCTGGAGCTGGGGGCGGAGCGGGTCGCGTACGTGGATGTGGATGTGCACCACGGGGACGGGGTTCAGGCGGCGTTCTGGGAGGACCCGCGGGTGCTGACCGTGTCGTTGCACGAGCATCCGCGGACGCTGTTTCCTCAGACCGGCTGGCCGGAGGAGACGGGGGCGGCCGGGGCGGGTGAAGGCGGTGCGGTGAATGTCGCGCTGCCGGCGGGGACGGGGGACGAGGGGTGGCTGCGGGCGTTCCATGCGGTGGTGCCTGAGCTTTTGGCGGATTTCCGGCCGCAGGTGCTGGTGACGCAGCACGGGGCGGATACGCATTTCGAGGATCCGTTGGCGCATCTGGCGGTGTCGCTGGATGCGCAGCGGGCGGTGCAGGAGTCTTGTCACTCGTTGGCGCACGAGTACGTGGAGGATGCGCGGTGGGTTGCCCTGGGGGGCGGGGGATACGCGGTCGTCGATGTCGTACCGAGGTCCTGGACGCATCTGGTGGGGATCGCCGCGCATGCGCCGGTGGATCCGGAGTCGGTGATTCCGTCGTCGTGGCGGGATGAGGTGTATGCACGGACGCGGCAGGTGGCGCCGGGGCGGATGACGGATGGACGTACCCCGGGATGGCGGGGTTGGGAGGACGGGTACGACCCGGCGGACCGGCTGGACCAGGCGATTCTGGCTACGCGGAGGGCGGCGTTTCCCCTGCGGGGATTGTTGCCGTAGGGGGTCGCCGGCGCAGGGGGTACGGGGTACCCCGTACCCCGGCGGCCGGCAGCTTCGCGGGTGCTCGGTCCCGGATCTCCGCCCCTGACCCCGGGGCCGGACTGGGCGGCCCCGTCCGTAGTGGGCCCGGCCCGCGGGCATGTATTACGCCAACTGTGGGGGGTATTCAGGCTTTTGGCCCGGAGTCCGCAGCGGTGCGGAAGCATCGGCAGGGTGTTGAGCACCGGAGCGCTGCGTGCGCATCTGTTGGCCGCTCGGTTGGCCGGGCCCGTGGCCACCTCGCGGGAAGAGAGCCTGCGCAGCTATCGGCTCTTCGCCGCCCGGGATCCGCGGGTCACCCTCGGGCTCGATCCCGAGTGGGCCTGGGGGGAGCGGGATCTGATCGCGCTCATGGCCGACAAGTGCGGGGTCTCCGACGATCCCCGGCACGTCGCGGGGCCCGATGTCATCGATCCGGAGCGGACGCTGACGGCGCTTCACGCGTTCGCCGAGCGGCTCGGGGAGGCGGCCGGACGGCGGGCGCCCGTGCTGTTCGGGACCGGGCATCCGCATCGGCTGCTCGGGTTCTACGCGGACCTCGCAGACGCTTTGTCGGCGGCGGGGTGTCTCGTACTCACACCCGCGCAGGGGCGATGTATCGACATAACGACCCGGTTCGGCGTACGCACGCACAACCTCGAGTACGTACGAGGAGTCGCGCTGGTGCGGGAACCCGGCGCACGGGGTGGCGGGAGTGAGACCGGCGCACATACCCACTCGCCCCTGCCGGTTAGGACCGCTTTGGAGGGTCTCGTGGAGGGCGGCGGACCGCTGCCCGAGCTGGTCGTCGGGGACCATGGCTGGGTCTGCGGGGCAGGTCAGCTGGGGATTGAGGCCATCGGCCTGGCGGACACGGATGATCCCGCGCTGTTTGTCGGCGAGGCCGAGGGGCGTGTGTCCGTCGCCGTTCCGCTTGATGACGCGGTGCGGTCCGATTACTACCGACCGCTTACGCGCTATGTACTCAATCGAGCGTGTCTGTCACAGTAGGCGGCCGATCGCTGCTCCTCTTCCCCACTCGCATCACCCGCCCCTAGTCTGGGGAGTGAGCGCACAGCGACGAAGAGTCACCGGAGGGGAAGCCGGTGTGCGTCATGTGCGGAAGGTACAGGTGGGTCATGGCTGCTGGCAGCGAGAGGCCTCTCAACGAGGTCAAGTTTCTTACCGTGGCGGAAGTCGCCTCGGTCATGCGAGTGTCGAAGATGACCGTGTACCGCTTGGTGCACAGCGGTCATCTGCCGGCGATCCGGGTGGGCAGGTCCTTCCGGGTCCCGGAGCAAGCAGTTCACGAGTACCTCCGCGAATCCTTCGTGGGGGTGGAATCCGCGTAACCGGAGCAGGGCGGCTCCCCTCGGATTACGTCCCTCACTCGGCGGCAGGTAGGCTAGGCCGACGTAGGTCGTGTGGGCCCAGACGCCCCGCACCGAGTGAAGAGAAGTGAGCGAGGGTAGTCGTGGGCTCTGTTATCAAGAAGCGGCGTAAGCGGATGGCCAAGAAGAAGCACCGCAAGCTGCTCAAGCGCACCCGCGTTCAGCGTCGTAACAAGAAGTAAGCGACAGCTGTACGTGTCGCCGCGGCCCTCCCACCTGCATGGTGGGAGGGCCGCGGTGCGTTTTCGGGTGGCAATGGAGGGGCCGTGGCATTGACGTGGCAAAAGACCGCCGTGCGGTCATCACAGCGCAACGCCGAACCGCTACGGTGACGGCTAAGACGCAGAAGAGTGGACCTCGGCGGATCTGAAGAGTGGACCACCGGCGGATCTAGGGAAGGCGCTGATCTTGGGGAAGGTCGTGCTCGTCACCGGAGTGGCCCGGCAGCTCGGAGGCCGTCTCGTGCGGCGCATCCAGCGCGATCCCGAGGTGGACCGGGTGATCGGGGTCGATGCGGTGGGGCCCGATCACCATCTGGGCGGAGCGGATTTCGTGCGCGCGGACATCCGCCAGCCCGCCATCGCGCGGGTTCTCGCGGAGCACGCCGTCGACACCGTCGTCCACATGGACGTCACGGGTACGCCGCTGGGCGCCGGCGGCCGTACGACGGTCAAGGAAACCAATGTCATCGGCACCATGCAGCTGCTCGGCGCCTGCCAGAAGTCGCCGACGGTCAAACGGCTGGTGATCAAGTCCAGTACGAGTGTGTACGGCTCCGCGCCCCGCGACCCCGCGGTCTTCACCGAGACCACCCCGCCCAAGTCCCTGCCCAGCGGCGGCTTCGCCAAGGACGCGGTCGAGGTCGAGGGGTATGTGCGCGGATTCGCCCGGCGGCGCCCCGACGTGGCGGTCTGCGTCCTGCGCTTCGCGAACATCCTCGGGCCGTGCGCGGACTCCCCGCTCGCCGAGTTCTTCTCACTGCCCGTCATGCCGACCGTCTTCGGCTACGACCCACGACTGCAGTTCGTCCACGAGGACGACGTCATCGATGTGCTGCGGATCGCCCTGCACGAGCCGCGGCGCGGAACACTCAACAGCGGCACGTTCAATGTCGCGGGCGACGGCGTGCTGCTGCTGTCGCAGTGCTCGCGGCGGCTGGGGCGGCCGACGATGCCGGTGCTGCTGCCGGCGGTCACCTGGGTCGGCTCGGCGCTGCGTACGGTCGGTATCACCGACTTCTCGCCCGAGCAGATCCGGCTGCTCACCCATGGCCGGGTGGTGAGCACCGCGCAGATGCGCGAGACACTGGGCTTTGACCCGAAGTACACGACCGCGGAGGCCTTCGCGGACTTCGCGCGCAGCCGGGGGCCGGGGCTGCTGCCGCCGGAGACCCTGTCGCGGGCGGTGGACCGGGTCGCGGCAGCGTTGCCCTTCGCGGGCAGCGCCGCCACCGGGGGCAGAACGACGGGGCAGACGATGCAGACGACTCAGAGCGACGCCGAATAAGGAGCGCAGCCAACAATGGCGGACGCCAAGGTCATTCCGTTCGACGACGACCGTTCGCGCGGCAGCGCGCAGCGCTCGGTGCGGCGGCGCCCCGCGGGGGGCGGCCGGCGCAAGACCGAGCCCGTGGCGGTGCGCGAGATGCCGGTCAGCCCACTGCCGGGGCAGCAGGGGCAGCCGCAGGACGGGGATGTTCGAGGAGCGGTACGGAACGCCCGGGCGGGCTTCCAGGAGCAGGGGCAGGAGCCGGAGCCGGCGGGCACGGGCGCCTCCTGGGACCGGCGGATCGCGGGCGGGCTGGCGTTTCTGCGACGCCGGGTCACCGGTGACTACGAGGTCGACGAGTTCGGATACGACAAGGAGCTCACCGAACAGGTCCTGATGTCGATGGTCCGGCCGCTGTACGAGAAGTACTTCCGTGTCGAGGTGAAGGGCATCGAGAACATTCCGTCGGACGGCGGGGCGCTCGTGGTGGCCAACCACTCGGGCACGCTTCCGCTGGACGGGCTGATGCTCCAGGTCGCCGTCCACGACAATCACCCGGCCGACCGGCATCTGCGGCTGCTCGCCGCGGACCTGGTCTTCATGCTGCCGGTGGTCAATGAACTGGCCCGCAAGGCCGGGCACACCCTGGCGTGCGCGGAGGACGCGGAGCGGCTGCTGCAGCGCGGCGAGGTCGTCGGTGTGATGCCGGAGGGCTTCAAGGGCATCGGGAAGCCGTTCAGCGAGCGCTACAAGCTCCAGCGCTTCGGGCGTGGCGGCTTTGTGTCGACGGCGCTGCGGGCGGGGGCTCCGATCGTGCCGTGCTCGATCGTCGGGGCGGAGGAGATCTACCCGATGATCGGCAACGCGAAGACTCTCGCGCGGCTGCTCGGGTTCCCGTACTTCCCGATCACGCCGACGTTTCCGTGGCTGGGTCCGCTGGGAGCGGTGCCGCTGCCGACGAAGTGGACGATCCAGTTCGGTGAGCCGATCCCGACGGACGGCTATCCGCCGGAGGCGGCGGAGGACCCGATGCTGATGTTCAACCTGACGGACCAGGTCCGGGAACAGATCCAGCACACGCTGTACAAGTTGCTGGTGCAGCGCAGGTCCGTGTTCTTCTGACCTCCCGAGGTTCTTCTGACCTTCCGAGCTTCAGGCATCCGGTGGGGGCGGGCGTTCCTCTTCAGGAGCGCCCGCCCCCGCCCGTACTGACCTACTTGCCGCCCTCGCCGTCGATGCCCAGGCCCGGCAGGATGCCCGGCAGCAGTGGCGGGATCGTGACGTCCGGCTCCGGTGGTGTGGAGTGCTTGTCGGACGGGGACGGGGAGACGCCGTCCGCCGGAGGGTCGAACAGGCCGCCCGTGTCCCCGCCGAGCAGGCCGTCGTCCGCCGTCGTGCCGGACCCGGACGGGTGCGGCTTGCCGGCCTCGCCCGGGCGGCTGACGCCCGCCCCGGGTGAGGCCGGTGACGTACGGCCGGGGCTCGAAGTCCGGTTGGATTCCTGGGAGGAGCTGGGGCTCTGGGAGCCGCGGCCCTTCTCCGGGGGGCGTGGCAGCAGCGACTCCAGTGGGCCGACCTCTTCCTCTATGGCGGCGAAGACGGAGTTCACCTCGTCGCCGACGTCGGTCAGCTGGACCGGCAGCCGGTCGCGCAGCCCGTTCCACGCGTCGCGGTGCGACCGGGAGAACGAGTTGAGCGCCGCCATCGGGCCGAGGGAGCCGTCCCTCTCGTACGCCGCGCGCAGCAGGCGGTGACCCTCGCTGGCGTCGTGCCCCATGCCGTTGAGCGCGCGGCGGACCTCGCCGAGCGACTCGTGGTCCATGGTGCCTGCCCGGCCGCGCTCCATGAGGCGTCGCGCCTCGCTGAGGCGGGTCGAGGCCTGGCCGAGGTAGAGCTCGCCGCGGTCGGAGTCGTCGTCCGCCATGCCGAGCTTGAAATCCTCCATGCCACGCTTCAGGCCGTACAGCGAGTCACCGGGAAGGGCGTCGGAACTCGCGGCGGCCACTCCGCTGAAAGCTCCCGCGGCCACACCGACGGTGAGTCCGCCGGCCGCGATGCCCTTCGACCAGCGGGAACGTGGTCGCAATTTCCGGAGCGGTGAGGCCCGATGGGCACCGCGGCCGGACGTCCGCTGCTCGGGCACCGTAGGGCTCGCGGACGCACCTCCCTCGGCGAACATCGCTTCCATGGCGGCCACGAGCTGTGCTCGCTGCACCACTTTGACCTCGGGATCCATCTCCGGTTTCGGCAGTTCGCCGAGACCGTTCGCCAGAGCCAACAGCCGTCCGTGCCCGGTCGGTTCTACCGACTCTTCGGGCTGGTCGGCCGCCTGGTCTTCCAAGGCCTGGGCGAAGGCGTTCGCCCGCCGGTGCGCCGAAACGTTCGCGATCACTGGCGGCACCTCCTCTCGTCATGACGATCGACTCCCCTGGGTGTCTGGAGGGTTGCACGCCTTGAGCACATCCACACGATCGAGTGAGTGGCTGTGGGCATGGCGTGACCACAGGGAGCCTGCATCCCGCACAACGAGCGGCGCGGCACTTGGGTTACGCGCGAAAGATGATCGGACCAGTGCGTCATCGAGGCGTCACCGATTGTGAGTTGGGTCGGTCAGCGGGCGTCGTCGGGGAGGAGCCGGGCGAGCGTGCGTACGGCCCGGTACTGGAGGGTCTTGATCGCGCCCTCGTTCTTGCCCATCACCCTGGCCGTCTCGGCGACCGAGAGGCCCTGCAGGAAGCGCAGGGTCACGCACTCCTGCTGCTGGGGGTTGAGCTTGCGGACCGCTTCCAGCAGTGCGGCATTGGAGAGGGACTCCAGGACCGAATCCTCGGGGCTGCGCTCGACCTCGTTGGCGTCGAGCATTTCGCCGGTGGTCACTTCCAGCCGGAATCGACTGGATTTGAAGTGGTCGGCGACCAGGTTGCGGGCGATGGTGACCAGCCAGGCGCCGAAGTCGCGGCCCTGCCAGGTGAAGGTGGAGATGCGGCGCAGGGCGCGCAGGAAGGTCTCGCTGGTGAGGTCCTCCGCCGTCGCCTTTCCGCCCACGCGGTAGTAGATGTAGCGGTAGACAGTGTCGCTGTACTGGTCGTAGAGGCGGCCGAAGGCGTCGGCCTCGCCCGCCTGGGCGCGTTCGACCAGGTCCATCATGCGGGCACTGTCGCTGTCGGCGCTGGGCCGGCGGGCGGTGTTCGAGGCGCCGGAGGCGCCCCGGCTGCCCCGTCTGCCGACGGCCGCACGGCCGTCGGCCAGGGCGTAGCAGGGGGCGGCAGGGCCGCTTACGGCAAGGCGGGGCGTGGCGAATGCGGGGACGGCGTACGCGGTGGGGACGAAGCCGCGCAAGTGGTCGAGGACCGTTGCGCGCAGCGTAGCCAGGCCCGAGGCGTCAACCCCGACGTGTGGGTACACGGGACTCCCAGAGGCAGAGCTTCCATCACGTGCAGTACCGGACCGTTCACCCGTCGTGGGGACTGGCGGAGTCCGTCATGCGTCTGAGGAGAATAACGCTTCGTACAGGCAGTGCTACACCCAGTTGCTCAAATCGTCGTTTCCGTCGCTTCTGTTACACCTACGCGACGGATCAAGTCGCACATCGTGAGCACATGTTGATCGAATTTCGTCGTGATCTGTCTCATCGAGCGGTGCGTTGTGCCCGAGCGGCGGCAACAGGACTGGCCGCTGGTCCCGGCGGGTAAGACCCGGAGATTGCCTGCGGGCCCGGCGGCCGACAGGCGGCCGACGAGCGGCGGGCAGGGACGTGGGTACGGCGGTGAGCGCAGCCGTGGATATGGATGGCCGAGTGCCCGGCCGTGGCGTGGCTGCGCCACCCGCGACCCGAAGGCGGGCGTGGGCGGCGGGCGTGGCGGCCGGGCGCGGTTGCCGTCGGGTCAGCGGCGGCGGCGGTGCAGGGCGACCGCGGCCGCGGTGCCTCCCGCGAGCGCGCCGACACCGGCCGCGGCCGGGATGCCGACCTTGGCGGCCTTGCGGCCCGTGCGGTAGTCGCGCAGCCGCCACTCGAGCTTGCGCGCATGCTTGCGGAGTTTGGTGTCCGGGTTGATGGCGTACGGATGACCCACCAGCGAGAGCATCGGGATGTCGTTGTGCGAGTCGCTGTACGCCGCGCAGCGGGTCAGCTCCAGGCCCTCGGCGGAGGCGAGGGCGCGTACGGCCTCGGCCTTGGCGGGGCCGTGCAGCGGCTCGCCCACGAGCTTGCCGGTGTATACGCCGTCCACGGACTCCGCGACGGTGCCGAGCGCGCCGGTCAGTCCGAGGCGGCGGGCGATGATCGTCGCGGTCTCCACCGGGGCCGCGGTCACCAGCCAGACCTTCTGGCCGGCATCGAGGTGGGCCTGGGCGAGGGCGCGCGTACCGGGCCAGATGCGGTCGGCCATGTACTCGTCGTAGATCTCCTCGCCGATGCTCATGAGCTCGGAGACGCGGTGGCCCTTGACGATGGACAGGGCGCTGTCGCGGGCGTCCTGCATATGTTCCGGATCCTCGATGCCGGCCAGCCGGAACCATGCCTGCTGCCAGGCGAACCGGGCGAGCTCGCGGCGCTGGAAGAACTTCCGCTTGTACAGGCCGCGGCCGAAGTGGAAGATCGCGGCGCCCTGCATCACGGTGTTGTCGAGGTCGAAGAAGGCGGCGGCCCGGTCGTCCCCGGCGACGGGGAAGTCCGGTTCCGGAACCGGGGCAGCGTCGCTCAGCGTGTCGAGCGCCTCGAACTGCTGCGTCGACTTTCGCGCTGCCTCGGCTGCTGCCTCTCCTGCGAGCACGCTCCGTGCAGTGGCGGAGCGCCTACGGGGGGTGAGCCATCCCAGTGCGGCCATGTCGTGAGCATAGCCAGTCTGTTCGGTACTTCCTGACCCCCCGGGATGCGGTGGCGTGAACTCTCCGCGACCGATCTGTTAAACGGGCGATTGGGGACGTACGGGATGTGGGGCCGCCTTCTGCCTGCGCAGGCGGAGAATGGGCGTATGAGTCCTGTGCTGCGGCGTGCGAAGAAGAAGGCCGACGAGCGGGTGGTGACGCTGATCGGCAAGCCCGGGTGTCACCTCTGTGACGACGCGCGGGCCGTGATCGAGGAAGTGTGCACCGAGACCGGTGCGTCCTGGGAGGAGAGGGACATCACTCAGGACGAGGCGCTGCACCGTGCGTACTGGGAGCAGATCCCTGTCGTGCTGGTCGACGGGGAGCAGCACACCTTCTGGCGAGTGGATGCCGGGCGGCTCCGTCGCGCGCTGGGTGCGTGAGCGGAAGGCGGGGCCCTGGGAGTGAAGGGCGTGAACGGACGGACGGAAGGCCTGGCCGGAAGGCGTGGCCGGAAAAGGCCGATACGATTGTGGTCGTTTTGCTGGGCCTTTCCTGCGGCTCCCGCTCTATCAGGACGCGATGAGGACAGGGCACAGTAGGCGGACTCGGGGGCGTGTTCGTGGAGGAGTGTGTACGGTTTTGCCCCCTTTGGATCTTCAACGGACCGAGGCGGTCCCTAGTTCCAAGATCAGGCGATCGGATTGCGTGACCCCGGTCACTTTGCTCGGACAAACCGGACACCATCTTTGTGCACGCGTTCACAAAGACATAGCCTGCACTCGACGGGGCGGTCCTGGAACACACGGCCGCCTGCAGCCTCGCTCATCCCGCAGGAGCACCGTGGCAACTGGCCGAAATCACCGACCGGCGACCCGTAGCCGAGGAATCCCCGAGGCCACCGTCGCCCGACTCCCGTTGTACCTGCGCGCCCTGACCGCGCTGTCCGAGCGGTCCGTACCCACGGTCTCGTCCGAGGAACTGGCAGCCGCCGCCGGAGTCAACTCCGCGAAGCTGCGCAAGGACTTCTCCTACCTCGGCTCCTACGGGACGCGCGGGGTCGGCTACGACGTCGAGTACCTCGTCTACCAGATCTCCCGCGAGCTCGGTCTGACGCAGGACTGGCCCGTGGTCATCGTCGGTATCGGTAACCTCGGCGCCGCGCTCGCCAACTACGGCGGGTTCGCCTCCCGCGGCTTCCGGGTCGCCGCGCTGATCGACGCCGACCCGGCCATGGCCGGGAAGCCGGTCGCCGGCATGCCCGTGCAGCACACCGACGAGCTCGAGAAGATCATCAGCGACAACGGTGTGTCGATCGGTGTCATCTCGACGCCCGCCGGCGCCGCCCAGCAGGTGTGCGAGCGCCTGATCGCGGCCGGAGTCACCTCCATCCTCAACTTCGCCCCCACCGTCCTCTCCGTGCCCGACGGCGTGGATGTGCGCAAGGTCGACCTCTCGATCGAGCTGCAGATCCTCGCCTTCCACGAGCAGCGGAAGGCCGGCGAGGAGGCCGAGGCCGCGGCAGGCCGGAAGGGACCGGACGGGGACATGCCCGCCGTGATGCCGGCATGAGCCTTCTGGTCGTCGGGCTGAGCCACCGCAGCGCGCCCGTGAGCGTGCTGGAGCGGGCCTCGCTGTCCGCTGATACGCAGATCAAGCTGCTCCAGGACACCCTCGCCGCGGAGCCCGCGACCGAGGCCGCGGTGCTGGCCACCTGCAACCGCATCGAGCTGTACGCGGACGTGGACAAGTTCCACGCCGGTGTCGCCGAGCTGTCCACGCTGCTCGCGCAGCACAGCGGGGTGGGGCTCGAGGAGCTCACTCCGTATCTCTATGTGCACTACGAGGACCGCGCCGTCCATCACCTCTTCTCGGTGGCCTGCGGGCTGGACTCCATGGTCGTCGGCGAGGGGCAGATCCTCGGGCAGATCAAGGACGCGCTCGCGCTGGGGCAGGAGCTGCACACCGCGGGGCGGCTGATCAACGACCTCTTCCAGCAGGCGCTGAGGGTCGGCAAGCGCGCGCACAGCGAGACCGGGATCGACCGGGCCGGGCAGTCGCTCGTCACCTTCGGTCTCCAGCAGCTGGCCGACGGCGCGGACGTCGAGGGCTGGGCGGCGGACAAGCGGGTGCTGGTCATCGGCGCCGGCTCCATGTCCTCGCTCGCCGCGACGACGCTCGCGCGCCTGGGTGTACGTGAACTTGTCATCGCCAACCGAACGTTGGAGCGGGCGGAGCGACTGGCCGCGGTGCTCACGGAGCCGGGCGGAGTGACGGCGCGCGCCGTATCGATGGCCGGGGTCGCAGAAGAACTGACACGTGCCGATGTGGCGGTGTCGTGCACCGGGGCGACGGGGCTGGTGCTGACGGCGGAGTCCGTCGCGGCGGCGCTCGCGGAGCACGTGGTGCCGGAGACGTCGCAGTCTCCCGGTGAGAACCTCCGCGCGCCCGAGGGCAGCCTGGTGGCCCGCCTCGCGGCGACCGCGGCGCGCGACGGCCGGGTCACGGACACCCGGCTCGCGGACCCGGCCGGCGGCCGGACCGGTGACCCGTCCGGCACTGTCGACGGGGCGGCGCAGACCGGCGGTCCGTCCGGCTTCGCCGACACGCTCGAGCGACCCGGCGGCCCGTCGGCCGCCGACTCCGACAGGACCGCGGACCAGTCCGGCTTCGCGGGCCCGGCTTCCCGGGGCGCCCAGGCCGGTGAGCCGGCCGACGGGTGCCCCGTCGGGCTGGACGACGCGCCCGTCGCCGACCCGCTCGCGCTGCACGGCGCCTGGGTCGACAACGGCAGCCGGCCCGCCGTCGCCCGTACCGCGGCCGCCGCCGTGACGGTCCGCGATGCGCGTCCCGTGCGGCTCGCGCTGCTCGACCTGGCCATGCCCCGCGACATCGACGGCGGCGTTCACCGGCTCGCCGGCGTACGGCTCGTCGACATCGAGTCGCTCGCCGAGGCCTCCGCCGACGCCCCGATGGCCGCCGATGTGGACCAGGTACGCGGCATCGTCTCCGACGAGGTCGCCGCCTTCGGTGCCGCCCAGCGTGCCGCCCACATCACCCCCACCGTCGTCGCCCTGCGCACCATGGCCGCCGATGTGGTGGCCGGTGAGGTCGCGCGGCTCGAGGGACGCCTCCCCGACCTGGACGACAAGCAGCGCTCCGAGATCACCCAGACCGTGCGCCGCGTCGTCGACAAGCTCCTGCACGCGCCCACCGTGCGGGTCAAGCAGCTGGCCAGCGAGCCCGGTGGCGCCGGGTACGCGGACGCGCTGCGGACACTCTTCGACCTCGACCCGGAGACGGTCGCCTCCGTCAGCCGGGCCGACCTGAATGACGCCGATGTCAAGAACCGAGGGCGAGTATGACCGAGAGGGCACTGAGGCTCGGGACCAGGCGCAGCAAGCTGGCCATGGCCCAGTCCGGGCAAGTGGCTCAGGCGGTGCGCCAGTTGACCGGCCGTGCTGTCGAGCTCGTCGAGATCACCACGTACGGGGACACCTCCCGTGAGCATCTCGCGCAGATCGGCGGCACGGGGGTCTTTGTCACCGCGCTGCGTGACGCCCTGCTGCGGGGTGACATCGACTTCGCCGTTCACTCGCTGAAGGATCTGCCCACCACGCAGCCCGACGACCTGGCGCTGGCGGCCGTGCCGCTGCGCGAGGACCCGCGGGACGCGCTGGTGGCGCGGGACGGGCTGACCTTCGACCGGCTGCCGAACGGCGCCCGGATAGGTACCGGTTCGCCGCGCAGGATGGCGCAGCTGAACGCGTACGCACGCACGCACGGGCTCCAGATAGAGACCGTGCCGATCCGCGGGAACGTCGATACGCGGATCGGATATGTACGCAGCGGGGAGCTGGATGCCGTGGTGCTTGCCGCGGCCGGGCTCAACCGCCTCGGCAGGATCGACGAGGTGACCGACTTCCTGTCGGTGGACTTCGTTCTGCCCGCCCCCGGCCAGGGGGCACTGGCGATCGAGTGTGCCGCGGTCAACGCGGACCTTATCGCCGCACTCGCCGAGCTCGACGACCCGGACACCCGGATCGCCGTGACCGCCGAGCGTTCCCTGCTCGCCGCCCTGGAGGCCGGCTGCTCCGCACCTGTGGGTGCGCTGGCCGACCTGCTGGCCGACGGACAGGTTGTCACTGAGATGCGCCTGCGCGGCGTCGTCGGCACGACCGACGGCTCGACGCTGGTGCAGCTGTCCACCACCGGTCCCGTACCTACGTCGCACGGCGACGCCATCGCGCTCGGTCGCGAACTTGCGTCCGAGCTGCTTGCCAAGGGTGCGGCCGGTCTTATGGGGGAGCGAGCACTTTGAGCCCCACCGCCTCGAACCTTTCGGCCCTTCCGGCATACGGACACGGGCACGTCACCTTCCTCGGCGCCGGTCCCGGCGACCCCGGTCTGCTGACACTGCGCGCCGTCGAGGCGCTCGCGGGCGCCGACGTGCTGATCGCCGAGCCCGATGTGCTCGACGTCGTACGCGGCCATGCGCGAGCGAGCGTAAGCACGCCTGAACTGACGGTTGTTGACGACGCGTCAACGACCGCCGGGATCCCCGTCCTCAGGGATGCGGCCAATCTTGTCATGGAGGCCGCGCGGAGCGGCAAGCGGGTTGTCCGTGCGGTGACCGGTGATCCGGGCATGGACGGAAACGCAGGTCAGGAGATGCTCGCCTGCGCCGCCGAGGGGATTCCCTTCGAGGTCGTGCCGGGTGTCGCCACCGCGGTGGGCGTCCCGGCGTACGCCGGTGTGCCGCTGCGTGACGCGCAGGGCACCGACGTCCGCTTCATCGACGCCCGTACCGCGAGCGAACGGTGCTGGACCGAGGTCGGCACGAGCGACGGCACGGTCGTCGTCTCCGCGACCCTGGAGACCGTTTCCGCGGCGGCGGGCGAGCTGGTGGCCGCGGGCCGCAAGCCGGACACCCCGCTGACCGTCACCGTCGCCGGTACGACGACCCGGCAGCGGACGTGGTCCGCGACCCTGGGGACGATCGCGCAGATCCTGAAGCAGGCGAAGGTGCTGCCCTCTCCGGAGGGTCACCAACCCGTCATAGCCGTGGTCGGTGAGCGCAGCGCCGCCGCTCAGCGCGACCAGCTCGCGTGGTTCGAGTCCAAGCCGCTCTTCGGCTGGAAGGTGCTCGTGCCGCGGACCAAGGAGCAGGCGGCTTCGCTTTCCGACCAACTGCGTTCGTACGGCGCCGTGCCGCACGAGGTCCCGACGATCGCCGTCGAGCCGCCGCGTACGCCCCAGCAGATGGAGCGCGCGGTCAAGGGCCTGGTCACGGGCCGGTACGAGTGGATCGCCTTCACCTCGGTGAACGCGGTCAAGGCCGTGCGGGAGAAGTTCGAGGAGTACGGGCTCGACGCCCGTGCCTTCGCGGGAATCAAGGTCGCGGCGGTGGGCGAGCAGACGGCTGCGGCTCTCGTCGACTTCGGGGTCAAGCCGGACCTGGTGCCCAGTGGTGAGCAGTCCGCGGCGGGCCTCCTCGAGGACTGGCCGCCGTACGACCCGGTCTTCGACCCGATCGACCGTGTCTTCCTGCCGCGTGCGGACATTGCGACGGAGACGCTGGTGGCCGGGCTGATCGAGCTCGGGTGGGAGGTCGACGACGTGACCGCCTACCGGACGGTGCGCGCCTCGCCGCCGCCGGCCGACACCCGTGAGGCGATCAAGGGCGGCGGGTTCGACGCCGTGCTGTTCACCTCGTCGTCGACCGTGCGGAACCTGGTCGGCATCGCGGGCAAGCCGCACAACGTGACCGTGATCGCGTGTATCGGTCCGGCGACGGCGAAGACCGCGGAGGAGCACGGGCTGCGGGTGGATGTGCTGTCGCCCGAGCCGTCGGTGCACAAGCTGGCCGAGGCGCTGGCGGAGTTCGGCGCGCAGCGCCGCGCGGCGGCCGTGGAGGCCGGGGAGCATGTGACGCGGCCGAGCGAGCGTCGGCCTGGCGGGCGGCGTCGTCGCACGACGTAGGTTGCGGGGCGCGTGAGTGTCCTGGGGCGGGTGGGGGTCTTTTCCCTGCCCGCCCCTTCCCGTAACCGGGGGCGTAGTGGCAAGTCCCCAGATCTCGTACGGCCTTCGGTCGTGTCCTCGATCGCCGGACGGGCTGCTTGTGCCGACGCGGTCCGCAAGATGCGGTCTTCGCCGGCGTTTGAGGCGCAGGGTGCGGGTTCGGGTGGCTCGGGCCCGTGGCTCGGGGTCCTGCCTGGTGCGGGCGCGGGTGGCTCGGGCCTGTGGTGCGGGGTCCTGTTTGGTGCGGGTTCCGGGGCCCCTCCGGGCTCGACTCCTCGGGGTCGGCGGCATACAGGGTCCCGTTTTCGTGGGCCGGGTTTTGCCGCCAATCCCCTGCGGGGACGACCCTGCACGGCCCCTCCCCAGCGCAACGCGACACAGGGGCGGGCCCGCCCGTGAGGGGTGAGGCGGGTTCGGGTTCGGAGCACCCTCAGGCGGGCGTAGCGTGGAGCCATGACTGTGTACGGATCCTTTCCCGGCGCGCGGCCCCGGCGGCTGCGGACCACTCCCGCCATGCGGCGCATGGTTGCCGAGACGCGACTGCACCCCGCCGATCTGATCCTTCCCGCGTTCGTGCGCGAGGGAATCAGCGAACCCGTCGCCATCTCCGCGATGCCCGGTGTCGTGCAGCACACCCGCGACACCCTGCGTAAGGCGGCCGTCGAGGCCCGCGAGGCGGGCGTTGCCGGGATCATGCTGTTCGGGGTGCCGGAGGACGCGAAGAAGGATGCGGCCGGGACGGCGGGCACGGACCCCGACGGGATTCTTCAGGTCGCGATCCGCGATGTGAAGGCCGAGGTCGGGGACGAGCTCGTCATCATGTCCGACCTGTGTCTCGACGAGTACACCGACCACGGTCACTGTGGTGTGCTCGACGCGGACGGCCGGGTCGACAACGACGCCACCCTTGAGCGGTACGCGGAGATGGCGCAGGTCCAGGCCGACGCGGGCGTCCATGTGGTCGGCCCCAGCGGCATGATGGACGGCCAGGTCGGTGTCATCCGCGACGCGCTGGACACCATCGGCAAGGAGGACGTGTCGATCCTGGCGTACACGGCCAAGTACTCGTCGGCCTTCTACGGGCCGTTCCGCGAGGCTGTCGGCTCCTCGCTGCGCGGCGACCGCAAGACGTACCAGCAGGACCCGGCCAACCTCCGGGAGTCCCTGCGGGAGTTGGCGCTGGACCTCCAGGAGGGCGCCGACATGGTGATGGTCAAGCCCGCGGGTCCGTATCTGGACGTGCTGGCGAAGGTCGCGGACGCGGTGGATGTGCCGGTCGCGGCGTACCAGATCAGCGGTGAGTACGCGATGGTCGAGGCCGCCGCCGAGAAGGGCTGGATCGACCGGGACAAGGCGATCCTGGAGAGCCTGACCGGGATCAAGCGCGCGGGCGCGAGCATGATCCTGACGTACTGGGCGACCGAGGTCGCCCAGGGCTGCTAGGGGGTGTCGTTTGGTTCTTGCCGGGCTCGCGTGCCCTGGCACGGCACCTCGCTGTGTTGTCGTCAGTCGCCGACGCTCCGCGTGGACTCCCTCCTCCGCCTTGCGCTGCTCCCCCGTAGCCCTCGGGCACGGGAGGTGCCCCCATCACCAGACCCCGCTCACTGATCCAGCCTGATCCAAACGACACCCCCTGCTCTCGAGAAGCGATTCCCGGTTCGCGTCGGGGGCGGGACACGCGACGCGCCGGCCGACACCTGGGGTGTCGGCCGGCGCGATTCGAGCAAGGTGGTGTGGTGCGCGTTCACCCGGCCGTGAGCCGGGGGTGCCGGTTCACAGCCGGGTGAAGCTGCAGGCGGTTCCTACGACGCGTTGAGTACCGTGCCGGTCAGGACTGGGCCCTGCGGCTCGCCCTCGTCGTCGGTGGGCTGGAGGCCCACGTACTCCGTCGGCTCGGCCACCTGGTCACGGACCGTGGGCACGGTCACCTCGGCACTGGTCTTCCCGGCCGGTACCGTCGCCCAGAGGGCGACGGATCCCAGCTGGGACAGGGGGACTTCACCGTCGGGGACCTCCCCGGTCATGTCGAGCAGCCACTGCCGGTCGACATCCGCGGTGGACAGCTCGGGGCGGCCCGCGACGGGCACGACCTGCAGTGTCCTGGCGATCTCCACGTCGGCGGGCGCGGACAGGGACGCCCGCCAGGTCAGGGGCTTCCCCTCGGTCACCGTGCCGGCGACCGGTTTCACGGTGACCTTGGGCATCGGGTCGTCGTTCTCGGCGGTGACCCCGCCGGAGTGCGAGCCGACAACGGTCCCGCGGACCGCCTTCACGAACACGTCGTGGGACACGTCCCAGGCGTATCGCTTGTTGCCCTTCACCTTCACCGGTACGTCGATGGTGCTGCTGCCGGGCCGGACCGTCACCAGCCGGTCCTTGGCCTTGCCGGTGGCCGGGTCCATGACGTACAGCCGCACCGTGCCGCTGCCTTTGCCGGACACGCGGGCGGGCACCCGGTACGTGCGTTCGCCCGCGTTGCCCTCCTTGACCTTCAGGCGGCCGAGGTCGATGCGGGGCAGCGCTGCCTCCCGCACGGCGGGGGTGCCCGGACTCCAGGCCCAGGCGTCCATCAGCCATGCCTGCCCGGAGCGGTTGCGCGGGGTCAGCTCCAGGGAGGCGACCCGGCGCAGGTCGAGGCCGGCGCGGGTGGCGGCGGTGAGCGGTACGCGCACTTCGCGTGCCCAGTAGGAGGAGGTGCGGTCGCTGCCGGGCAGGCCGTCCACCCGGACGCGGCCGAGGTCCGCCCGCTTGCCGGAGGCGTCGGTGACTGCCACGTCGAGCTGTGTGCCGGTGGAGTTCGGCGGCACGAACACGCGCAGCGCGAGGCTCTTGGCACCCTTGACGGAGAGAGGCTTCTCCGGGCGCACCTTCACCGCCGAGCCCGGCGCGGACCAGCGCAGTGCCACGGCGCGGCGGCCGGTCTCGCGTTCCGGCGCCCACTGTGCGAAGTGGGGCGAGGAGCCCCCTGCCTCCCGGTCCAGACAGGCGGCGCGCGGGTCGGGATCGATCGCGGAGCACAGCCGTCCGCCGGTCACCTTCACGGAGCCGTCCGGCAGGAACCCGGCGCCGCGGTTCGCGCCGACCGCGTGGGTCAGTACCCGCGCGGGGTCGGCGGAGGGGGCGCGGCGGCCCGAGCCGTCGAGCAGCTCGCGCACCCGGTCGTCCCCGGCGACGAACAGCCGGGCCGCGGTGGCGATGTAGGTGGCGCCGGCCCGGTGCTGCTGGTCGGCGGTCAGCCGGGTCGCGGTGCCCGGCGAGCACACCGGGTCCGGCTGCTCGGAGTCGTGCCAGAAGTCGTCGTTGGCGGGTGCCTGGGCCTGGCCCGGCGTCCACTCGCTGTTGAAGTAGTTGTGGTTGGCGCCGACCATGTAGACCGCGCTGTGCAGGGCCTTGCCCCGGCTGACGCCGCGGGTGCCGTCGGCGTACACCTGGCCCTGGAGGTCGGAGACGTCGCCGTCGCAACCCGGCAGGATCGTCAGCGACGGCACGTCCGGCACCGGGTTCTGGCCGAAGATCGTCGGTCCGATGAGCACGGTCCCGCGGATGTGCCAGCGCACCTTGCCGCGGTAGCCGTCCTGGCCGGCCGGGGGCGGGGAGAGGCTGTCCATGGCGGCGCGGTTGACGCCCTCGCCACCGCGCGAGTGGCCGACGAGCAGGACGCGGGACAGGTCGGCCCTCGGCGCCTTGCGTACGGCCTCCGGTGCCTTGGCCGGCTTGGCGGCCCAGTCGGCCCACCGCCCCAGGTGTGCCCGCACCAGCGAGGAACGGGCCTGCGCTCCGGCGTCCTCGACGGCCCCGTCCTGGCCGTTGATGCCGTTGGCGGAGATCGACACGGTCACATAGCCCTGGGAGGCCAGCAGCTCCTGGTCGCGCAGATAGCCCCGGTGGCTCGGGATCGGCTTGGAGCCCTTCGTGCAGGGCCAGTTGATGTTCGCCTCTTCGTCGCCCGGGACGTAGCAGGTGGCGTGCCGGCCGTGCAGGAACAGGGCGATCGGACGCTTGCCGGTGGCGCCCTTCGGCGCGACGACGACGCCGCGCATCTCGACGGGCGCCGAGAAGCCGGGCAGGCGGACGGGGTCGAGCGTGTACTCGCCGGTGACCGTACGGTACGTGCCCGGCTTGCCCGGATCGACGGAGCCCGCCGGGAGCTGGGCGGGCGGCTTGGCGGCGGGTGGCACGGAACGCCGGTCGCGGGCGTCGGAGCCTTCCTGGTCCAGGCGCCGGCCGGCCGCCAGCACCTGAAGGTCTGCCAGATCCGCGGTGCGCGCGTTGTCGAGGGGCAGTCGGAAGGTCCGGCCGTCCTCGTCCGGCTCGGGCGCGCCGACCAGCTTGCCGTCGGCGTGGAACTCCACGCGCGCGTCACCCGCCGGCACCTGCCGCGGGGAACGCCACTCCAGCGCGTTCTCCCCGTCGGTGTTCGTGATGCGCCAGCCGGGCGGCAGGCCGTTCTCGTTGTTCGCCGCCGTGGCGGCCGGGACATCAGGTGGCTGCGGCCGGGCCTGCGCCACTGCCGGCGACACCCCCGCCACCGTGAGCGCCGCTATCGCGGTGGCCCATATCCTCCGGGCACGTATCAACGGTCCCCTCCTCAACCCCGCTTGCCGGGCGCCCGGTTCGCCCGGGTGCCCTCTCGATCTCGGAGGACGGGGAGAAGATCCCGCGGGTTGCCTGCGGGGCCGTACGGACATGGGGGAGCTGTGCGGACATGGAGAGGCCGTACGGACATGCGGGGCCGTGCGGACATGGGGAGCCGTGCGGACATGGAGAGGCCGCGGGGCCCGGCGCGTGTGTCCCGGGGCCCGCGGCCCGTTCATGAGCCCGTCAGGGCGATCAGCAGTAGAGGTTCCCGCCCGGGGCGACGCCCAGGATCTGGGTGAACTGCTCGTACTTGGTGACACGGCTCTGGACCTGGCCGGGGTTGCCGCCGTTGCACTCCAGGCTGCCGTTGATGCTGCGGATCGTCTCGCCGAAGCCGCGGCTGTTGACCATGGCGTTGTGCGGGGTCATCGTGCCCGGGCCGGTCTGGGTGTTCCAGTACCAGAGGCCCGTCTTCCAGGCGACCGCGGCGTCGTTCTGCACGAGCCAGGGGTTGTTGAGCAGGTCGATGCCGAGTGCGTCGCCCGCGGCCTTGTAGTTGAAGTTCCAGCTGAGCTGGATCGGGCCGCGGCCGTAGTACGCCGCCTGGCCGGCCGGGCAGCCGTACGGCCGGCTCCAGTCGCAGTAGTGCGGATAGTTGGCCTGATTCTGCTCCACGATGTGGACCAGACCGCCCGTCTCATGGCTCACGTTGGCCAGGAAGGCGGCGGCCTCCTGCTTCTTGATGGTGTCGCTGCCGGTGTTGGCGAACCCCGGGTAGGCGCTCAGCGCGGCCTTCAGGCCGCGGTACGTGTAGAAGGAGTTCCGGCTCGGGAACATCTGGTTGAACTGCGCCTCGCTGACGACGAAGCCGGAGGGGGAGGGGTTGCCGCCGCCGCTGCAGGTGTACGGGTCCCAGTACCAGGTACTGATGATCGGGTCGTACCCCGGGTTGTCGTGCTCGGCTATGTAGTACTTGCCGTCCGTGTATCTGACAACGTTGCCAGTCACGTACGACGTGCCCGCGGACCAGTTGGGGGCGGAGGTGCAGGCGTCCGCCGATGCGGCGGACGCGGAGGGCATGGAGACGGCCGCCACTCCACTTCCGACGAGGATCGCGATCAGCAACGCCATGATGCGCTGTCTCAGCACTCGCTCACTCCTTTGTGCGGCAACGACCTTGCCCGGACGGGGTGTTGCAGTCCGGGCAGGCCGCCGTGGGGGGGTTGTGCCGCACACTCAAGCGCGTTGACGTGATCGAGTCAAGGTATAGACCAATGTGACGTAAAATCAGTCGGGAACTTCCGGCCGGTGCTCAGTCCCACCAGAAGGACCACGACTGCCGGCCCAGCACGTCCCGCGCGGCGTACGCGCGCAGCGTGTCGTGATCGTTCTGGGTGATGCTGTCCGGACAGAACGCGAAGTGCTCGGCCGCGACAGCCTCCGCCTCGGTCATGGTGGTCGGCGGTGATGCCACCGAGAGGACGAGCTGGTCGAAGGAGAGAGCCACCACCCGTATGCCGAAACGGTCCTCCCAGGAGCGCAGTACGGCGCAGAGGCGCGCGACATCGTTCTCGTAGTTGAGCGGGCCGGTCCAGCCGATGGCCGCCGGTATGTCGGCGCTGCGGCGGGCCGGGACGAGAGCCATCCGCGCGCCTCGCATCCAGCTGTCCTCGTCGGCGAGATCCGCGGCCACCTCGGCCGCCCGGACGTCGGGATCGGCCTGCGGGGAGGGGGAGGCGGCCAGGCCGGGCCACTCCGGGCCGAACGGCTCGATCGCGGAGTCCTCGCCCAGTTCCTCCTCGGCGTACTCCTCCCAGAAGTCGGCGAGCACCTCCTCGGCGTCGTGATCACCGGCGTACGACGCCATGTCCGGGCTGAGCTCCCACTCCTCGGGCCAGTGGTCGCGGGAGCCGCCGTGGATCAGTACGGGATGGAGGCCCACGGCCTTCCGGGCAGACAGCAGGCCGGCCCACGCGTCGGGGGACGCGGGCTCGTCGGCGTACCAGAGCAGCGGCTCGTGCCACCGTCCGTCGTGGGTCGCGTCGACCAGTGTGCCGGGCGGGAGTGCGAGCCCGGCCGAGCGGCCCGTGGGATCAACGGTCAGAGCCGGCAGGGGATTCGGAAGCGTAGCCATGGCTTCGACTGTAGGTTCCGCCACTGACAGTGGCCGTACGGGAGCCGGGCCTGAGCAGGTGGATGGAGAGCGCCAGGATCCAGTACATGAGCAGGCTCGCCACGACCGCTGTGGTGCCCCAGCCGATCGCGCTGTAGAAGTCGGCCGGATCGGTTCCGAAGTAGAGGGAGGGCACGAAGGCGAGGTTGACCGCGGCGACGGCGTAGGCGGTGCGGCCCGCCCAGTCGGGGAGAAGCGGCGTGCGCAGGGCGACGAAGCCCGACGCCGTCAGGAAGAGCGTGGTCGTGATCCGGCCGATCGAGCCGTAGAGCAGCGTGTGTCCGGCGGCGAGCGGGCCGTCGGTGGTCGGGTCGACCGGCGTGCCGTGCGCGGCGAAGACCGCACCGGCCTCCATGGAGTTGGAGACCAGCGTGACGACGACGTAGACGAGCCCGGCGGTGAAGGCGAGGCCGGCCACCCAGTCGTGGTCCGGGGCCGCCCGGCGCAGCACGTGGCGGAAGCCGGAAAGGAAGACGAGGAGGAAGGCGCAGACGAAGAGGTTCAGCAGGATGCGGGTCAGCACGTTGGACGCGGGCGGGCTCCCGAGTACGTGAAGTAGAGCGGGATCTCGATCATCGTGAGGGCCGCGGCCAGCAGTCCGGCGAGACCGGTGACACGTTGTACGGACGCCTCGGGCATGGCTTGATTCATGCCCTCGAGGCTAGGAATCGGACACCACCCCGGGACAGCCGTCCAGGCCCCGTCGCGGGGTGTACCCAGCCCCCTGAAACAGTGTGGGGTCAGCCGGATGCCTCAGGCCTCAGCGGGGGGTGCCGACCGCGGCGAAGGCGGCGAAGGACGACCAGGTGGCGGGGGCGAGGGTGAGCATGGGGCCGTCGGGGTTCTTGGAGTCGCGGACGTGGACGGCGGCGGGGTGGGTGGCGACCTCGACGCAGGCGCCGCCCTCGTCGCTGCTGTACGTGGACTTACGCCAGGCGTAGGCGATCTCCAGGCAGGCGCCGCCTTCGCTGCCGCTGTAGCTGGACTTGAACCACTCAAGTGCGGTGCTCATTGCTCTCCTAGCAGCCGGTCCAACAGGCCCTTGGTTTCCTCGGGATTGAGGGCCTGCGTTCGCAGCATTGCATATTTCTGCGCCAGGATGCTGACCTCATTTGGGTCGATGATGAGCTGGCTGCCGCGCTGGGTCTCGGTATACGCGAGATGCTGATGGTCCGGGGTTTCCAGCAGGATGAATGGACCTGCGAGCGCAGCGTGAGTCTGGCGCCCGAGCGGCATGATCTGGAGGGTGATACCCGGGAGATCGGCGCGCGTGCGGAGGTGGCGCAGAGTTTCCGCGTGTACATCGTTGCCGCCGAGGCGGTCCCGCACGGTCGCCTCGGAGATGATGAAGCTGGCGTTCGGTGGGACATCGCGGTGCAGGATCTCCTGGCGGGCCAGGCGTGCGGCGACCTGGGCGTTGATTTCGTCCTCGCTGAGGACGCGGACATTGCTGCGGTAGACCGCACGGGCGTAACTCTCCGTCTGGAGCAGGCCCGGCAGCACTTGGTTCTCGAACCACGACAGCGCGATCGCCTCACGCTCCAGATCCATGTACTGCTCCGCCCACGCCGGGATCAGATCGATCTCCGGCATGTTCTCCACCGCCGTCTCCAGCGCCCCCTTCGTCTCCAGCACCCGGTCCAGTTGCTGCGCGAGATCCGGCTTGAGCGGCCGCCTGCCCTGCTCGATCGACGCGATCGTCTCCTCGTGCAGGCAGACCCGGTCCGCGAGTTCGCGCTGAGTGAGCCCCGCCGCCTCCCGGAACCGGCCCACCAGCGCGCCCACGAGCCTCATCGCCGACGCGTTCTTCCGCTGCCGCTTCCTGGGGTGCATGACTGTCCAACTCCCCACCCTCGTCCGCACGTCACGCGCACACGGCCCGTACGAAATTCTTGTACGGGTGCGCGCACTGCATCACCGTAGTCACACGCAGTGACGCTCGTCTCATGAACAGGACGATGCAACACCCCTTGCTGCGCGAGCGGTTCTACCGTCGGGAGCGCGCATCCGTACCCGCTGCCAGGGAGTTCGTACGCACGGTCGCCGGCGACTGGGAGCTCGGCACGTGTATCGACGACGTATTGCTCTGTGTGAGCGAGCTGGCCACCAACGCGCTCCTGCACGGCGTACCGCCCGGGCGCGGCTACCGGCTCCGGCTGTGGCTGCACGGGGAGGGGCTGCTCCGCGTCGAGGTCCACGACAGCGGCGACGGGCGGCCCTGCGTGCGCGAGCCGGACGGGGAGTCGGGGCGGGGGTTGTTGCTCGTGGCCGCGCTCGCGGACAAGTGGGGGGTCGGGGAGCGGGATCCGGGCAAGATCGTGTGGTGCGAGTTCGCCCTCAGCTCCGCACGGTGAGCAGGTCGGCGAGGCGGGAGAGGCCGTCGGCCGCGTGGCCCTGGTCGACCGCGCGGTCCAGGAGTGCCTGGATCGGCTCGAACAGTTCGCCGCTGATGCCCTGGTCGCGGAACGTGGTCAGGAAGTTGGGGAAGGCGGCCTGGTTCACGGCGAGACTGGAGACATCCGTCAGGTGCTGTCCGGAGTCGATCGCCTTGGCCAGCTCCGGCGCACCCGAGAGCATCGCGCTGATCCAGGGGACCAGGAGCTCGGAGAATTCGGTTGCCGGGATGTTCTCCGTACGCACCAGTGCGAAGGCCTGCAGGACGCCCGTGAACATCCCGTACATGCCGGCCAGCAGCGCCAGGTCCTGCAGGGCGGCCAGGCCCGGGTCGGTGCCGGTCCACCTGGTGGCGCCGAGGGCGGCGAGGGTGGGGCGGTGGGTCTCGTAGGCCTGCTCGTCGCCGCTGTAGAGGACGTACGCGTGCGGGCCCGCGATCATCTGCGGTACGGCCATGATGCCGCCGTCGATGTACTGGGCGCCGTGCTCGGCCGCCCAGGCGGCCAACTCCCGTGCCTGGGCAGGGGTTCCGTTGGTGAGGTTGACCAGCGTCCGGCCCGCGACATCCTCGGTGAGGGTGGCGAGGAGCTCCTCGAAGTTGTCGTTGGTGAGCAGGCAGACGACGACGAGCGGGCTCGCGGCCACGGCGTCGGCGGCGGTGTCGGCGGGGAGTGCTCCCTGGGCGATCAGGGGGCCGGTCTTGGCGGGGGACCTGTTCCAGACGGTGACGGGATGGCCCGCCCCGAGGAAGGCCGCGGCGAGGGCGGTGCCCATCATTCCGAGGCCGAGAACGGATACGGCGGACTGATTCGCGGGCTTGTTCGCGGGCATGACGGGGCTCCTACCGAAGACGGAAAGGGATGCGATGTGCGGGATCGCTTTCGATCCTTGCCGTGAGCGGAAAACGGAACAAGTACCGACTTGTAAGTCGGATACTCACCATTTGGTAAGTGCGGTGGTGATCTGGGCCCGGGCGGCGCACTCTGGAAGAGGTACCGCTGGAGGTGATCCGTCATGCAGACACTCGTCGGATGGCACATCGAGATGGAGTTCCGCGAGGAAGGCGACCGGACCAGGTCGGCCGCCATGGTGAGACTCAGCGACGGCACGGAAATACGCGGGCACGGCAACGCCCAGCGCCACCATTCCGATCCGGAACAGCTGAGAGTCGGCGAGGAGATCTCGGGCGCACGCGCGCTCATGGATATTGCCTCGCAACTGCTGCAGAAGGCTCACACGGAGATCGACGAGGCCTCGGGCAGAACGTCGCACGCGCTGATGTGAGCACCTGGGCACAGAGAGGCGATGCCCCCACCGGGTCCCGGCGGGGGCTCGTCGCACGTCGCAGCCGGGGGGTGTTGTCCGGATCTTGCCGGGCTCGCTGATCCCTCCCTGAGCCCACCTGATCCCCCTGAGCCCACCTGATCCGAACGACGCCCCGCTGGTCGCCGGGCGGATGCCGGATGCCGGATCACGGCCGGACCGGACGGAGATCAGCGGCCCGCGTCAGTCGGACACTGCCCGCAGCGCGCCGGGCAGGCGGCCGGTGAGGCGGTCGAGCGCGGCGGATGTGGCGCCGTCGGCGGGGAGGTGGACGATGAGGCGCTGGTCGTCATCGGCGGGCAGTTCGAGGGTTTCGTACGCCAGGCGCAGCTCGCCCACCTCGGGGTGGACCAGCCGCGCTACGCCGCTGGACGTCGGGAGGCCGGTCAGTGTGTCCACGCGCTCGGCGAAAGCGGGCCCGGCGGTGACGGTCAACTCGTCCGCGAGCACCGCGACATGCCGGTCCGCCCGGAACGGCCCTTGCTTGAGGGCGGCAACTTGTTCGTCCGCGATGCGGTCCCAGTCGGGGTAGGCAGTACGCGCCCGGTCGTCGGTGAACACGAAGCGGGCGAGGTTCGGCGGCCTGCCGTCCAGCAGACCGATGGGTCCCGCCAGCCGCTCGTACGCTGCGGTGCAGGCGAGGATCTCGCTCAGCCGGTTGAGCAGCACAGCGGGGGCGGGCTCAAGACGCTCGAGCAGTGCCCGCACGGTGGGGCGCACCGCGCGGGCCGGCGCCGCGCCGCCCATGCAAGTGAAGCCGCCTTCGGCCGCCTTGGTGAGGCGGTGCAGGTGGATGCGTTCGCCTGCGGTCAGCCGTAGCGCGTCGGCCAGCGCGGAGAGCACCTGCGCGGACGGCCGGCGGTCGCGGCCCTGCTCGAGCCGTGTCACGTACTCCACGCTGACTCCGGCGAGTGTGGACAGCTCGGCCCGGCGCAAGCCCGGCGTACGGCGGCGAGGCCCGGTGGGGAGTCCCACCTCGGCGGGTGTGACGGCTTCACGGCGGATACGCAGGAACATGCCCAGCTCGTTGTCGCTCACGTTGCGAACGTAACAGCCGCGGACGCCGGGATCGTGGCCCTGTCACTACCCGTCTCAGCCCGGCCTTCCTGGTCTCCGCCCCACCCGGCACCTTGAAAGGCGTGACCTCCATGGTCACCTCGTGATGTCGGAGAAGGAGCACAGCCATGCCCAGTGGGACCCTCAACCTCGCGGTGATCATCGGCAGCGTCAGGGAGGGCAGGTTCGGCCCGGTGGTCGCGAACTGGTTCGTCGAGCAGGCTGAACTGCACGGCCGGTTCACCGTGGACCTCATCGATCTTGCCGATACACCCCTGCCGCTCGAGCTGCCGCCCGTGCCGCCGGCGCTCGAGCCCGACATGGTCCGCCCCGCCGAGATGGCGGACCTCACCCGGCGGATCGCTGCGGCCGACGCGATCGTCGTGGTGACGCCGGAGTACAACCGCAGCTTCCCCGCCTCGCTGAAGGCCGCCATCGACTGGCACTACACCGAGTGGCAGACCAAACCGGTCGGTTTCGTCGGCTACAGCGGGGGGAGCGGCGGCATCCTGGCGATGGAGCAGCTGCGCCAGGTCTTCGGCGAGTTGCAGGCCCACACAGTCCGCGACTACGTCGCCTTCCCCCGGTACTACGAGCTCTTCGGCCCCGACGGCATCCTCAAGGATCCCGAAGGCCCCAACGGCGCCGCAGAGGTACTGCTCGACCAGCTCCTCTGGTGGGGCTCCGTCCTCCACGACGCCCGGCGCGACCGGCCGTACAGCACCGCGCGATAGCTAGTAGACGAGCGCGGCGTCCATGGTGCTCTGCCAGTAGCTGACGCCCGCGCTGTCGTCGGTGTACGTGTCGGCGGGGAGAGGGAGCCCGGCCGGTGCGCCGGTCGAGCCGGATCCGCTGCGCGGGGCGAAGTGGACGGTCAGATTCTTCGCCGTACGTCCGTTGCCGCCGCTGCCGTCGGCGCTTGACAGGAGGATGGAGGCGTACGCGGACTGGCCGGGGGCGAGCGTGACGACCGCCTGAGGCCGGCTCTCGTCCATGATCCGGGTGGCGGCCTGGGCGTCGTCGAAGCGGAGGAGCGGGGCGTGGTAGGCGTTGCACGCCTTGGAGCCGGTGTTGGTCACAGTGAGCAGCAGATGGTTGAGGGGGCGCTGCACCTTGCTGACGGTCACCTTGGAGTTCGCACCGGTGCAGGCGGCGGTCACGCTGCCGGGGTCGCCGGGGCCGTCGGTGTCCTTGGCGCCGCTCGCGCCGCCCGAGCCGGTGGACGGCTTGTTCGCGGCGGGTGTCGCGGGCTGCTTGCTCTTGCCGGCCGCGGGGGCCTTTGCACCGTCGGCCGCGGGTGACGGCTGCTGGTCGGCCGGTGCGCTCGTGGCAGGGGCCGACGCGCCCGACTTCTTTCCGTCGTCGTCGGACTGGCAGGCCGTCAGCGAGAGGGTGGCCAGCAGAGCGGTCGCGGCGACGGCGCTGGTGCGGATACGAGTGTGGCGCATGGTGTTCGGTTCTCCCCGTTGGACGTTCTGTGGATCGGATCAGAAGTGGCAGATGAGCGCCGTGACGATCGCGGTGGTGGTGACCAGCACAAGCACGGCCACGGCATCGACGAGCACGGTGCGAAGACGGGTTCGCATGGCTGCTTCCCGGTCGGCTGTGCGGTGTCGTCACAGGTTGCGCGGCGGCGGATTCCGGCCGCAACAGCCCGCGGCCCATTCGGGAAGCTGGAACGCCGACGCGTACTGTGACCTGGGGTGACTCCCCGTCCCTGGAACGGCATTCCGGGACGGGTGACGGCGAATGCGAGGGGGAACACCGAGGTGGCGACGTCGGAGGCCGAGGAGTTCGCGGCCCTGCTCAGGGATCTCAAGGACCGCTCGGGACGCAGCTACGGAGCACTGGCGGGCAAGCTGCATGTCAGTACGTCCACGCTCCACCGGTACTGCAACGGTGACGCCGTTCCTACCGAGTACGCCCCCGTGGAGCGGCTCGCGCGGCTGTGCGCGGCGACTCCGGAGGAGCTCATGGAGCTGCACCGGGGATGGATCCTGGCGGACGAGGCGCGCAGGCGGGGGCGCGCGGCCCCGAAGCCTGCCCCCGAGCCGGCCTCTGAGCCCGCTCCTGAGCCGGTGACCGAGCCCACCTCCGAGCCCACCTCCGAGACGGCCCCTGAGCCGGTGGCCGAGCCCACCTCCGAGCGCACCTCCGAGACGGCCCCCGAGCCGGTGGCCGAGCCCATCGCGGAGCCCGTGGCGGAGGGCGCGCCCGAGATCTTGGCGGCAGAGGGCCCCCGCACCGGCCGCCCCAAGCCGCTGCGCATCGCCCTCGCCGCAGGTGCTGTCGTCGCTCTCGCCGTGCCGGCCGCCTTCGTCGTGAGCCACGCCGCCACCAAGGACCCGGACGACAAGGGGGAGCAGGGTCCCGTCGCCGGGGCCAGTGCCCCACCCGGCACCGCGGCGCCCCGGTCCACGCCGCCGAGCACATCGCCGACCGCCTCGCCGAGCGCCTCCCCGAGCGTCTCGTCGAGCGCGAGCCCGCCGGGCAGGGGCGGGCAGAGCGGGAGCCCTTCGGCGTCACGCTCTCCGGGCCGCGCGGCCGGGCCTGGGGCGGCCGGGGGTGTACCGCTGAGCGTGGGCATCAGTTCGTACAACTGGGAGTCGCCCTGCGGCCAGTACTACCTCCTGGACCGGGAGCCGGGGGCGGCTCCGCCGCCGCCCGCGCCGCAGGACACCCGCGGCTGGGCCCGCGTGCTGGGCGGGGTGGACGGCGGTCATCTGCGGCTCCAGCTGACCGCGACCGGCAGGACCGCGGACTCCGTGGTCCTCAATGCCGTGCACGTACGCGTGGTGGGGCGCAACGCTCCCCTGGCCTGGAAGGTGTACTCGATGGGTGAGGGCTGCGGCAGCGGCCTCACCCCGCAGACCTTCGACATCGACCTGGACGCCGCGCAGCCGCGGGTGAAGCCGGTGGCGGGACAGAACGGCGACCTGGTCGTGCCCGCCAAGGACTTCCCGTACAAGGTCGCCTCGAACGATCCGCAGGTGCTCAACCTCGACGTCCACTCCGAGGGACACGACGTGAGCTGGTATCTGGAGCTGGACTGGAGCACCGGAGACCGGCGCGGGACGGTGCGGGTCGACGACGGAGGGAAGCCGTTCCGTACGAGTGCGATCGAGGGGCGGCCGACGTACAGCTACTGGCCGGACAAGGGCGAGTGGGTCACGGAATGAGCGGCGCAAGGAATGAGCGGCGCAAAGGAGGAACGAAGGCCCCGGCACGGTGATGGTGATGTGCCGGGGCCTTCGTGACGGGGTGTGTCTGACGGTGTGTCTGACGGGGTGTGTCAGAGACGCTCGGGCGTACGGATGCCGAGGAGCGCCATGCCCCGGTGGAGCGTGCGGCCGGTGAGGTCGCACAGGAACAGGCGGTTCTCGACGACCTCCGGGGAGTTGTCGTCGCTCAGTACGTGGCACTGGTCGTAGAACGTGGTCAGGTGCGAGGCCAGCTGGTAGAGGTACCCGGCCAGCTTGTGCGGCTCGTACGAGGTCGCGACCTCGTCCACCGTCTCGGCGAACTGGTCCAGGTGCAGGCCCAGTGCCCGCTCCGCCGGGGCGAGTTCGAGCTCCGGGTGGGCGGCCGGCTTGGCGTCGCCCGCCTTGCGCAGGATCGACTGGATACGTGCGTAGGCGTACTGGAGGTAGACGGACGTGTCGCCGTTGAGCGAGACCATCTGGTCCAGGTCGAACTTGTAGTCCCGCGAGACCGAGGTGGACAGGTCGGCGTACTTCACCGCGCCGATGCCCACCTGGACACCGTTCTCGGTGATCTCCTGCTCGGTCAGGCCGACCTTCTCGGCCTTCGAGCGCACGACGGCCGTCGCCCGCTCCACCGCCTCGTCCAGCAGGTCCACCAGCCGCACCGTCTCGCCCGCACGGGTCTTGAACGGCTTGCCGTCCTTGCCCAGCACCGTGCCGAAGCCGAGCTGGACCGCCTTGACGTCCTCGGTCAGCCAGCCGGCCCGGCGTGCGGTCTCGAAGACCATCTTGAAGTGCAGGGACTGGCGGATGTCGACGACGTACAGGAGGGTGTCGGCCTTCAGGTTCTGCACGCGGTCGCGGATCGCGGAGAGGTCCGTGGCCGCGTACCCGAAGCCGCCGTCGGACTTCTGGACGATCAGCGGGGACGGGTTGCCGTCGGGGCCCTTGACGTCGTCGAAGAAGACGCAGAGCGCGCCGTTGGAGCGCACCGCCACGCCGGACTCCTCCAGGAGGCGGCAGGTCTCCACCAGCATGTGGTTGTAGCCGGACTCGCCGACGATGTCCTCGTCGTGGATCTCGACGTCGAGCTTGTCGAAGACCGAGTAGAAGTAGATCTTCGACTCGTCGACGAACCGCTGCCACAGGGCGACCGTCTCCGGGTCTCCGGCCTGGAGGTCGACGACCCGGCGCCGGGCGCGGGTCTTGAACTCCTCGTCGGAGTCGAAGAGCACCCGGGACGCCTTGTAGACGCGGTTGAGGGAGGACATGGCCTCCTCGCCGGAGACCTCGGACCCGCCCTTGTGGTCCAGCTCGTGCGGGTGCTCGATCAAGTACTGGATGAGCATGCCGAACTGGGTGCCCCAGTCGCCGATGTGGTGGCGGCGAACGACCGTCTCGCCGGAGAACTCCAGGATCTGGACGACCGCGTCGCCGATCACCGAGTTCCGCAGATGGCCGACGTGCATCTCCTTGGCCACGTTCGGCTGGGCGTAGTCGATCACCGTGGTGCCCGGATTGTCCTTGTACGGGACGCCGAGACGGTCGTCGGCGGCGCGGGCCGCCAGCGTCTCGATGATCGACTTGTCGGTGATCGTGATGTTGAGGAAGCCGGGGCCCGAGACCTCGATCTCCTTCAGCACGTCGTTCGCCGGGATCGAGTCGACGACCTTGGCCGCGAGCTCGCGCGGGTTGCTCTTCAGCTTCTTGGCGAGGGCCAGGATGCCGTTGGCCTGGAAGTCGGCCCGGTCGCTTCGTCGCAGCAGCGGGTCGGCGGAGCCGGCCTCCGGCAGAGCTGCCGAGAGGGCGTCCGCGAGGCGCTGCTGCACGGTCGAAGCGAGGGAAGGGACCGAGGCCATGAGCTTCCGTTCCTGTCGAGGGGGGTGAAGGTGGCTGAAGGGCATCCGGAGAAGTGAATGAGTATCCGGATGGCTGTCAAGTATCCCATGGAGAGGCAAGCCGTTTCCCGGGACAATGGGCAACCCCGGGCGGGTCGCTTCCGTCTGGGAGAATGGCCGGTGCCAGCTCAGTGGCGCCAGCTCAGTGGAGAAAAAGGAAGAGGACGTGCCGATCGTGGCTCAGAGCAGCACCGAGACCGACTGGGTCTCCCGTTTCGCGGACGAGGTCATTGCCGAGTCGGAGCGACGTGCGCCTGGCAAACCGGTCGTCGTCGCGTCCGGCCTGTCGCCCTCCGGGCCCATCCACCTGGGCAATCTCCGTGAGGTGATGACCCCGCACCTGGTCGCGGACGAGGTCCGGCGCCGTGGGCACGAAGTCCGCCACGTCATCTCCTGGGACGACTACGACCGGTTCCGGAAGGTTCCGGCCGGGGTCCCGGGCGTGGACGAGTCCTGGGCCGAGCACATCGGCAAGCCGCTCACCTCGGTGCCGGCTCCGGCCGGATCGGCGTACGCGAACTGGGCCGAGCACTTCAAGGCCGCCATGACCGAGGCGCTGGCGGAGATGGGCGTCGAGTACGACGGCATCAGCCAGACCGAGCAGTACACCGCGGGTACGTACCGCGACCAGATCCTGCACGCGATGAAGTGCCGTGGCCAGATCGACGGAATCCTGGACCAGTACCGGACCAAGCAGAAGCCGGGCGGCAAGAAGTCGCAGAAGCCGGTCGACGAGGCCGAGCTGGAGGCCGCGGAGGGCTCCGGCGCGGCGGCCGAGGACGACGGCAGCAGCGGCACCGGGGGCTACTTCCCGTACAAGCCGTACTGCGGTCAGTGCGGGAAGGACCTCACCACCGTCGTCTCGTACGACGACGAGAGCACCGAGCTCGTCTACACCTGCACGGCATGCGGCTTCGGCGAGACCGTGCGGCTGAGCGAGTTCAACCGCGGCAAGCTGGTCTGGAAGGTCGACTGGCCGATGCGCTGGGCGTACGAGGGCGTGATCTTCGAGCCGAGCGGTGTCGACCACTCGTCGCCGGGATCGTCGTTCGTCGTGGGCGGGCAGATCGTGCGCGAGGTGTTCGACGGCGTACAGCCGATCGGCCCGATGTACGCCTTCGTCGGCATCAGCGGCATGGCCAAGATGTCGTCCTCGCGCGGTGGCGTGCCCACGCCGGCCGACGCGCTGAAGATCATGGAGGCGCCGCTGCTGCGCTGGCTGTACGCGCGGCGCCGGCCCAACCAGTCCTTCAAGATCGCCTTCGACCAGGAGATCCAGCGGCTGTACGACGAGTGGGACTCGCTGGAGAAGAAGGTCGCGGACGGGACCGTGCTGCCGGCGGACGCGGCGGCCCACTCGCGGGCGACGCGCACGGCGGCCCGTGAACTGCCGCGCACTCCGCGCCCGTTGGCGTACCGCACGCTCGCGTCGGTCGTCGACATCACGGCCGGGCACGACGAGCAGACGCTGCGGATCCTGAGCGATCTGGACCCGGCGAACCCGCTCACCTCGCTGGACGAGGCGCGCCCGCGGCTGGACCGCGCGGAGAACTGGATCACCACCCAGGTCCCTGCGGAACAGCGCACCCTGGTCCGTGAGGAGCCGGACAAGGAGCTGCTCGGCTCCCTGGACGACCAGGGCAGCGAGTCGCTGCGGCTGCTGCTGGAGGGCCTGGACACGCACTGGTCCCTGGACGGCCTGACGACGCTGGTCTACGGCGTGCCGAAGGTGATGGCGGGCCTGGAGCCGGACGCCAAGCCGACGCCGGAGCTGAAGGTCGCGCAGCGTTCGTTCTTCGCGCTGCTGTACCGCCTGCTGGTGAGCAGGGAGACGGGGCCGCGGCTGCCGACGCTGCTGCTCGCGGTCGGGGCGGACCGGGTGCGGAAGCTGCTGGGCGCGTAGCTGCGCGTACGCGCAGCCACCTTCGCCTGGCTGCCTGGCTGCGTTGCTGCGTTGCTGCGTGAAGGAAGTGGGAGGGCCCTCGTCCGGGATCGGGATCGGACGGGGGCCCTCCGGCGTTGCTGCATCTTTCGGCCTACGGGTGGTTCCGCCCAGGGCAGGACGATCGGGCGCCGGGAGCGGGAGACCGTGGACGTATGAAGGAAATCGTCGCAGTCATCGGCTCGATCGTCGGCATCCAGGGCGTCCTCGGCTTCGTCGGACGAACCTACTCCGACCAGGACTGGGGGCTGCTCCAGATCTGGTTCCACCCGCCCACGCCGCTGTACATCGCCCTCGCCGTCGTCGGCGGCGCGATGGCGCTGTGGGGCGAGGCGGCACGCAAACGGGCGTAGTCCTCGCTGATCCGCAGCGCCCTGTGGCCGGCACTGTTCAGGCAGCGGCCTGCGGCTGCGCCGGCTACGCGATGTGTTCCGCGTCCAGCTCGGTCTGGTAGCGGTAGCGGAAGTCCCGCAGGTAGCCCCTGAGTGAGCTCTCGCTCAGGGGGCCGCCCGTGCGGCCCGTGATGCCGTAGAGGTCCATCAGATAGAGGCCGAACTGGCGGGCGTTCGGGAAGTCGCCGTGCTCGCTCACGTACTTGCGGAAGGCGTTGAAGTACGCCTCCTCGCGGGAGAGATCGTCGGGCAGGCCCGTGGCCGGCAGTTCCTCGGCATCGGGGTCCAGGTGCTCCTCGGCAGGCAGCCCCGCGTCGGGCGCCTGCTCCGGGAACTGGGCCTCCGTGCGGGGGCCGGGGACAGTGCCGCCGAGCGGGCGGGTGCGGCCGGGGCCCGCGGGGACCCGTACCGCAGTGGGCTCCAGGCCCTCCACGTACGTCGGGTTGAAGGCGCTCTCGTAGGCTTCCTGCGGGACGTGCGGTGCCGCGAACCAGGGGCTCTCGTGGCTGCCCGGCCCCTCCTCGTACTGCTCGTACTCCTGGTACTCGTCGTGCTCCTGGGGCCAGTCCTGCGGACCGGGGGCCTGAGCCCGGGGCTCTGCCTGTTCCTGGCCCTGGTTCTGGCCCTGGTTCTGGCCCGGGTTCCCGTTCTGGTCCTGGCGCTCGTGCTGCGCTCGCGGCAGCTCGGGCTGTTGCTGCACCTGCTGCGGTACCTGCTGCTGCACCGGTGACGGCGGCAGCAGCGCCGGTTCGACACCCGCCGCCGCCAGTCCCGCGGGAGCCGTCTCGGCGAGCGGCACGCCGTACTTCGCCAGGCGCAGCGGCATCAGCGACTCCACCGGGGCCTTGCGTCTCCACGCCCGGCCGAAGCGGGCCTGCAGGCGCGCCTGGTAGATCAGCCGGTCCTGCTCCAGCTTGATGACCTGCTCATAGCTGCGCAGCTCCCACAGCTTCATCCGGCGCCACAGCCGGAACGTGGGTATGGGGGAGAGCAGCCAGCGGGTGAGCCGTACCCCCTCCATGTGCTTGTCCGCCGTGATGTCGGCGATCCGGCCCACCGCGTGCCGTGCCGCCTCGACCGAGACGACGAACAGCACGGGGATCACCGCGTGCATACCGACACCCAGCGGGTCCGGCCAGGACGCCGCGCCGTTGAAGGCGATGGTGGCCACGGTGAGCAGCCAGGCGGTCTGGCGCAGCAGCGGGAAGGGGATGCGCATCCACGTCAGGAGCAGGTCGAGCGCGAGCAGAACGCAGATGCCTGCGTCGATGCCGATCGGGAAGACGAGGGAGAACTCGCCGAAGCCCTTCTTCTCCGCGAGCTCGCGCACGGCGGCGTACGAGCCCGCGAAGCCGATCGCGGCGATGACCACCGCGCCTGCGACGACGACCCCGATGAGTATGCGGTGCGTGCGTGTGAGCTGCATCGCGGCCACCCGCGATCCCCTTCCCCGTTTTCGGATTCAGCGGGCACAGCCTGGCACATGTGTCCGGAGTCCGTCCCTCCGGGGAGGGACGGACTCTGTCGGGCTCCGCCAACAGGCCGGGGCCGGGACCTAGTTGTCCGCGGACTTCTCGGTGGACTTCTCGGTGGGCGACTCGGCGGTTTTGTCAGCAGCCTTGTTGGTCGTGGCGATCGAGGCCACCGCTTCCTTGGCGGCCTTCAGCGCGTCCTTCGTCAGGTCCCCGGCGGACGGGCTCTTCGCGCCCGCGTAGCCCGTGCCGTTGTAGGTGAGGGTGATGACGGCGTTCTCCGTACGCGTCACGACCGTCGCGTAGGTGAAGTCCTCGTCGGTCTTCTTCAGGTCGTAGTTGATGACCGTCGCCGACGCGCCGACGCCGGAGGCGGGCGAGGACTTCACGTTCTTGGCGCCGTCGGTGGCCTTCGCCTTGGCAATCTCCTGGGTGTAGCTCTTCTCGGCGCGCTGATCGCCGCTGAGGGCGAGGGTCGCCTCGGAGTCGTACCGGAGGAAGGAGACATCGAGCCAGCGGTACTGCGAGCCCTTCACGCCCTTGTCGTCCAGACCGTTCCAGGAGCAGCTGCCGCGGCTGGTGGAGTCCGTGGACTTGCCGGACGAGCCGGCCTTCGACTCCGGCACGAGGTCCTTGACCGTCTTCTCGGAGATCGACTTGCAGGGGTCGGGCAGGTCGGTGAACTTCGCGGGGGCGACGTTCGGCGACTTCTGCGCCTGGGGAGAGGCGGACGAGCCCGAGGCCTTCTTGCCGTCGGACGTGTTGTCGGAGTCCGACGAGCAGCCGGCGACGACGAGCATCACCGGGACGGCTGCACAGGCGAGAATGCGGGTGAGTCGCGAGGCTGAACGGTGCATGGTTCCTTCAGTCGGTTGTCGTCCGGTCCGGTGGGGTCGGGTCGGTTCGGGTCGGGTTCGGCGAGGCCACGGTACGCGGACACGCCGCGTCCGCGGGTGGGTCTGCGGATCCGTACGTGCGAGGCGCGGGAGCCTGCGAGCCTGCTCAGTCGTCGATCTGCTCGGCCAGTTTGCGGGCCAGACTCTGGGCCTTGTCCTGCAGTTCTTTGCTGTCCGGGACCTCGGTGATGCGGGCGGGCTGCTCGCCGTACTCGATGGTCACGACGACGTTCGATGTGCGGAACACCACGCTGACGGTGCGCTGCTGCGCGGTCGATCCGGACCGGCGGAGGATGTCGTCGAGGAACGCGGCGTCGCCGAGGTCGTCGAGCACGCGCGGTTCCAGGCCGTCGGGGGTCTCGGTGGCCGTGCCCCCCGTGTCCTCCGTGTCCTCGGTGGCCGGGGGCTTGGCGGTGGGGGCGGTGCCGGGGCCTGTGCCCGTGCCTGCGCCCGTGCCTGCGCCCGTGCCGGTCGCGGTCGGGGAGGAGGGGGGCGGGGACTGCTTGCCCCCGCCGCCCGGGGGCACGGTGGCGGCCGGCAGGGAGGAGGCGGCCTGCTTCTTCGTGAAGACCTCCTGCGCCCGGTCGTCGTCGCTCACGACTGTGTCGTACGAGACAACGCGCTCGAAGTCCACCCTGAGCTGGTGGGAGGCGTCCGGGGCGACGGCCTTCCAGCTGCAGCCGCCGCGGCGGTCGGTGTCGTAGGTGACGTCGGCGGTGCCGCGGTACACCTTCTGCTGCTGCTCCTCGGGCAGCTCGGCGGCGCCGGGCAGCAGATCCTTGAGGGTCGAGAGCTCGATGGAGCCGCAGGGCTCGGGGAGGTTGCGGTACTTGCCGGGGGGCGCGGCGGACGTCGTGGCTTGGCCGGGCTTGTCGACGGTGGCGGAGCCCTCGGTGCCGCTGCCGGCGGTGCAGCCGGTGACGAGCGCCGCGAGGAGCGCCGCCAGGCCGGGTACGTACGCCTTTCGTTGCACGGTCCCAGGCTCCCTTCGTGAGGAAAAGCGGTTGCCGCCCGAAGGCGGCCGGTGGACACAATGTGTATCGCACGCGCTGCCGTGGATGCCGGTCCGTTGAGTCTTTTACGGGTTTTGGCTCCGGCTTTTGCGCTATGAGACTCAGCGGGGGAATTGAGGGGTTATGTCGTATGTAGAGGTGCCGGGCGCGAAGGTCCCGATCCGGATGTGGACCGACCCTTCGTCGGTCGAGGATGTCGCCATGCGGCAGCTGCAGAACGTCGCCACCCTGCCGTGGATCAAGGGCCTCGCGGTGATGCCGGACGTCCACTACGGCAAGGGCGCGACGGTCGGCTCGGTGATCGCGATGCATGGTGCGGTCTGCCCGGCGGCGGTCGGGGTCGACATCGGCTGCGGAATGTCCGCCGTGAAGACCTCGCTGACCGCGAACGACCTTCCGGGTGATCTTTCCCGGCTCCGTTCGAAGATCGAGCAGGCGATCCCGGTCGGCCGGGGGATGCACGACGACCCGGTGGACCCGGGCGGGCTGCAGAGCTTCCCGACGGCGGGGTGGGGCGACTTCTGGAGCCGGTTCGACGGGGTGGCCGATGCGGTCAAATTCCGTCAGGAGCGGGCGACGAAGCAGATGGGGTCACTCGGAAGCGGAAACCACTTCATCGAGTTCTGCCTCGACGAGTCGGGCGCGGTCTGGCTGATGCTCCACTCCGGCTCCCGGAACATCGGCAAGGAGCTCGCCGAGCACCACATGGGCGTGGCGCAGAAGCTGTCGCACAACCAGGGACTGGTCGACCGGGATCTGGCTGTGTTCATTGCGGACACCCCGGAGATGACGGCGTACCGGAACGACCTCTTCTGGGCGCAGGAGTACGCGAAGTACAACCGCGCGATCATGATGGGGCTCTTCCAGGACGTGGTCCGCAAGGAGTTCAAGAAGGCCAGGGTCACCTTCGAGTCGGTCATCTCCTGCCACCACAACTACGTGTCGGAGGAGCGGTACGAAGGCATGGACCTGCTGGTCACCCGTAAGGGCGCGATCCGGGCCGGCAGCGGGGACTTCGGGATCATCCCGGGGTCGATGGGCACCGGCTCGTACATTGTGAAGGGGCTGGGGAACGAGAAGTCGTTCAACTCGGCGTCGCACGGCGCGGGCCGGAGGATGAGCCGTAACGCGGCGAAGCGGCGCTTCTCGACGCGGGACCTGGAGGAGCAGACGCGGGGTGTGGAGTGCCGTAAGGACTCCGGCGTCGTGGATGAGATCCCGGGGGCGTACAAGCCGATCGAGAAGGTCATCGACCAGCAGCGGGATCTGGTCGAGGTCGTAGCGAAGCTGAAGCAGGTCGTGTGCGTGAAGGGCTGAAGTCGCCCGCTGTCGAGGGGCCGTGGACCGCGCACAGTGTGCGTCGTCCGCGGCTTCTTTCTTGTGGAGTGGTTCACCGGCAGGGGGTCTTGGGATGGGTACGGACATCAATGGGTTCGTCGAGTTCAGGGCAGGGCGTGCCGACATGGGGGAGCGAGACGTGGTCTGGCGGGCCGCTGTCGACCTGGACCGCCTCAACGACACCCGGAACTATGACGCGTTCGGCTGTCTCTTCGGGGTGCGCAACTTCGCCAACTTCCGGCCGCTGGCCGCCGAGCGTGGCAGGCCCGTCGATGCGTCGGAGGAGGTCCGGGCCGAACTGGACCGGCTCGCCCTGTGGCCGGACCAGTTGTACGGCACCACGTGGATCACCTGGGCGGAGCTGAAGGCGGTCGACTGGGATGAGCCGGCCGAGCGGCCGGACAGCCGCATCCATCAGTACCGGCAGACCCCCGACGGGCGCAGATTTGTCGGGAAAGCCGGCTGGGACGCCCGATTCGCGCAGGCGCTCAACCTGTCACAGCGTCCGTCCGACCCGCGGCCGACCTGGCCCGAGGGGACGGAATGGCTCATCGGCGACACTCTCTACAGGTCCGAGACACTCCGCCGTCGGGACGCGGTCGGGGAGGACGGCGAGTGGAAGCCGGTCTGGGACGCGATGGAAAAGCTCGCCTCGCAGCACGGCGACGATCATGTGCGACTGGTCGTCTGGTTCGACGACTGAATGGGCCCGGGGTTTTTGTTGTGAGCTTGGTGTCAGCCCCTGGTGGCAAAGGGGGCCATCAGTGCGGGCTCGGGGGAGTGGGGGCTCATCCCCGGTTCCATGGGTACGGAGTCGTACATCGTCCGCGGTCTGGGGAACGAGAAGTCGTTCAACTCGGCGTCGCACGGGGCCGACCGGAGGATGACGTGGTGAAACCGTCTTCGCGACACACACCCTCGATCACATCGATCACCCCCTGGCTCCGTTGCCTTGCGGCGCAGTGCCTGGGGCCGTCGTTACTGCTGGGTCCTGGTCCAGTAGTCCGCGAGCATTTCGCGCGGCCAGCTAGGCTCCCGCACCTCTCCTCGCGGTCCCAATTCCTCGAAGTACGGTGCCAGGTCATAGATCGGCGAGCCGTCGATGGCGTCGAGATCTGCGACGTGGAGGTCAAGGCCGTCGACCTTGAGCAAGCGGGGGAAAGACTCGGCCAGTTGGTTCGGTCGGCGGTGGTTGCGGTGCACGAAGGTGCCTGTGGCAGGCCACTTGGGGTTGTTGCGTGGGCTGCGGGCGTGCAGGGCGACGTCGTCGGGTGATGCTTTGTGGAAGTGCCAGACGACGAGGAGGTGTGAGAACTCCTCAAGGCCCTGCACCACTTCGACCGGGTACTCGGGGTTGAGGCGGATGATGGCCGTCTCGCCCCAGTGGTCGTCCGTTGGCTCTGTGTGCCCGCCCACCACGATGCCGATGGGCTTGATCTCCAGCGACTGCGTCATGAGCTTCCCCTCGTCCCGTGGCGTGACGCCGATCAATCTAGAGCAACCGCTACCAGCCTTGGCCTGACGCCGTTTCAAGACGCCCTGCTCGTGCGCCCCCGCCAGCAGGGAAGGGGGCTCAGACCCCCGTAGTAGTCCCGGCCGTCCGCTGCCCCCGCGGCGGATGGCCGGGGCTCTTCCGCGCCCGCGCGGCATACAGACAGCTGAGACCGGACTGCCTCTGCGCCTGGACAGCATGAGGGGGCGTACAAGCCGATCGGGAAGGGCATCGACCAGCAGAAGGACCTGGTGCAGGTGGTGGCGAAGCTCAAGCAGGCCATCTGCGCGAAGGGCTGACTTCCAGCACACCACGTGAACGAGGGGCCCCGGACTCACAGCAGTCCGGGGCCCCTCGTCACCGCATCGCTCATGGATGGGCCGCAGACGGTCAACAGGGCGGCGGTGCAGCGGCGGGGCCGGAGTCGACGACGTTGCGCACGTTGGTGGAGACGCTCACTTGGCGGTCTCTGCGTCGATCTCGGTGATGAGTCCCTCGACGAGCTCCTTGATCTCGTCGCGGATCGGGCGGACGGCTTCGATGCCCTGGCCGGCCGGGTCTTCCAGCGTCCAGTCGAGATAGCGCTTGCCGGGGAAGACGGGGCAGGTGTCGCCGCAGCCCATGGTGATGCAGACGTCCGAGGCCTTGACCGCATCGACGGTGAGAATCTTGGGGGTCTCGGCCGTGATGTCGATGCCGACCTCGCGCATCGCCGCGACGGCGGCGGGGTTGACCTGTTCGGCAGGGGCGGAGCCGGCGGAGCGGACCTCGATCCGGTCGCCAGCCAGGTGGCTGAGCCAGCCGGCGGCCATCTGGGAGCGGCCGGCGTTGTGGACACAAACGAACAGAACAGACGGCTTCTCGGACATCAGGAGGTCTCTCTTGGTCTCGCGACGAATCAGGCACACGTGACATCAGTACCCGGTGGTGTCAGTCACCACTGATGTGAAAGTATCAGTTCATGATGACGTCAGTCGACACTGACCTGATCCGGGTGCTGGCCGACCCGCTCAGGCTTCAGATCGTTACCCTGCTCGCCCGCGAGACGCTCTGCACCACGCACCTGGTCGAGGAGACCGGCGCGCGGCAGACGAACCTCTCCAACCACCTGCGCGTCCTGCGCGAGGCAGGGGTGGTGGACACCGAACCGTGCGGGCGCTTCACGTACTACAAACTCCGCCCGGACGTCATCGCCCACCTCGCAGGCCAGTTCACCGCCCTGGCTGAGTCCGCCCGCAGTGCTGCCGAGAACAAGAGGGCCTGTCCGTGACCCCCACTGAACCGACCACCGCCGCACCTCCGCAGAGCGGCGAGGAGGCCTCGGTCGTGGCCAAACTGTCCACCCTCGACCGGTTTCTCGCCGTGTGGATCGTCCTCGCGATGGGCCTCGGGCTCGGACTCGGTCGACTCGTGCCCGGTCTCAACGACGCTCTGGCGAAGGTGGAGATCGGCGGTATCTCGCTGCCCATCGCGGTCGGTTTGCTGGTCATGATGTATCCGGTTCTGGCGAAGGTCCGCTACGACAAGCTCGACGCCGTCACCGGCGACAAGAAGCTGATGGTGTCGTCGCTGGTCATCAACTGGGTGCTCGGCCCGGCCATCATGTTCGCGCTGGCGTGGATCTTCCTGGCGGATCTGCCCGAGTACCGCACCGGCCTGATCATCGTCGGCCTTGCCCGCTGCATCGCCATGGTCATCATCTGGAACGACCTGGCATGCGGCGACCGTGAAGCCGCTGCTCTGCTGGTTGCGCTCAACTCGGTGTTCCAGGTCATTGCGTTCGGTCTGCTGGGCTGGCTCTACCTCGATCTGCTGCCCGGCTGGCTCGGTCTCGGCGACGGTGAGAAGATCGACATCTCCATGTGGAAGATCGCGCTGAACGTCGTCATCTTCCTAGGCGTCCCGCTGCTGGCAGGCTTCCTGACCCGCCGTTTGGGCGAGAAGAAGATGGGGCGCGAGTCCTACGAGGCGAAGTTCCTGCCGAGGATCGGGCCTTGGGCGCTTTACGGCCTGCTGTTCACGATCGTCATCCTCTTCGCCCTGCAGGGGAAGACGATCACCTCGCAGCCACTGGATGTGGCCCGCATCGCGCTGCCGCTGCTCGTCTACTTCGCTCTCACATGGTTCGGCACCTTCGCCCTCGGCAAGGCCATCGGCCTGAACTACGACCGCACCGCCACACTCGCCTTCACAGCCGCGGGCAACAACTTCGAACTGGCCATCGCGGTCGCGATCGCCACCTTCGGCGTCACCTCGGGCCAAGCGCTTTCTGGTGTCGTCGGACCGTTGATCGAGGTCCCGGTTCTGGTCGCTCTCGTCTATGTCTCTCTGGCCTGGCGCAAGAAGTTCACGGCCCACAGTTGAGTCCATGAACCAATCGCATGCAGGCGGTGGTGCGACCAGGACAGAGCAGCAGCATGTCGCGGCCGGGTTCCGTAGGGCTTCGTGCGGACCGATCTCGCAGGTGCATAAATCTCGCAACCGTGTCGTATCCGGAAAAACGCCACGCGGTCGATGAGGATGTGGCGCTGGTCGTGAATTCCACATGAGTGTGGGCGGTCGACGGCCTCGATGGAAGGTGCGGTGGCTGAGGTGGCGAAAGCTTCGACGGGTGCACAGGACAGCGATACTTCCGTCGAGCTCGGGGGCTACCAGCAGGAGCTGAAACGGACGCTCGGCTCCTTCCAGGTGTTCGCGATCTCGTTCGCTTTCATCTCGGTGGCGGTCGGCATCTTCGCGACGTTCGACGAAGTGCTGCTGACCGCGGGGCCGGTCGGGATCTGGCTCTGGGTGATCGCGGCGGTGGGGCAGACCCTGGTGGCGTTGGTGGTGGCGCAGTTCGCGGCCCGCATCCCGCTGAGTGGCTCCTCCTACCAATGGGCCTCGCGGCTGGCCAACCCGAAGATCGGCTGGGGGTTCGGCTGGCTGGCCTTCTGCTACCTGGCTATCGGCGTGGTGGCGGTCGACAATGCGCTGGCGAGCCAGGCGTTCATGCCACTCTTCGACATCGCGCCGGACGAGGGCACTGCGCGTCTGATCACCCTTGTGGTGCTGTTCATCCAGACCGTGCTCGCCGTGGCGTCCACGCGCATCGTCAGCATGATCAACATGGCGGCGGTGGGGCTCGAACTGGCGCTCGTCGTGGTGGTGGCGATCGCGCTCATCATCGCTGTGGTGGTCACGGGCGACGGTGCAGCCGGCAACCTCACCTCGCGTGGTGTCACCGAGAACGCCCCCGACTACTTCGCTGTCGGCGGCGGGTTGATGCTCGCGATGATCATGGGTCTCGCCACCCTCGTCGGCTTCGACTCCGCGGCGAACCTGGCCGAGGAGGCCAAGGATCCCTTCCGCACCGTTCCGCGCGCGATCGTGGGATCGGTCGTGGCGGCCGGGCTCCTGGGAATGCTGTTTCTGATCACGCTCACCATCGCGATCGACGATGTCCCCCGGATCAGCGCCGACGGGTCACCGGTCGCGGCGATCATGCGTGTTCACCTCGGTTCGGTGATGGAGAGGGTGCTGCTGGTCGCGATCACGATCGCGTTCTTCGGCGCCGGGATCGTGGTGATGGTCGCGTGCGCGCGGCTTGTCTTCGCGATGTCGCGCGACTCGCGCTTCCCTGCCCACCAGCTGATGAGGCGGGTCAACCCGCGTACCCGGACACCGATCCCGGCGACGATCCTGATCTTCGTCCTGGGAGCCGTCCTGATGGTCGCGCTGCCGGGGGCCGCACTGCTGGAGCTGATCACGGCATCGACGATCCTCCCGGCGATCAGCTACGGCTCGACGATCGTCCTCTACCTGGCAGTGCGCGGACGGCTGGATCGCAAGAAGGGCGCGTTCGACCTCGGGCGCTTCGAACTGCCGGTCGCGATCTGCGCGCTGGTGTGGACGCTCATCGCGCTGTTTGTGCTGGTGACGCCCCGGGAGGCGCTCGTCTCCGTGGTGATCGTGGTCGGCTTGCTCCTCGCGGGCGGGCTGTTCTTCCTCGTCATGCTGAAATTCGACCGCCAGGCGCTGGAGACCGAGCCCGGAGACGCGACCCTTTGACCGAAAGGTGACCGACGAAGCCGCAGGGGCGGCGCCGTGGGTGAGTACGGCCATGCAACGCCGACCCGCTCACGACCCCGGCGGAACGCCGGCCGCCGGTGCGTGTTCGCCCTCCCCGCTGTCCGCGAGGAACTCCACCAGTGCCATCACCAGGAGCCAGACCAGTGCGATGCCGACGATGACCCAGGCTGTCGGGTAGCTCCACAGGATGAACGCCAATACGGCCAGGACGACCAGGACCCAGGTGATCCACTTGCGGTGGCGCCGGATGAACGGTCCGACCGGACCGGTGCGCATACCCGCGCGGTCGGCGGTGGAACGGACGGCGCCGATGCCGGAGTGCCACGACTGCCGTACGAACTTCGCCGGGCGGCCGGGACCGCTCAGCCAAGCCGCCAGGGCGATGACCACGCCGAGCGTCACCGTCATGCGGACCGTGGTGCGCAGGTAGCGCGTGAGCGTGTCGTAGACGGACTCGGCCGCGGGCTGCGACACGCTGTCGGGCAGCTCGTTCAGGTACACCACGCGGAAGACGGTCAGGCCCCCGCCGAGCAGCAGCATGGCGAAGGCGAAGGCGAGCGCGGCGACCACGAGAACGCGTCGGCGGTGCGCGGACAGCAGGACGCCGGCGGCGATGAGCACCACGGACAGCACGGGCAGCCAGAACCCGGCGATCTGCAGGATCCGGAAGTACGTCTTGACCTTGCCGATGTTGTCGGCGCGCAGCACCGTGAAGTCGGTGTGCACTTCGGGGATTTTTGCGGCCACCGTCATTCCGTCGTCGACAAGGCGCTGTTTGACCTGGTCGACGACCGGGCCGAGATCGACGGTCACCGAGTCGTTGTTGATCTTCACGGCGCCGCCGCCGCTGCCTGTCAGGGCCTTTTCGACGGCTGCGTGGATCCGGCGGTTGGCCTGGATCCAGATGTTGCTGAAGGTCTCGGAGGCGATGATCTCCTCCGACTTGTCGTGGACGAAGCTGCGGACGGCGTTCTCCAGCGAGTTGCCGAGTTTGCCGAGCACCTTCTCCAGGCGCGGGCGGTCCGCGGGTGCCACGTCCTCCAGCAGGGCCGACAGGTCGATGTGTTCCATCACCGCGTTGGTGACCCGGTTCGCGGCGGCGTTCTGGATGTCGGGGTCGGAGGCGAGCGGGGCGACCGTGTTGACGTAGCGGTCCGTGTTGCCCACCTCGTCCGCCGTCCAGGCGGCGACACCGGCCAGCGGGGCGAGGATGCAGCCGATGACGATGAGCAGCGCGGAGAAGAAGGCCCGCCACCGGTGATGGGGAGCCCGGGCCTTTTTGCCCGTCTCCAGCGCGGCGATGCGTGCCCGTAGCTGCTCCAGCTGGGGGCGTTCGCCGTCGGCGCTCGAAGCTTCGGAACGTTCCCCGCCGGGGCCCGCTGATCCGTCGTCCGGCATGGCGCGACCTCCCGTGTAGCTGTGGGTTCGATGCCAGCAGACCCCGGAGCGCGGCCGTGCGCGAGCGCTCGGCGACCGTAAGGGTGAACAGCAGTGTGGGCGTGTGGGCGCCCAGTGGGACGGCGGCGCGTCAGGGCGGTGCCCGCCGATGCCCTGCCGGACGGCCGTCAGTGCCGTGGCACGGCGGACCGGGTCGGCGAACTCCCGCCCGGCGGCTTCCGTCAGCTCCGCCGCCGCGCGGCGCCCACCACGGCAGGCCGGTCGCACCCGGCTACCAGGCACCGCTCCGCTTCAGCGGCTCGCTCCACAGCGTGACCGTCGACCTGTCGGGCGAACTCATCGTCGACGTGGACAGCGAGATGCGTTTTCGCATGGCCCGTCAGTGAACCTGCGCTTGGAGCTGCGGCGGATCAGGCGGCCTCGGCGGCGACCCGGCCGGTGCGTACGGCGTCGGTGAGGGCCTGGTGGTCGCGTTCGTTCTGGTCGGCGTAGCGTTCGGCGAAGACGGTGAGTGCGCGGTCGAAGGCATCGCCGCGGCCGAGGTAGGCGGCGATCTCGATGCGGTCTCCGGAGCGGGCGTGGGCGCGGGCGAGAGTGGAGCCGCAGAGTTCGCCGAAGACGCGCATGCCCCGGGGGTCCATGAGCTGGGGTTCGGCGATGCCTTTCCAGTCCCGCAACTGGCGGACGTAGAAGTCGCGTTGGCGTCCGTCGATACCGGTGACACGTTCCCAGCCGAGGAAGATGTCGCTTGCGGCCTGCATCAGGCGCTGCCCGGAGACGACCCGTTCCCCCTGGTTGTCGTAGGCGCTCTTCCCCACGTACTCGGCCAGCACCGACCGGTCGGCTTCCTTGGCTTGCAGCAGTAGCGGATCCTGGTCGTCCCTGCCGAGCAGCAGAATGATCCAGCAGCGTGTGCCGACGCTGCCCACTCCGACGACCTTGCGAGCCATGTCGACGATCCGGTACTGCCGGAGCAGGTGGCGGCGGTCGGACGGCAGGGTGCGGCCGTACCGCTCGATCAGCTCGCGGAGCTGTGCCTCCAGCGACTCGCGCTCGACGCCCGGCAGCAGGTCCTGGAGCGGCACGATCAGTGGCGGGTCGGGGGCGATCCTGCGCCGGCCGTCGACCACCCGCGTGAGTTTCTCGAAGGCCTGGAGGCCGTCGCGGGTGCGGGCCTTCGCCATGGCCCGCTGGGTGCGCTGACGGCCCCGCGCGCTCAGCTTCTGGTCCGCCAGGCTCTGCACCATGTCCCTGTCGGCCTGGGTGTACCAGACGGCGAGGTTGCCCAGGCCGGCGAAGCGGCGCATCTCTTCGCGGTACGACCGCACGGTGGCGCGTACGACGGAGGCCCGTTCGCCGTCCGTGTAGCCGTTCTCGCGTCCGGCGATGGCCAGGCTGGCGGCCAGCCTCTTGACGTCCCACTCCCACGGGCCGGGCAGGGTCTCGTCGAAGTCGTTGATGTCGAAGACCAGTTTCCGCTCGGGCGAGGCGAGCAGCCGGAAGTTCAGCAGATGCGCGTCCCCGCACAGCTGCGCGGTCATTCCTGTGCGGGGGGTGTCGGCCAGATCGCCGGCCATGATGGCAGCGGCGCCGCGGTAGAAGCGGAAGGGGGACTCCAGCATCCGGCCGTAGCGGATGGGCACCAGCTCCGGCAACCGGGCGGCCGACTGTGCCCCGATGATGTCCACGGGGTCCGGCCGCATCGCCGAGGGCTCGTACTCCGCGTGAGAGGAGCGCGGCGCACGAGCCCGCGCGGCCCGTCCCCGCGCGGCCCGTTCCTCCGGGGGGCTCCAACTGACCTGGTCGGGCATGACTCCACCTCCTGGACGGAGCGGCCCGCTGGGGCATCTGGCCCCCCTTCCGGGCACTGCTCCCAGCCCTTCCCACCGTTCCACACCCTGCCCCGGAGGGCATGTCGGTCGCCCGCACCCGGCACAGCCGGCTCTTCGATTCCGTCCGGCCGGACGAGATCGTCGTGGCGGCAGTCCGGAAAAGCGATTTTCCGGTGTTCGGGTGAGCTGGATCGACACGGCGGAACGCCCGGTCTTCTTGTCCGACTTCGGTATCCGCGGAGGGGTGCGCAGTTCGTCATACGAGCCGCCGATGGCATATTGAGTAAATCGCTCTTGCAGCGCAAAATACACCCGGTTGCCGCGCACCAGGGTTAATGTCGGAGTCGTTGTGGGGGAGTGACGAAAACACAGTCCCCACCCGCGGTTCCCGCATGGCGCATGGCCGGCACTCACGCGGCTTGGCTGGGAAATTGGGCCTTTTCCCCCGCCTCGGCGGAGTGCGCACAGGGGGGAAACGCGACGCTCCACTATAAGGACCAGCGAATCGAGCTGAAGTACTCCTCCTCGACGCTGGCGGATTTTCTGACGGTGATCAACCAGATCGAGGCCGAGTTCTACCGGCGGTCGAGCGCAGGGCACCCGTCGTACGCCACGCACGGTGACGAACGGACGGGGCAAAGCGTCCATGTATGACGAGTACGGCTCGTACGTTCCAGCGGCTGGACACCCCGACTTGACCGGCCGTGCCGCGTGGGGGGACCCGTATCTCTCCTCCCCCGAGGACTCGCTGGGTGGTTATCAGACGATCGCACCCCTGGCCCCGTCGGCCCTTGACGAGTCGTGGGATCCGGCACTGGAACTGCAGCAACTGCTGCAGACCGCTGAAGGACATGAATTCGGCACCGTCGCTGCCGACCCGGACGACGACACACTCGCACGGTCGAACCGAACCACCGCCCCTGTGGCACCGCCGCCCGTGTATCGCGGCCACCGGCGGCAGGCCCGCGCGCCGAAGGCCGGGGTCACTCTGATGCAGACGACGAGCATCTTTCTTGCCGCGCTGGGCGCTGTCATCGTCTCCATGGTCAGTGTGTTCGGAGGCATGGTTGCCCTGGACCCCCTCCGGCGCATCGCCGCACCGCATATCGCCCAAGGTCTGGTCAGTTGGTGGCCGCTTCTGGTCTACGGACCCTGGTTGGTTGCATCCCTCGCCATCCTGCGCGCTTCCCTCCATCAACGCCGTGTCGTGCACTCCTGGTTCGTCGTACTTGTTTTCTCCACCCTCACCACCCTGTTGTGTGTGGCTCAGGCTCCGCGGACGATCACCGGCACGGCAGCGGCTGCGCTCCCTTCCCTCGCGGCCCTTGCCTGCTTCCAGCAGCTGGTCCGCCAGATCACCTTGACCAGGCCGCCTCGCCAGGCTGCCGCGCGCCACCGCACCGCCTCACCCTCTTCCGCTCGGCGCTCGTCCCACGAGCAGGCAGAGAAGGGGGCGCGCACGCAGAGCTCACCGCTCTCGTCCCCCAGGGTCGTCCCTCAGGAACGAGCACCTCTGAGAAACGCGGGCCCACGCCAGTAGCCCGGCGTGACGCAGTGGCGTCTCTCCATGCGCCGCGCGGGAGCGGTGCCGGAAGATGAGGCGTATCGACGCGTCCGCCCCGGACCGGGAGTGGTCCGGGGCGTTCTGCCGTTCCGTCGTTCCGTCGTTCCGTCGTTCAGCGTTGTGTCGTTGTGTCGCTGTGTTGCGGGTCGGTGGGAGAGGCCGCCGGGGCCTATCGGGTGCGCTGCAGCAGCGCGACCGTCAGGCCGGTCAGGCGCTCGGTCCCGGTCGCCGTGTAGCGCGAGCGCAAGGCCTCGGCCTGGGCGGCGGGCAGCGCCTCCAGCGGATCCCCTTCACTGCCGCCCACCACCAGCCAGATCCGCTGCTCGTCCTTCACACAGGCGGCCGGGTCCTGGCACTCCGACGGCCACAGGTCGTGCCGGTCGGCGGCCGACTCGGCCAGGAAGACATCGCGCGGCTGGAGGTCGTCCGGAAGGTAGAAGCGGACACCTACGTCGAGCATGCGCCAGTAGTCGGGCCCGCGGTCGTAGACCACTGCGTCCCCGGGCCGGTGGAACTTCTGGATGGTCCGTGCCGCGCCCTGGTAGTCGAGGCCTTGCCAGAAGTGCCCGTACGGCTTCCGCAGCACCTGCTGCTCGGGCAGGGTGAGCAGCCCGAGAACCACCAGCGCCGCCGCCACCATCGCCCGGGATCGCACAGCGGTCAGACCGGCGCCGGCCAGTACTGCCCACGCGGGCAGGGTGAACAGCAGGTACCGGTAGAAGAAGTACGAGACGTCTCCGTGCGAGACCGTCCAGAGGGCCAATGGAGGCAGCACCGCCAGCGCAGTGGCGAACAGGGCGGCGTCGCGGCGCTCTCCCCACGCCAGCACGGCCAGCGTCGTCACCGCCCCGGCCACCAGGGCGGAGGCGTACAGCTGCGGCCAGAAGGTGAGCAGGCTCCACATCTCCGGCTGGGGGATCCAGGAGATCTGCCGGGCGGCCTGCTCCCTGCCCAGCAGGACCACCGGGGCAGCGCAGGCCACGCCGGTCAGGGCCGCGAGGCAGAAACGCCACGCGATCAGACGCTCGGACCGGGCCCGCAGGATCACCGCGACCAGATGCCCGGCCAGGGCGGTCAGCGCCACCAGGTGCAGCAGGCCGACGGCTCCCACGCACACGGCGTAGCCGGTCCAGCGCCACCAGCTGGTGGGGCGGTCCATGGCCCGGAGCAGCAACAGGGTGGACAGGGCGACCGCCAGGACCACCAGGGCGTAGGGGCGGGCCTCGTGGCCGTACCGGCTCACCACCGGAATGAGAGCGAAGAGCAGGCCGCCGGCCAGCCCGGCGCGGCGGCCGAACAACCGCTGCCCGATCAGCGCCACACAGGCGGCGGTGCCGGCCATCGCCAGTGCCGAAGGCATGCGTACGGCCGTGGCGGAATCCCCGAAGACCCCCATCCACGCGTGGAGGAACAGGTAGTACGTACCGAGCACCGCGTCCACCCGCTGCACCGCGGCCAACAGCTGGTCGGTACTGCGGGCAGCCATGTCCCAGCTGTTCAGCTCGTCCTCCCACAGCTGGGGACGGCCGATCTGGTACATCGTCAGCGCCAGGGTGGCCAGCGCCGGCCACAGCCATACGCTGCGCAGCACCCCCTTGAAGCCCTGCTGTGCGCCCGGCGCCTGCACCGTGTCGGCGCTCCCGGCGGGTGGCGTCCGGTCCTGGGCCGAAGAAGGGGAGAGAAGTGCCATGTCGAACGCCTAACCTTGTGGCGGCTGCCCGACGCTCAGCGTCTCGGCCGTCTGGGCTCCGGTGGTCGGCTCGGGAATCGCGGCAAGGCGCTGCGCGGCGAATTCACGGTTACTGAGTGTTTGCTTGCGATAGGCGTCGGGCACGTCGGGCATCGCCAGCAGCCGGTCGCACGCCTGGAGGGAGCCGGCGTGGTCGCCGACCCAGTAGGCAGTGATCGAGAACTCGAACAGCAGCCCCCAGCGGTACACCCACGGCTGGATGAACAGAATGTCGTCCGGCTGCTCCTGGTCGAGCCCGGCGCAGAGGATCGCGTGTGCGGAATGATGGCGGCCCATTCTGCGCAGCCGTGACGCCAGTTCGTAACAGGCTTCGAGCCGTCGCGGACGCGACTCCCAGGCGCGTGAGAAGGCGTCCATGGCGGCCGGCCAGTCGTCGTCGGAGCCGGCCTTGAGGATCCCGACCTGCAACAGCGCGTAGTACACCTCTTCGGGCCACCCGCCCATGCGCGCGCGGAGCTCGTAGTAGGTGATCGCCTCGCTCGTTCTGCCCATGTCGCGCATGGTCTGTGCCAGGTAGAAGACCGTGCGCGCATTGGCGGGGTCGCGCTTGTGCTCGGCGCTCAGCAGGCGCGCGTCCCGCTCGAACTTGTCGTGTCGTGAGCCGCCGTCGGCGAAGTCCTGGATGACGAGTGCGTCGAGATTCTCCTGGGCGTGGTGCCCGTCGGAGGTGAGGTACTCGTGGGTGACGCCCTCGTAGCGCCAGGCGATGTCACCCCGGACCAGGCGTTTGATGCGGTACTCGGTCGCGCCCTCGTGCCGCAGCATGTACGACTCGGCGGTCAGATCGGGCAGGGGGTCGTCCCGTCGGATCACATGGTCGGCGTCGAGAAGGAGCAGGTAGTCGGCCTTGCCGTGGGCGTAGCCGATGTTCAGGGAGCGGTTGTGGCCGAAGTTGACCCAGGGCTCTTCGCGAAGCTCGCCCGGGATGCCGTCGAGTGCCGTACGGATCAGCTGCTGAGTGCCGTCGGTCGAGCCGGTGTCGGAGATCACCCAGTAGTCCACCAGGTCACGAACGGACGCGAGACATCGTTCGATGACCTTCGCCTCGTTCTTGACGATCATGCATAGGCAGATTGACGGCTTCACGGCATCACCATTTCCGGTGGTTCGGTCCGGGCGACCTTATGCACCGGGCCCGGCCGCTCAATGACGGCACGCCGACGGCTGATTCAGAGTTCGCTGCTGCGCACGCACCCATTCGGGCATCGCTAGTAGGCCAATCTGTTGATACGTCATTCAGCCCCTCAAGGCGTTGCAGCCGCGATCCGATGTTCCCAAGAGAAGTTCGAACTCGTATCCGGAGCGTCACTCGATCCGGTTGAAGAAGAAGGAGCAGTGAATGAGTCCTGAACACAGGACCAGGTCATCTCTGGGCCCGCTTCCCAGACGACGTGCTTGGCTCACCGGCGGCGCCATAGCCTCGCTCGCTCTCGTGCTTACCGGGATAGCGAGTCCCGGTATTGGCGCGGCGCAGAGCATGCGGGGGCCCTCCGGCGTGAGCGTGGCAGTCCCGTCGGACGGGGATGAGTGCAGGGAGTCGGCGGATCAGGAGGAGGAAGGCCGGCCGCAGGAGGAGGAAGGCTCGTCCCGCGAGGATGGCCGGCCGCAGGAGGAGGAAGGCTCGTCCCGCGAGGAAGGTCGACCGCAGGAGGAGGAAAGCTCGTCCCGCGAGGAAGGTCGACCGCAGGAGGAGGAAAGCTCGTCCCGCGAGGATGGCCGACCGCAGCGCGAGGAAGGCCGGCGTCAGCGGCACGAGGATGGCCTGCTGCAGCGGCACGCGGAAGGTCAGTCGCCGCTCACACGGGCGGACGACGACAAGTGCAAGAAGGTGGGACCCACCGGTCCCACTGGTCCCACGGGTGACACCGGGCCTACGGGTCCCACGGGTGACACCGGTCCGCAGGGCGACACGGGCGATACCGGGCCCACGGGTGACACCGGTCCGCAGGGCGACACGGGCGATACCGGGCCCACGGGTGACACCGGTCCGCAGGGCGACACGGGCGATACCGGGCCTACGGGTGACACCGGTCCCGCGGGTGCTACCGGTGACACCGGGCCTACGGGTGACACCGGTCCGCAGGGCGACACCGGGCCTACGGGTGACACCGGTCCGGCGGGTGCCACGGGTGACACCGGGCCTACGGGTGACACCGGACCTACGGGTCCTACGGGTGACACCGGTCCCGCGGGTGCTACCGGCGACACCGGGCCTACGGGTGACACCGGTCCCACTGGTCCTACGGGTGACACCGGTCCGGCGGGTGCCACGGGTGACACCGGTCCGACCGGGGCCACAGGTGCCACCGGCGCTACGGGTGCCACTGGGCCGTGCATCGACATCGACTCGTACTCTCCCTCGACCTCGGATGAGTACAGCGCCGCACTCATCGGTGGGATTGCGTACGCCGGTGAGTCGACCCCAGGAGGTAACCCCACCTGGACGGACCTCAGCAACGGCGACAACCCGGGTTACCCCGAAAGTGTCTGTGCCGTCGCCATCTCGTCTCAAGGGGAAGACGCGTGGGTCAAGGTGGTGACCACGTTTGGGACCGTGCACCAGACGCACGGTGACCTGGACGGCGGTGGCTTCGTCTGGGATGAAGGCTGGACGGCGCTGTCAACACCGGTTCCGGGTTCCCTGCGAGCGAAGGGCTTCAAGGGCGATATGGCTGCCGGCGGTGTCCGGAACGTTCTCCCGAAGGGCTTGAAGCGCTCCTGACCCTGTCGGGATCGTGACGACGTGTGCTGTGCCCGTTCTTTGTTCTGGGCACAGCACACGTTCGTTTCAGAGCTCGCGGTGGACCTTGGAGTTGGAGGCCTGGGCGCGGGGGCGGACCACCAGCAGGTCGATGTTGACGTGGGGCGGGCGGGTGACCGCCCAGGTGATCGTGTCCGCCACGTCGTCGGCGGTGAGCGGCTCGGCCACGCCCGCGTAGACCTTGGCGGCCTTCTCCTCGTCGCCGCGGAAGCGGGTGGTGGCGAACTCGTCGGTCCTGACCATGCCGGGGGCGACCTCGATCACGCGGACCGGGGTGCCGACGATCTCCAGACGGAGGGTCTCGGCGAGGACGCGGGCGCCGTTCTTGGCGGCGACATAGCCGGCGCCGCCCTCGTAGGTGGCGTGGCCGGCGGTGGAGGAGAGGATCACGACCGTGCCGTCGCCGCTCGCGGTGAGGGCCGGGAGCAGGGCCTGGGTGGCGTGGAGGGTGCCGAGGACGTTGACCTCGTACATCTGGCGCCAGTCGGCGGGGTCACCGGTGGCGACGGGGTCCGCGCCGATTGCGCCGCCTGCGTTGTTCACGAGAACGTCGCAGCGGTCGAGGGACGCGGCGAAGGTGTCGACCGCAGGGCGGTCGGTGACATCGAGGGCGTACGCGGTGGCCCGGCGGCCCGCGGCGGTGAGCTCGGCGGCGAGCGCCTCGACGCGGTCCTTGCGGCGGGCGGTGAGGACGACGTGGTAGCCGGCGGCCGCGAGTTGCCGTGCGGTGGCCGCACCGATGCCGCTGCTGGCTCCGGTGATGACGGCGATGGGGGTGCCGGCGTCGGTCATGTCTCGTTACTCCTCGCGCGTGTGATCGATATGCGGCCAGGATAGGGCGCCGCCGCTGCGGCGAGCGGCGTCAGCGGGCGCGCGGGGCGTACATGATCAGGGCCATGCCCACCAGGCAGACCAGCGCGCCGATCACGTCCCAGCGGTCGGGGCGGTAGCCGTCGGCGACCATGCCCCAGGCGATCGAGCCCGCCACGAAGACTCCGCCGTACGCGGCGAGGATGCGGCCGAACTCGCCTTCCGGCTGGAGCGTGGCGACGAATCCGTACGCGCCGAGGGCGATGACGCCCGCGCCGATCCAGATCCAGCCGCGGTGTTCCCTGAGCCCCTGCCAGACGAGCCAGGCGCCGCCGATCTCGAAGAGCGCGGCGAGGAGAAAGAGGGCGGCGGAACGGGCGACGAGCATGAGGAACAGCGTGTCATGCAGGCAGCGGGGAACGCGCCGGAGCCGAGACGTGCCCGAGCCGAGACGTGCCCGAGCCGAGACGTGCCCGAGCCGAGACGTGCCCGAGCCGAGACGTGCCCGAGCCGAGACGTGCCCGAGCCGAGACGTGCCCGAGCCGAGACGCGCCGGAGCCGAGACGCGCCGGAACTGATGGACAATCAGTAACAATCGCGAAGTATCGGTATCTTCGGACTATGTGTCCGAAGCGTAAGGCGTTGTGGGCGGTGTCCGCCGCGGTGGTCATGGTGGTCGGCCTGGGAGCGAGTGCGGGTGCGGGCGACCGGGCGATCGCGCCGGAGGCGGATGTGGCGCATCACGGCCATGTCTCGCTGGCGAGTGGGCGGCTCGGGGTCCTGCTTGCGAGCGAGAGCCATGGTCCTGCCGATCTCTCGAACGCGACCGTACGGCTGGCGTTCTCGGTGCAGTTGGCCGGTGCTCAGGCGTTGCCGGCCGGGTGCCTGTGGGGCGGGGACCGGGAGGTGCTCTGCTCGACGGGTGTGCTGCGGGCGGGTGGGGCCGGGCGGCGGATCGCGCTCGACCTGAGGGCGGTGGGCCTGCCGGAGGAAGCGGTGGTGAAGATCGACACGCTGTGGAACGGCGGTGCGACCGACCGCAACCCGGAGAACAGCACGCACCGGGTGCTGGCGCCGGACACCGGGGACCCGTACGCCTTCTGAGTGGCTGCCGTTCAGGGGGAGGCCTGTGTCCGGGCGGCTGTCAGAGGGGTGGGCGACACTGGGTGGATGATTGTCGAACGTGCGTACGCCCATCTCTCCTCGTACGACGAGGGCGAGTGGCCCTGGTCGGTGCCGTGCGTCCGGCAGCTCCTCGACGAGGGGCTGCGCTTCACCGCGCCCGTGACCTTCCTCGTCGGAGAGAACGGCTCGGGGAAGTCGACCCTGGTCGAGGCCCTGGCGGAGGGGTTCGGGCTGGACTCGTACGGCGGCTCCCACGACTGGCGGTATGCCTCGCACCGCGGCAAGTCGGTCCTCGGCGAGCGTGTCCGCTTCGACGCGGCGCCCCGGGGGCGCCGGATGGTCACCAGCTGGTCGGCGCGCAAGGGCTTCTTCCTGCGGGCGGAGACTGCGTTGGACGCCCTGGACCGGGAGGGTTTCGCGCCGGATTCGGTCAGCCATGGCGAAGGCTTTCTCGCGGCGTTCCGGGGGAAGTTCATGCAGGCAGGCCTCTATGTGATGGACGAGCCCGAGGCTGCACTCTCCTTCTCCTCCTGCCTGGAACTGATCGGCCATATCGACCAGTTGGTGAAGAAGGGCGGACAGGTCATCTGCGCCACGCACTCCCCGCTGCTGACCGCGCTGCCCGGCGCGGACATCGTCGAGGTCGGTGAGCACGGCATGCGGCGGGTGGAGTGGGGGGAGCTGGGCGTCGTCGACCACTGGCGCCGGTATCTCGCCGATCCGCAGGCCTACCTGCGCCATATCGTCGACTAGCGCCTGCGCGCCTGCGCCGTACAATTTCTGCATGACGCAGAAGAGCACGTCGGGGCGGAACGGGCTGATGGACGAGCTGTCCACCGCGTCGCGCCGCTACATGGCCTCGTACGCCCTCTTCAACCAGGCACTCGCCGACCATCTGCATCTCCATCCCACCGATCTGCAGTGCCTCAACCTTCTGGGGCTGGAGCGAGGGCCCGTCACCACCGGGCGGATCGCCGAACTGACCGGGCTCACCACGGGGTCGGCGACGCGGCTCGTGGACCGGCTGGAGCGGGCGGGGTACATCACGCGCGAGCGCGACACCGAGGACCGGCGGCGGGTGCTGGTAACCCTTGTGCCCGAGCGGATGGCGGAGTTCGGCGCGCTGTGGCAGAAGCTGAACGGCGCGTGGTACGAGATGTTCGACGCGTACAACGACGACGAGATCGCGCTGCTCACGGCCCATATGCGGCGGACCGTGGAGCTCAGCGCCGCGCAGATCGAGCGGCTGCGCGGCGGCAGGCTCTGACACCCCGGCGCTGAAGGCTAGGCGGCGGCGCCGCCGAACTCGCGCAGCGCGTCCTCCACGATCGCCTCCAGGCGGGCGTGGTGCGCGCCCCGCCAGTACACGCGCTCGCACGCCGTGCACTGCGCGAAGACGTCGTACGAGCGCTGCGTGCCCTGCTCCAGATGGTCCTGGACCGAGTCCTTGTCGGCGTCCGACAGCCGGCCGTTGCATGCCGTGCACCGGGTCCATGGCGCGAGTGCCGGGGCGAACCGAGCGAGTACGTCCCGGAGTTGGTCGTCGGGCCGGTCGCTGTAGACGTACGCCCCCGCCCAGATCTCCCGCCGCCGCAGCAGCCCCCGGTCGCGGGAGAGCAGTACGCGCTGCTCCTTCGCCGAGAGCGTGGCCAGTGCCGGGTCGCCGATGTCCTCGTTCTCGTACGCCGCATCGACGCCCAGGAGCCGCAGCCGGCGCGCGAGCGTGCCGAGGTGGACGTCGAGCAGGAAGCGCAGCGGGGCGCCGGGGACCTGCTGCGGCCGCTGGATGCCGCAGACCTCGATGCTCTCGCCCGCGCGCGGGATGTGGGAGACGGTGACCTGGCGGCCGTCGACGAGCAGCCGGCCCGCCTCGGTGAGCGGGATGCCGAGGGACTCGACGACATGGCCGAGCGTCGATGAGCCGTCGGTGACCACGGCCGTACGCCCTTTGCGGCGCTCCGGCGAGACGAAGAGGCGCAGTTCAGGGGCGAGGCTGAAGGAGATTTCCGGTCCGTTCACGCCGCAAGCATGTCACCGGGCGGTGCGCGCCAGCCAGCGGCTTTCGCGGGTGGGTGGGGCGGGGCGGGGGCGAGGGTGGGCACGCGGACACCTGCGATACGGGCTGGGGCGGGGGTCATGCCCGGAAGGCGTCCGCGTTCTCCGCCGCCCATTCGGCGAAGGTGCGGGCCGGGTGGCCGGTCAGTTCCTCGACGGCACGGGTGAGGGGGGTGGGTGAACCGTCCGTGGAGGCCCAGTAGCTGAGCAGCCCGTCGGCGAAGGAGCCCGGTATGTACACGGACATGGACTCCTTCCAGGCTTCCGGGGTCACGGTGTTGAAGGGGATGGGGCGGCCCGCGGCGCGCTCGAGGAACGCGATCTGCTCGGTGAAGGTGAGCGACTCGGGGCCGGTCAGGTGGTAGGTCGCCCCGCGCAGCCGTGGCTGGGTGAGGACCGCGAGCGCGGCCTCCGCGATGTCCTGCTCATGGATCGGATCGCCGTAACTGCCCGGGTAGGGAAGGTCGATCGCGCCCAGGGACGCCTGCGCCCGCCACTGGAACGCGTTGCTCGCGAAGGCGCCCGGCTGCAGGACGGTCGACTCGACGGCGGAGCCCGCCAGCGCCCGCTCGACCGCGAGATGGGAGGCGGCGATCGGGTTGTCGGCGGCGTCGGGGTCCAGGACCGAACTGGAGGAGAGCAGCACGATGTGCTCGACGCCCGCGGCCTCGGCCTGCTCGAGGAAGGCACCGATCTGTGACGGCTCTGCGTAGAGGAAGACGGAAGTGACGGAGGCGAGGGCGGCCGGGAAGTCCGCGGCGTCGTCGAGGGCGCACCGCACGGTGGCCACGCCCGCGGGGAGGCTGAGCTTTTCGGGGGCGGCGGAGGCCGCCCGGACGTCAACTCCCTTCTCGTGCAGGAGCGTGATGAGGGTGGAGCCGACTTTGCCGCGGCTGCCGGTGACGAGGACGGTCATGTGAAAGTTTCCTTCGCTGTGCAGAATCTGTGTGGCGCAGATAAATATCCGCGAAAAGGGCCCGCTGGTCAAGCGGGCCCTTTCCTGCGGTGGTTGTGGCGGTGAGTGGTGGCGGTGAGTGGTGGCGGTGGAACGGCTGGGCGGGACGGGGGCGGGGGACGGTGGAGCGGCTGGGTGGTTACGGCACGACGCGGAAGTGCGTCGTGATCGGGCCGCCCCCCTCGCCCAGCACGTGGAACGCGACGCCCGGCGGGGCCACCTGGTCCGTCAGCGTCTCGCCGCTCTCCCACGGCAGCCGCAGCGTCGAGACCACTCCGGGCGCCACCAGCAGCGGCCGCCCGGCGAAGGTCGTGGCGGTGGGTGTGTGGGCGTGGCCGGTCAGGACGGCCGGGACGTTGGTGCGTCCTGCCAGCACTTCTGCCAGCCGCTCGGCGTTGGTCAGATTGATCGAGTCGAGGTAGGGGTGGTGGATCACCGTCGGCGGGTGGTGGAAGGCGGGCAGCGCCGGGGTGTCGCCGAGCTCGTCGAGCGTGCGCGCCAGCCACTCCAGTGTCTCGTCGTCGAACAGTCCCTCGTCCTTGCCGGGAATCGTCGAGTCGCAGAGCAGCAGGGCGTAACCGCCCGCGTGGTGGAGGCGGTTGATGGCCGGCGCGCTGTCGTCGGCCGGTCCGCCGCCTGCCTCTCCCGCCTCGCCCGACTCTCCTGCCTTGCTCGCCTCGCCCGCCTCTCCCAGGAGCGCCGTGCGGTACGCGGTGCGGTTGTCGTGGTTGCCGGGGCAGGTGAAGAAGGGGGCGTCGAGGCGGGCCAGCAGCTCGGCCGCCTCGGCGTACTCGGCCGGGGCGCCGTGGTCCGCGATGTCGCCGGTGACCAGAACGGCGTCGGGCCGCCGGCTCAGGGAGTTCAGATACGCCACCGTGCGTGCGGCCCGTTCGGTCGCCCGCTCGGTGCCGTCGAGATGCAGATCGCTGATATGGGCAAGCAGCATGGATTCCCCCTCCGTTGCGACTAATGGATAAGTCACTCTATTCCATTAGTCCGACGATGGGGGCTGCGCTACGGTGTCGGTATGAAGATCATCGACCTGGAGCCGGGCGACCCCCGCCTGGTGAACGACCTGCTGCCCGTCCTCATCGAGCTGCGGCCGCATCTGACCGAGGACCTGTTCCGCGAGGTGTACGAGAAGGGATACGGGCAGGGACTCCGCTTCTCCGCCGCCTACACCGCCGAGGGCACATGCGTGGGCGCGGCGGGATGGCGCATCATCGACAACACCAGCCAGATACGCAAGCTGTACGTCGATGACCTGGTGACCGCCGCGCACGCCCGCTCCACCGGCGTGGGGCACCACCTCCTCACGTACCTCGAAGGGATCGCCCGTGAGGCCGGCTGCCGGCATCTGAACCTGGACTCCGGCACCCATCGCACCGACGCCCACCGCTTCTACTTCCGCGAGCGGCTCGCGGTCTTCGCCTTCAACTTCGACAAGCCGCTCAGCTGAACCACCGGCTGGACACCACCGGCTGGACGCCGTCGGCCGGACATGAACCGCCGGGCGGACTGTCAGCCGGACTCTCCGTCGCGCAGGTCCAGTCGCCAGTCGTTGGACCGCACGAGGTTGCCGGGCGGGTACTCGAAGTCGCACTCGCCCCTCAGCTCGAAGCCCGCCTTCCTGCACACCGCGTTCGACGGGCCGTTCTCGGGGTCCGGGAAGGCGTGCAGGTAACGGTGTCTGCGCTCGGCGCGGGCCTGCTCGATGACGGCCCGGGTGCCCGCCGTCGCGACGCCACGCCCCTGGAAACGGGGCAGCACGCTCCACCCCGTCTCGTACACCTCCTCCCCGTTCCAGGTCTTCGCCCAGAAGCCGACGGTTCCGGCGGCTTCCCCGTCCGCAAGCAGGACGATGCGGAACATCCGGCCCCTGCCCGTACGGTCCGCGCTGAGATCGACGTACCGCTGATGCCGCTTGATCAGCTGCTCTTCCGTCTCAGGGCCTCCCAGGTGATCCATCAGCTCCGGTGCGTTCGAGGCGCGGAGCAGGTCGAAGTCGTCAGCGGACCATGGCTCGATCCGTACCGCCGATGCTTTGATCTCCATGTCGTGCACTGTAGAACGCGGATCTGACAACGGGAGTCCGGCAGATGAGCCTCACCGGTGTGTGGGCGATCGGTGCTGTCCCCGACGCCGAAGTCGCCGCGCTGCCCGGCCGGTTCGTCCATCTGGAGGGGGAGTGGACCACGCCCCCCGGCTACGCCGACGATCTGGCCTGGTGGCTGAGCGGCGGGGACCGTGAGCCCTACTTCACGCCCCAACCCACGCCCGCTGCCCTTCGTTTCGCCGCCTTCGCGCGCAGTGGAGGCCCGAGTGCCCCGGCCGTCACCGCAATGAAGGAGGCCGGGATGGACCTCCTTCGCGACGCCGACGGAAGCGGCAGCGAGGGAAGCGGCACCGAAGCAGGAAGTGCGGTCTTCGTCGCCGCGGCGCGCAAGGGCGACCCCGCCGCCGCCCTCTGCTACGGCCTCGGCGCGGAGGGCGCGGCCCGGCTCCCCGGCTGGTTCGGCGACTTCCTGCTGACGGCCGCCGAAGTACGGGCCGTCCTCCCGCACGCCGAGTCGGTGCTCGCCGTCACCGGGCCGCGCCGCAGCGAGATCCTCGCCCGCATGGACGCCTGGATGTCGGCGATGAGCGACGCCCCCGACTTCGACGTGCGCACCCTGCTGGACGGGCCCCTTCGGGTGCTGCGGTTCGCGGCGGCCCACGGCACCGGCGCGGTCGGCGTCACCGAAAACTACTGAGGGGCGGGGCGTGCGTACGCCGTCGGCGGGACGCCCACCGTCGCCGTGAAGTCCCGTACGAGATGGGCCTGATCGCTGTACCCCAACTCCGCGGCAAGCGCTGCCCAGTCCAGCCCGTCCTCCAGCCCGCCCTCCGGGCCTTCCGGCGACTCCGCGCCCCGACCGCCGCCCGACTCGGCGCGCTCCAGCGCCTCATGGATGCGGTAGCGCAGGATGACCCACTTGGGCCCGACCCCCACGTACGCGGCGAAGAGCCGCTGCAGCGAGCGCGCCGACACCCCTTCCGCGGCCGCCAGCTCGGCGACCCGCCGGATCGTACGGTCCCCACGCACCAGGTCGACCAGCTCCATCGCGCGCAACGCCTGGGGGTCCGCCGCCGGCTCCAGGCCCAGCAGGAAAGCGTCCAGCGCGGCGACCCGCGCGTCCTCCGCCTCCGGTCCGACGACCGAGAGGACGGTGTCCGAGTCCGCGCCCGGCAGTACGTCCCCGATCGGCAGCCGCTGCCCCGTCCAGTCGGACACCGGCCGGCCCGGTGCGAACGGCCGGAAGCCGCCGGGGCGGAACTGCACCCCGCACACCCGCCCCCACCCCTCCAGCTTCTGCGTGAAGAGGCTGAGGCCGATGCCCGCGACCTCGGCCCACCCCGGCTCGTCGCCGTACTGCTGGAAGACCACGTTGACCGACGGATGCGGCACCACATGGGAGGCGTACGGCTCCGTCAGGTCCCAGTCGATGAGCCAGTAGTGCTCGAGATACGGACGGAGCACCGGGGCCGGCTCGCGGCGGCGGAAACGCACGCGCGCGAAAAGGTCCTGGGCTTCGACGATGCCTCGGGTGTCACGCCTCGGACCTGCCATGCCCCGGATCCTATGTCGCGTTTGTTCAAGACGCAGGGCCCTTGCTGTGCATACGGTCGGACCATGACGAACACCATCAGTGAACTGCTCGACGCGGCGGCGGCGCGTGCCGTGCCGGTGGTGCGCGGTATCACCGACGAACGGCTGGACGACCCGACCCCCTGCGCCGAGTACGACGTACGAGGCCTGGCGAACCACCTCCTCCAGGTGGTGATCAACTTCCAGGCCATGGCGGCCAAGAAGGACGCCGACTTCTCCGCCGAGCCCGACTACCTCAGTGAGGGTGACTGGCGGGGCCGGTTCGCCGACGAGACCGATGTGCTGGTCAAGGCCTGGGCTGCACCCGGAGCCGAAGAGGGCACCACCGGGTCCATGGGCATGGCCGCCAGGACCCTGGGGGAGATGGTGCTGGGCGATCTCACTGTGCACGCCTGGGACCTGGCCCGCGCCACCGGCCAGGAGTTCACGCCGGACCCGGTCGTGGTCGGCGAGGTCACGGAGTCGTTCGCGGCGCTGGCGCCGATGGCCCGGAAGATGGGGGCGTTCGGCGAGGCCGTCACGCTGCCGGACGAGGAGACGGCCTCGGAGTTCGACCGGCTACTGGCTATGACGGGCCGGAACCCGCACTGGCAGCAGCCGTAGCCCTCCCCGGTCCCGCCGCGCCCGAGCCGCTCCCAGCGGATCCGGTCGATCCCGGCGGGCGCGGCCCTCCCGGTACGCGGTGTCGTCACCGCGCTGCCGCGAGCTCGGGCCGCGCCGTCCAACCCCGGCGGCTCGCCGTGGCCATCGACGCCGACCTGGCCGACCCTGACGCCGTCAAGACGATGACCGACCGGGTCCGTGCGGAGACCGGCCCGATCGACATCCTCGTGAACAACGCCGGAGCCTACCCACGCGTCCCGTGGCAGGACACCGACGAGGCTGCCTGGAACTATTCCCTCGACGTGAACCTCACCGCGCACTACCGCGCATGCCACGCGGTGACCCCCGGCATGGTCGAACGGTGCTGGGGTCGCATCGTGAACATCGGCAGCGTCAACGCCCGCGCCGGCCGGGCCAACCTCGTCGCGTACAGCACCGCGAAGGCCGGACTCCTGGGCCTCACCCGATCCCTCGCCCGCGAACTGGGCCCGTACGGAGTCTGCGTCAACACGGTCCTGCCCGGCGCCATCCAGGTCGAGGCCGAGACCGCGATCCCCGCCCGCCATCGCGCCCGCCCGGAGGACCAGATCAACCGCCAGTGCGTTCCCCGTCGGGGACGGCCCGAAGATGTGGCGGCACTCGTGGCGTTCCTCGTTGGGCCCGCCGCATCGTTCATCACTGGGCAATCCGTCCACGTCGATGGCGGCTGGCTGCTGCACTGAGACCGTCAACAAGCAAGGAGACAAATCCGAATGATCGAACGAGTCCGAGCCGTCCTCGTCACCGAGGACGACACGATGCTGGTCATCCGTCGCACCAAGCCCGGAGTCCCCGTGTACTGGGTGCTGCCCGGTGGCGGAGTTGAAGCCGACGACGAGTCCCGGGAGGCCGCCCTCCACCGGGAGATCTACGAGGAGATCGCAGGGAAGGCCGACATCGTCCGCATCCTGCACACGATGGAGTCCCACGACGAGCGTCAGCTCTTCTATCTCACCCGCATCGCGACCTGGTCCTTCGAAGACCGCACCGGGCCCGAGTTCAGCGCCGAGGGCCGGGGCGAATACGCACTGGAGGAGGTCCCGCTGACCGTGGAAGGGATCGACGGTATCGACCTCAAGCCTGAGGAGATCGCCCACGTTCTCCGAGGCGCCCTCGGTGACGGAACTCTCTCAGGTGTTGCTGCGGCCTGAGCGACGCAACGTGAGCATGGCACCGGGACCAGCGCTGGGTGCGCGGGCCCGGTGGCTTTGCGGTGTCAGGCCCGCGTGGTCAGGCGGGGTGGTGAGCGCGCGGGCGTGTGGGCTGAGGCCGTCGAGGATCTCCTGGGCGTAGGGGGTGTTCGGGTGGGCTTCGAGTTTCTGGAGGGCAGTCCAGTTCTCTGCGAGCTGTTCGAGGGCCTTCTGGGTGCGGTTGATGGTTTCCCCCCTCTGGGCGAGGAACTGCTCGGAGATCTGATGGGCCTGGTGCCAGGTCGCCGAGCAGGTTCGCATCGGCAAGCTCCACATCGACGCCGCCTACCGCACCGTCCGCGCCGGCGTGATCCCTCCCCGTGAGCGCGGGGCGAGGTACCTCCGGGCGGCTCCGGGCGACGGCATGCATGCCCTTCGGCACGCCTATGCGTCTGTGTTCCTGGACGCTGGGGAGAGGATCAAGGCGCTCTCGGAGTACCTGGGCCACTCGGACCCGGGCTTCACGCTGCGTACGTACACGCATCTGCTGCCGTCCAGCGAGAAGCGCACGCGCCCCGCGATCGACGACGCCTTCAGCGAAGCTGAGGCCGAAGTCGAGACCGACGGCGATGGTCGTGCGTCCGACACGCCGGGCACATCAGTGCCTCCGTCGAAACCCGTGTGCCCTCGATGTGCCCTGGCCGCCTGAAGGGCTCTCTCCGGCACTGGCATGGAGGGGGCCCGAAAATCCCATCCATCTGCCAAGAAATCCCAGGTCAGGGCCAGACCAGGCAGTACGGCTGGTGCCCCGCCGCGTGCAGCCGGACCGAGAAGTCCTGCCACTCGTGCAGCAGCTGGTAGACGTTGAACGCGTCCCGCGGACCGCCCCGGTCTGGCACCGTCGACCAGATGAAGGCCGCCGCGCCCACCGACTCCTCGCCGATGCCGCGCAGCGGATCGACCACCGTCATCGGAAGCTTGACCACCGCGTAGTCCGGGTGGAGCACCACCAGCTCCAGTGGCGGCACCTTGTTCAGCGGCATGCCCTGGATGCCGGTCAGCACCATGGCAGCTATGGTCTCCGGCTTGATCTTGGTGAACATTCCGCCCATGCCGAGCTCGTCGCCGCCCAGTTCCTCAGGGCGCATCGAAATCGGCACACGTGCGGCAGTGGCCCCGTCAGGTGCACCGAAGTACTTGTAGGTCACCCCCACCCGGCCGCTCCTGCTTCCCATGGGTACATTCGCAGCCGCCTCGTGCCGCCGGTGCTTCCCTCGCCGGGCAGGCTCAGGACCCAGGTCGTCGGTCCCCTCGCCCAGTCCGCCACCGCGATGCATATCTCCACCCGACCACTCGCAGCCCCCGCCGCGCAACCCGATCATCGTGACAGTGACCTCCCCCACGAACGTGCGGTGAAACACCAGTCCGCAAGAACGTCGGAGCCTCTGACACCATGGATTCCGTGAGCTTTCCCTATGACGCCCCAGTTTCGCAGACGCGAGGGCGCTGACTCCGTTTCGTAATACGAAGAGACAGCGCGCCCCGCTCACCGGTGGCCGAGATCTTCTGTCCCAGCAGCCCCGACCCCGATTCGCAGATCAGGACCAAAGTGTCGTACTCATACGAAGCCCCAGTTTCGCAGACGCTTTTCGACCGAGCGTCCCTCGTGACGCCCGGCGGCGTGAACTCTCCCGTCCGTGCCTTCCGTGCCGTGGGCGGTACGCCCCGGTTCATGGTGTCCGGTACCGGTCCGTACCTCACCGATGCCGACGGGCGCGAGTATGTCGACCTCGTCTGCTCGTGGGGGCCGATGATCCTCGGGCACTCCCACCCGGCCGTCATCGAGGCGGTCCAGGCGGTGGTCGCGCGTGGCACCTCCTTCGGGACGCCGGGCGAGGGCGAGGTCGCCCTCGCCGAGGAGATCGTGGCCCGGATCGAGCCGGTCGAGCAGGTCCGGCTCGTCTCCAGCGGTACGGAAGCGACGATGTCCGCGATCCGCCTGGCCCGCGGTTTCACCGGCCGCGCCAAGGTCGTGAAGTTCGCCGGCTGCTACCACGGGCATGTGGACGCCCTCCTCGCCGCGGCCGGCTCGGGTGTGGCGACCTTCGGGCTGCCGGACACCCCGGGAGTCACCGGCGCGCAGGCCGGCGACACCATCGTCCTGCCGTACAACGACATCGAGGCCGTACAAGCGGCCTTCCGTGCCCACCCCGGTGAGATCGCCTGTGTGATCACCGAGGCGTCGCCGGGCAACATGGGCGTGGTGCCGCCGCTGCCGGGCTTCAACGAGGGCCTCCGGGCGGCCTGCGCGCAGAACGGCGCGCTGTACATCTCCGACGAGGTCATGACCGGCTTCCGTACCTCGAAGTCCGGCTGGTACGGCGTCGACGGCGTCGCACCCGATCTGATGACCTTCGGCAAGGTCATGGGCGGCGGCTTCCCGGCCGCCGCGTTCGGCGGCCGCAGGGACGTCATGGCGCACCTCGCCCCGGCCGGCCCGGTCTACCAGGCGGGCACCCTCTCCGGTAACCCGGTGGCCACCGCCGCGGGCCTCGCGCAGCTGCGGCTGCTCGACGATGCGGCGTACGCGAAGGTCGACGCGGTGTCGCGGGAGATCCGGTCCCTTCTCACGGACGCCCTCGGCAAGGAGGGCGTCGCCCACCGGCTGCAGACGGCGAGCAACATGTTCTCCGTCTTCTTCACGGAGGGGGAGGTGAGGAACTACGAGGACGCGAAGAAGCAGGAGACCTTCCGCTTCAACGCCTTCTTCCACGCGATGCTCGCCCGTGGCGTCTATCTGCCGCCGTCCGCCTTCGAGTCCTGGTTCGTCTCCACGGCCCACGACGAGCGTGCGATCGAGCGGATCGCCGCCGCGCTGCCCGCCGCCGCCCGCGCCGCCGCCGAGGCGAAGGAGGTCTCGGCGTGAGCGAGATCACTGTCGTCCATGTGGTGCGGCACGGCGAGGTCGAGAACCCCGACGGCGTCCTCTACGGCCGCCGTTCCGGCTACCACCTCTCCGAGCTCGGCCGGCAGATGGCCGACCGCGTCGCCGAGCATCTCGCGGACCGGGACATCACCCATGTCGTCTCCTCCCCGCTGGAGCGTGCCCAGGAGACCGCCACACCCATCGCCAAGAACCACAGCCTCACCCTCGACACCGACGAGCGGCTGATCGAGGCGGGCAACGTCTTCGAGGGCAAGACCTTCGGGGTGGGCGACGGTGCGCTGCGCAAGCCGGCCAACTGGAAGCACCTGACCAATCCGTTCCGCCCGTCCTGGGGGGAGCCGTACGTCGATCAGGTCGTACGGATGATGGGTGCGCTGAGCTCCGCGCGGGACGCGGCCCGCGGACACGAGGCCGTCTGCGTCAGCCATCAGCTGCCGATCTGGATCGTGCGGAGCTTTGTGGAGCGGCGCCGCCTCTGGCACGATCCGCGCCGCCGGCAGTGCACGCTCGCGTCCCTGACCACGTTCACGTTCGAGGACGACCGCATCGTCTCCGTCGGCTACAGCGAACCTGCCCGTGATCTTGTTCCGGCCCATCTTCTCGCGGGCGCAAAACCCGTCAAGGGCAAGGCCAAAGCATTCGGGGCGTAGTCGCTCAGAAAATTGGCGCACGTTTTCGGAACCTCCGTCTTCCCATCGGCGTCTCTCTCATTGCCGGTTGAGATGGGCTCTCTGGACCAAGAGAGAGCGCGGATGGGGACGATATGCGCGACATCAGTCGAAGGGGTTTGCTCGGGGCGGGACTTGGGGCCGCGGCGGCGATCGGGATCGCCGGCTGCGGCTCGTCCGACACGGGCAGACCGGCTGGGTCCGGGCCCGGTAAGGCCGGTGAAACGGGCATGGGCGGCAGGGTCCGGCTGATCGGTGACGGTTCCACATCCGATACCGGAAAGCAGCCGCACCAGCCGCCGAAGCCCGTTCCTCTCGAACCGGGCCAGACGCCACCGCAATTCGTGGTCTTTTCCTGGGACGGGGCGGGAGAGGTCGGTAACGGCCTCTTCCCCCGCTTCCTCGAACTCGCGAAGAATCACAATGCGGCAATGACCTTCTTCCTCTCCGGGGTCTATCTGCTCCCCGAGTCCAAGAAGACGCTCTACCGCCCGCCGAACAATGGCATCGGCGCGTCCGACATCGGCTATCTCACCGACGGCCACATCAAGGACACGCTGAAGTACATACGCCAGGCATGGCTCGACGGGCATGAGATAGGCACGCACTTCAACGGTCATTTCTGTGCCGGTTCGGGATCGGTCGGCAACTGGTCGTCCGCGGACTGGCGCAACGAGATTGACCAAGCTGTGTCCTTCGTCACCGAGTGGCGTACGAACAGCGGCTGGAAGGACATCGATCCGCTGCCGTTCGACTACCGCAAGGAACTGGTCGGCGCCCGCACCCCCTGCCTGCTGGGCCAGGACAAGCTGCTGCCCACGGCGAAGAAGCTCGGCTGGCGCTACGACGCGAGCTCGCCCGGCGGCCGCCAGATGTGGCCGGACAAGCGGATGGACATGTGGGATCTGCCGCTCCAGCAGGTGCCGTTTCCGGGGCACTCTTTCGAGGTGCTCTCGATGGACTACAACATCCTCGCCAACCAGTCCCAGAATTCGACCAAGGGCATGCCTTCGCGCTATCCGGGCTGGAAGAAGCAGGCCACCGAGGCCTATCTCGCCGGGTTCAAGCGGGCCTACGACTCCAATCGGGCGCCGTTGTTCATAGGCAACCACTTCGAGCAGTGGAACGGCGGCATCTACATGGATGCCGTCGAGGAATCCCTCAAGGGCATGGCCGGCAAGAAGGACGTACGGCTGGTCTCCTTCCGGCAGTTCTGCGACTGGCTCGACGTCCAGGACCCGCAGGTGCTCGCCAAGCTCCGCACGCTCGAGGTCGGCCAGTCCCCGGCCGGTGGCTGGAACGCATTCCTCAAGGCCGCCTGACAACGGGCGTTACGGGCAGCCAGGGGGGCGCGGAAGATCTTCGGAACGGCCATGCGAAACTTTTCACATGAGCCTTAGCCGTGCCCCCCGCGCCGCCCTGCTGACCGCCGTGGCCGTCGCCGGAGCGCTTACCCTCTCGGCCTGCGGGGACAGTGGAAAGTCCGGTGGTGGCGGCGACACCAACTTCGTCACCGACACCGGCGGCATCTCCAGGGCGGCCAAGGGCGAGCGCACGGCCCCCAACAAGCTCGCCGGCAAGACCCTCGACGGCAAGCAGCTCGACGTCGCCGATCTCAAGGGCAAGGTCGTCGTGATGAACGTCTGGGGTTCGTGGTGCCCGCCCTGCCGTGCCGAGGCCCCGCATTTCGCCAAGGTCGCCGAGGAGACCAAGGCACAGGGTGTGGAGTTCGTCGGGATCAATACCCGCGACGCCAACAAGGGCCCGGCGATCGCCTTCGAGGAGGATTACGGCGTCGGGTATCCGAGCCTGTACGACCCGGCGGGCAAGCTGATCGTCAACGGCTTCCCCAGGGGCAGCCTCAATCCGCAGGCCATTCCCTCCACGATTGTGCTCGACCGTGAGGGGAAGATCGCGGCCCGCTCGCTGAAGGCGCTCGGCAAAAAGGAGCTCCACAAGATCATCGACCCGTTGATCGCGGAGAAGTGATCCTGTGTCCGCACTGCTGACCGGACTCCTCTCGCGAGGTGAGTCCCAGTGACCGAGACGGTTTCCGACGGGGCGCTGATCCTCGCGCTGCCCATCGCCGTACTGGGCGGTCTCGTCTCCTTCTTCTCGCCCTGTGTCCTCCCGCTCGTCCCCGGCTATCTCTCGTACGTCACCGGGGTCAGCGGCACCGACCTGGCCGACGCCCGGCGCGGCCGGATGGCCGTGGGAGCCTCGCTCTTCGTTCTCGGCTTCACGGTCGTCTTCGTCTCCGGCGGCGCGCTCTTCGGCTACTTCGGCTCGACCCTCGCGGGATACCGGGAGATCCTCTCCAAGGTCCTCGGCGTGCTGATGGTTCTGCTGGGCGTGTTCTTCATGGGGCTGATGCCGTGGCTCACCCAGCGTGAATTCCGCATCCACAAGCGGCCGGTGACCGGGCTGATGGGCGCGCCGCTGCTGGGTGCGCTCTTCGGGGTCGGCTGGGTGCCGTGCATCGGTCCGACGCTCTCGGCCGTCCAGCTGCTCGCCGCCGAACAGGCGAGCGCGGGGCGCGGGGTCATACTGACAGTCGCGTACTGCATCGGTCTCGGACTGCCCTTCGTCCTCGCGGCGGTGGCTTTCCGCAAGGCGCTCGGCGCCTTCGGCTGGGTCAAGCGCCACTACGCGTGGGTGATGCGGATCGGCGGCGGCATGATGATCGCGACCGGTCTGCTGCTGCTGACCGGCGTCTGGGACAGCCTGGTGCAGGAGATGCAGGTGTGGACCAACGGCTTCTCGGTGGGGATCTAGTTCGATGAGCAAGACAGAGACAGCGGCCGAGGAGCAGGCGGCCGGGCAGGACCTCGGCGCGGCCGGAGCCCAGCTCTCCACCGCGCCCAGGGAAGAGCTCATCGCCGGGCCCTCCCTCTCCGTGATCGGCTGGGCCCGCTGGTTCTGGCGGCAGCTGACCTCCATGCGGGTCGCGCTGATCCTGCTCTTCCTGCTCTCCCTCGGCGCGATCCCCGGCTCTCTCGTCCCGCAGAACAGCGTGGACGAGCTGAAGGTGCAGGCCTTCAAGGAGACACACAAGGGGCTCACGCCGCTCTACGAGAAGCTGCAGTTCTTCGACGTCTACAGCTCGGTGTGGTTCTCGGCGATCTACATCCTGCTGTTCGTCTCCCTCATCGGCTGCATCGTGCCGCGCTCCTGGCAGTTCGTGGGCCAGCTGCGCAGCCGGCCGCCGGGCGCCCCGGGGCGGCTGACGCGGCTGCCCGCGTACACCACCTGGCGCACCGAGACCGAGCCCGAGCAGGTGCGCGAGGCCGCGCTCGCGATGCTGCGGAAGCGCCGCTTCCGCGGCCACACCGTCGGTGACGCGGTCGCCGCCGAGAAGGGCTATCTGCGCGAGGCCGGCAATCTGTTCTTCCACATCGCGCTGATCGTGATGCTGGTGGCGTTCGCCGCGGGCCAGCTCTTCAAGTCCGAGGGCGGCAAGCTGATCGTCGAGGGCGACGGCTTCTCGAACACCCTCACCCAGTACGACGACTTCAAGTCCGGGTCGCTGTTCAGTACGGACGAGCTCGCACCGTTCACCTTCAACCTGGACGAGTTCACCGGTACGTATGAGAAGAGCGGGCCGCAGCGGGGCACGCCACGCACCTTCGAGGCCGGCGTCACCTGGTCCAAGGGCGGCGGACCCGACCACAAGGCCGTGATCGAGGTGAACAAGCCGCTCGTCATCGACGGCACCAAGATCTATCTGCTCTCGCACGGATACGCCCCCGTCGTCACCGTCCGGGACGGCAAGGGCAAGGTCGTCTTCAACGGCGGGGTGCCGCTGCTGCCGATCGACAACAACATCACCTCGACCGGCGCGCTCAAGGTGATGGACGGCTACCGGGACAAGAACGGCAAAAAGGACCAGCTGGGCTTCCAGGCGTTCTTCGTGCCGACCTTCGCGGGCGCGGGCAACGGCAATATGTTCTCGCAGTTCCCGGGTCTCGAGTTCCCGGTGCTGGCCCTCACCGGCTACCACGGCTCCCTGGGCGTCGACGCGGGTCTGCCGCAGAACGTGTACCAGCTCGACACCCGCAAGATGAAGCAGTTCAAGGACCCCAAGGGCGAGATCCTCAAGCAGCGGCTGCTGCCCGGCGAGAAGCTGACCCTGCCGGACGGCGCGGGCTCCATCACCTTCGAGAAGGAAGTGAAGGAGTGGGCCAGCTTCCAGGTCTCGCAGCAGCCGGGCAACGGCTGGGCACTGGCCGGCGCGATCGCCGCCATCGCCGGCCTGGTCGGCTCGCTGTTCATCCAGCGCCGCCGGATCTGGGTCCGGGCCGTACGCGGCGAGGACGGCATCACCGTCGTCGAGATGGCCGGTCTGGGCCGCAGTGAATCCGCCAAGCTCCCCGAGGAACTGGCCGACCTGGCCGTGACCCTCAATTCAGAGGCGCCGACCGCGCCTGAACCCCCAGAAGTTCCTGCCGAAGGGGCTGAGAAGTGACTCTCGCCGCCGCAACCAACGAAAACCTGGCGCACATCAGCAATGTGCTGATCTATTCGTCGATGGCCGTCTACACGCTGGCCTTCCTCGCCCATATCGCGGAATGGGTCTTCGGCAGCCGCAGCAAGGTGGGCCGTACCGCCGCCGCGCTGACCACCGGCGCCGCCGCGGCCTCCTCGGTGAAAGTCCAGGTGAAGCAGCAGGGCGGTGGCACCGCCGTACTGGACAGGCCCAAGGTGGTCACCCGCTCCGCGGCTGGCGCGCGGGATGTCCCGGACGGGCCCGGCGCGGCCGGCGGCACCGAGAAGGGTGATCTGTACGGACGGATCGCCGTCTCGCTGACCGTCCTCGGCTTCCTGGTCCAGGCGGGCGGCGTCGTCGCCCGCGCGATGTCGGTGCAGCGGGCCCCCTGGGCCAATATGTACGAGTTCTCCATCACTTTCTCCACCGTGGTGGTCGCCGCGTACCTCGGCTTCCTGGTCGCGGGGAAGAACGTCCGCTGGATGGGTCTGCCGCTCGTCGCGACAGTCCTCGCCGACCTGGGTATCGCCACCACCTGGCTGTACACCGAGAGCGACCAGCTCGTTCCGGCGCTGCACTCGTACTGGCTGTGGATCCACGTCTCCACCGCGATCTTCTGCGGCGCGGTCTTCTACCTCGGTGCGGTCGGCACGCTCCTGTATCTCTTCCGCGACAGTTACGAGAGCAAGGTCGCGGGCGGCGGCAAGCCCGGCGCCTTCGCGACCTCGGTCATGGAGCGGCTGCCCGCGGCCGCATCCCTCGACAAGTTCGCGTACCGCATCAACGCCGCGGTCTTCCCGCTGTGGACCTTCACGATCATCGCCGGCGCGATCTGGGCCGGCGATGCCTGGGGCCGCTACTGGGGCTGGGACGCCAAGGAAGTCTGGTCCTTCATCACCTGGGTCGCGTACGCCAGCTATCTGCACGCCCGCGCGACCGCAGGCTGGAAGGGCCGCAAGGCCGCGTATCTGGCACTCATCGCCTTCGGCTGCTTCCTCTTCAACTACTACGGCGTCAACATCTTCGTGAACAGCAAGCACTCCTACGCCGGCGTCTGAGGTAGCGCCCGGACCGCGGCGGAGTGACGCTGGTGCCATGGACGCGATCCCCCACGGCACCAGCGAGACCCGGGACGGCGGCCTCCACCTGCTGCGGTACGAGCTCCACCTGCCGCATCCGGTCGTACGGATCTGGGCCGCCGTCGCCACGCCGGAAGGGCTGCCGACCTGGCTCGCCGCCGCCGACGTCCTCGAACCGAGGGTCGGCGGGGCGGTCGCCCTGCGCTGGCTCAACACCAACGTCGAGGGGCAGCACACGATCACCCAGGGCACCGTCACCGCCTGGGACCCGGAGCGGGTCGCCGAGTACACGGTCGCCGTCCTGGGCCGGATCCGCTTCCATCTGGAGCCGTCGGGCGAGGACGCCACGACGGTCCGCTTCACCCATGAGTTCCGCGGCACGGACGAGCTGCGCCTGGACTGCCTGGCCGGCTGGCACCAGCACTTCGAGCTTCTCGCGGACGCGCTGGACGGGCGGCCGGTGACGGACTGGTCGACCTGGACGGCGGACCGCTGGCGGGAGCTGCGGGACGAGTACGTCAGCCGGCCGTGATCGCGTCGAGCTGCGCCCGCAGATAGGTGTGCGAGTCGATGCCCCGGACCGTGGTGCCCGGGTCGCACTCGTAGAAGTAGACGAGCGAGATCAGCTCCTCGGCCTGTGCGTCCGCCGGCGGCGGCAGCACCCGGTGGCGGCCCGAGCGCCAGCGGTCGCCCGTCCACCGGGCCATCAGATCACCGATGTTGATGGTGAAGGCCTCGGGGTCGTACGGCGCGTCCTGCCAGCCGTCCTCGTCCGTGAACACCTGGAGGCCGCCCCTGCCGGCCTGCCGGTCCAGCACGGTGACCGTGCCGAAGTCGGTGTGCGGGCCGATACGGAACTGGCCGGGCTGCGGCGCCCCGATCCGGTCCCTGCTGGGATACCAGTTCACATTGAAGCCCCAGGTCGGATGCCCGGTGTGCCGGGTGAAGAAGGTCTCCGGCTCGCCCAGGGCGACGGCGAGGAGCTCGAGGATCCGGTCCGACAGGTCCCGCATCCGCGCGAGATACGTCTCCACCGCCGGCCGCAGCGAAGGCACCTCGCCCGGCCAGGTGTTGGGCAGGAACCACTCCGCGTCGACCGCCGGATCGCCCGTCGGGTCCTGGGCCGCGAAGGACAGCGACTCCTTCAGGTCCGGCGGCGTCTCGGTGCCCTCCGCATATCCGTTGGCCTCCGCGCCGGGCCCCAGCCAGCCGCGCTGGCCGACCGGCACGGCGTACGGCTCCTTGGCGGCGGTCGGCAGCAGGAAGAACTCCCTGGCCGCGGAGCGGATGCGACGGCGCAGTTCCGGGTCCACGCCGTGCCCGGTGACCAGCAGGAATCCGGCCGACCGCAGTGCACGGTCGACGGTCTCGGCGATCTCCCTGCGCGTGTGCGGGTCCCCGGAGAACCAGGGCCGCAGATCGATGGTGGGAATCCTGGGCTCAGTCACCGATGTCCTCGTTCCACAGTTCGGGCCGGCGTGCGATGAAGTCACGCATCAGGGCGATGCACTCGGCGCTGTCCAGCACCACGATCTCCACACCGTGTCCGGCCAGCCAGTCGAGCCCGCCGTGGAAGGTCGCCGCCTCGCCGACCACCACCCGGGGGATCCCGAACTGCCGGACCAGACCGCTGCAGTACCAGCAGGGCGCCAGCGTCGTCACCATCGTCGTACCCCGGTACGAACGCTGCCGCCCGGCGGCACGGAACGCCGCGGTCTCCGCGTGCATCGACGGATCGCCGTCCTGGACGCGCCGGTTGTGCCCCCGCCCGAGGACCGTCCCGTCCGGCCCGTACAGCGCGGCCCCGATCGGGATTCCGCCCTCGGCCAGCCCGGCCCGCGCTTCCCCGACGGCTGTCGCCAGCCACCTCTCGTACTCCATGACGCGGAAAGTACCCGCCGCAGGCCGCTTCCGGTACGCGCCCGGCCGTATGTCATCGGTGCTGCCGATGGGCCCATCGGCAGGACGCCCCAGTGGCTCGTGGACCCGACCACCGGCCCGCTCGTAGCGTCGATGCCATGACCACCGACAAGGCCCTGGAAAACCGGGGCGCCCTCGAACTCACTCTCGCCATGGTGCTCTCCGGCACCCTCGGGATCTTCGTCGTCGAGTCCGGCGCGTCGCCCTTCAACGTGGTGTTCTTCCGCTGCCTCTTCGGGGCGACGGCCCTGGGCGCGTACGCCCTCGCACGCGGCTACTTCACCGACCACGGCTTCACTCCGAGGAAGCTCGCCCTCGCCGCGCTCGGCGGTGTGTTCATCGTCTTCAACTGGGCGTTTCTCTTCAAGGCGTACGAAGCCACCTCGATCTCGCTGGCCACCGTCGTCTACCACACACAGCCGTTCTACGTGGTGCTGCTCGGCGCGCTCCTCTTCCGGGAGCGGCTCACCGCATCCAAGCTCGGCTGGCTCGCGGTCGCCTTCGCCGGACTGCTCCTCGTGTCCGGGGTGAGCATCAGCAACCCCGGCTCGCTCGCCGGCCTGGGCTTCGCGCTGCTCGCCGCGCTCTTCTGGGCGATCTCCACCGTGATCACCAAGCGGGTGAGCGGGGTACGGCCCCATCTCGTCGCACTCGTCCAGGTGCTCATCGGCATTCCGCTGCTGCTGCCCTTCGCCGACTTCGCCGCCGCGAGCGGACTGGGCAGCGGCTGGGCCTGGCTGGCCGGGCTCGGCCTGATCCACACCGGTCTGATGTATGTCCTGCTGTACGCCTCGTACCAGAAGCTGCCCACCGCGAAGATCGCCGTGCTCGCCTTCACCTACCCGGCCGTCGCGATGGTCGCCGACTGGGCGGTGTACGGCCATCGGATCAGCCTTGTCCAGGCGCTCGGCGTTCCGCTGATCGTGCTGGCGAGTCTGAAGGTGAACCTCGCCAAGGCGCCCAGGACCGTGGCTCGTTCGGCCGGTTCTACGACTCCTGCTCCCGTACCAGCCGCACCGTCTCGTCGATGAACAGCCGCACATGGCGCGGCAGTCGCTTTCCCTGACGCCACGCCACCTGCGTGTGCAGCCGGAAAGGCGGCTCCCAGGGCAGCCCGACCAGCGCTCCCGACGCCAGCTCCTCGCGCACCGCCATCCGCGGCAGCAGGGCGACGCCGAGCCCGCCGGCCACGCCGCGCTTGGTCGCCTCGATCGTGCCGAACTCCATGAAGGGCGGGGGAGCGCCGTTGCGCTCGCGCAGCTCGCCCTCGAAAAGGTCGCGGTACGGACAGCCCGGCTCCGTACCCACCAGCTGTACGCCCGCCAGATCGACGGTAGCGAGCTTCGCCGCACCGGCCAGCGGGTGCGTCGGCGAGCAGACCAGCACCAGTGGCTCGGCGGTCAGCACCTCGGTCTCCAGGCCCGCGTGCACCGTCTTCTGTTCCATCAGAAAGCCGATGTCGTACAGGCCCTGGCGCAGTGCCTGCCGGGTCTCGTCGCCCAGCGTGGGGCGCAGTGACAGCTGCACCTGCGGATAGCGGTGGTGGAAGAGCTCGAGCAGCGCGGGCAGCCGGTAGGAGGTGAGCGACTCCATGGTGCCGATGTTGATCGTCCCGGCGGGCTCCTCGGTCCCGGTGACCGCGGCCTGCGCCTCGTCCGCGAGTTCGATGATCCGGCGGGCGTACGGCAGCAGCCGCTCGCCCGCCTCGGTCAGCCGGATGCGGCTGCCGAGCCGGTCGAAGAGCTCCGTGCCCAGGGACGACTCCAGGGAGCGGATCTGGCTGGTCACACTCGACTGGGCGTACTGGAGCCCGGCGGCGGCCTGCGTGAAACTGAGGACGGTGGCGACCTTCTCGAAGGTGACCAGCAGACGCAACTCCATCAAGGCTTCGGCGCCTCGGGGTCGTCTCCGTCGTTGTTCTTCCCGGGCTCGTCGTTGTTCTTCTTGGGCTCGTCGCGCAGCGACTTGAGGAACTCGGGGTTGTCGTCGGGCGCGACCCAGCCCCGCGAGCCCGCCGAACCCCGCATGCCCCCGCCGGACACGGCGCGGCGCTGCTTGCCCGCGAACAGCCAGACGATCGGTCCGACGATGGTGAAGAGGAGGATGATCAGCACCCAGACGACCTTGGGCAGGTGCTTGACCTCTTCCTCGGGGGTGTTGAGGCAGTCGATGAAGGCGTAGATCGTCAACGCAAGCATCAGGATGAACGGCAGATACCTGAGCATCGTGGAGCGGGTCCCCCTGGAAGCGGGCGGCGGGGCCGGATGCGGCCCCGGTGACGGGTCCAGGGTAGTGGGTGGCCGATACTGGGGAGCATGGCTTACGACGATCTTCGCTCCCTGCTCCGGGCGCTGGAGCGCGAGGGAGACCTCAAGCGCATCAAGGCCGAGGTCGACCCGTATCTGGAGGTCGGGGAGATCGTCGACCGCGTGAACAAGGCGGGCGGTCCCGCGCTCCTCTTCGAGAATGTCCGCGGTTCGGCGATGCCTCTCGCGATGAACGTCTTCGGTACGGACCGCCGGCTGCTCAAGGCACTCGGACTGAAGTCCTATGCGGAGATCAGCGACAAGATCGGCGGACTGCTCAAGCCGGAGCTGCCGCACGGCTTCGTGGGGGTGCGCGAGGCCTTCGGGAAGCTCGGCACGATGGTCCACGTCCCGCCGAAGAAGGTGAAGGACGCGCCGGTGCAGGAGGTCGTCCTGCACGGCGACGACGTCGATCTGGACCGGCTGCCCGCGCTCTTCACCTGGCCGGAGGACGGCGGCTCCTTCTTCAACCTGGGGCTCACGCACACCAAGCACCCGGAGACCGGCGTACGGAACCTGGGTCTGTACCGCCTCCAGCGCCACGACAAGCGCACCATCGGCATGCACTGGCAGATCCACAAGGACAGCCGCAACCACTACGCCGTGGCCGCCAAGAAGGGGGAGCGGCTGCCGGTCGCGATCGCCTTCGGCTGTCCGCCGGCCGTGACGTACGCCTCCACGGCGCCGCTGCCCGGTGACATCGACGAGTACCTGTTCGCCGGCTTCGTCCAGGGCAAGCGGATCGAGATGGTCGACTGCAAGACGGTCCCGCTCCAGGTGCCGGCCAACGCCGAGGTCGTCATCGAGGGATGGCTGGAGCCCGGCCAGATGCTGCCGGAGGGTCCCTTCGGCGACCACACCGGCTTCTACACCCCGCAGGAGCCCTTCCCTGCCCTGACCATCGACTGCGTCACGATGCGCAGGCGTCCGCTGCTCCAGTCGATCGTGGTGGGCCGCCCGCCGACGGAGGACGGTCCGCTGGGCCGTGCCACCGAGCGGTTCTTCCTCCCCCTGCTCAAGATCATCGTGCCGGACATCGTGGACTACCACCTGCCGGAGTCGGGCGGCTTCCACAACTGCGCGATCGTCTCGATCGACAAGAAGTACCCGAAGCACGCGCAGAAGGTCATGCACGCCATCTGGGGCGCGCACATGATGTCCCTGACGAAGCTGATCGTGGTCGTCGACTCCGACTGCGACGTCCACGATCTGCACGAGGTCTCGTGGCGCGCGCTCGGCAACACCGACTACGCCCGTGACCTCACCGTCGTCGAGGGCCCGGTCGACCACCTCGACCACGCGTCGTACCAGCAGTTCTGGGGCGGCAAGGCGGGCATCGACGCGACGAAGAAGCTCCCCGAGGAGGGGTACGTACGGGACGGCGGCTGGCCGAACATGGTCGAGTCCGACCCGGAGACGGCGGCGAAGGTCGACCGCCGTTGGAAGGAGTACGGCCTGTGAGCAGTGCCGCAGCCGCAGTCCCGCAGCCCGGCAGGACCAAGGCGTTCCTGCGGCTGGTGATGATCGAGCACTCGGTCTTCGCGCTGCCCTTCGCGTACATCGCCTCCCTCACCGCGATGTTCCAGCTGGACCGGAACATCCACTGGGGGCAGCTGTTCCTCGTCACCCTCGCCATGGTCGGGCTGCGTACGTTCGCGATGGCCTGCAACCGCATCATCGACCGCGAGATCGACGCCCGGAATCCGCGGACGGCGGGCCGGGAGCTGGTGACCGGCGCGGTCTCGGTGAAGTCCGCCTGGACCGGCGCCCTGTTCGCCGTCGTCGTCTTCCTGGGCGCGGCCGCCGCGCTGAACCCGCTGTGCCTCGCGCTCGCCCCCATCGCGGTGATCCCGATGGTGGTCTATCCGTACGGCAAGCGCTTCACCAACTTCCCGCACGCCATCCTCGGCCTCGCCCAGGCCATCGGCCCGGTCGGCGCGTGGATCGCGATCACCGGGACATGGTCCTGGGAGGCGGTGATCCTCGGCCTCGCGGTCGGCATCTGGATCGGCGGCTTCGACCTGATCTTCGCCTGCCAGGACGTCCGGGCGGACCGCGCCCATGGCGTGATGTCGGTGCCGGCCCGCTTCGGCATCCCGGCGGCGCTGTACGGGGCGCGCGCCTCCCATGCCCTGACCGCGGTCCTGCTGGTCTGGTACGCCCTGGCCACGGACGCGGGCGGCTTCTTCTGGACGGGACTGCTGATAGTGGTGGCGGCGTTCCTCTACGAGCACACGATCGTGCGGCCGGACGACCTGTCCCGCCTCAACCGCGCGTTCTTCACGGTCAACGGCTTCATCGGGATTGCCCTGTTCGGGTGTGCGCTGCTCGATCTCCTGGTGCGGGGCCTCACGGTGTGAGGGCCGCCCGGTCGGCCCTGCGACGGAACACGAACGCCGCCGCGATGCCCGCGACCAGGCCGAACAGATGGCCCTGCCAGCTGACCGAGGTGTTGGTGGGCGCTATGCCCAGCAGGATCGTGCTGCCCCAGAGCGCGCCGATGACCAGGCCGACGCCGATGTCGAAGGGCTTGCGGTCCACGAAGCCGCGGACCAGCAGGTAGCCGAAGAGCCCGAAGACGACGCCGGACGCGCCCGCGGTGTTGGTGTTCGACGGGGCGACCAGCCAGATGCCCAGTCCGTCCACCACGACGATCAGGGCGATCACGGCCAGGAAGCGGCGGATGCCGCCGAGCGCGGCGAGGAAGCCGAAGATCAGCAGCGGGACGCTGTTCGCCGCGACATGGGCGAAGCCGAAGTGGGAGAACGCCGCCGGCACGATGTCACTCAGCTCGGCGGGATCGCGCGCCACGATCCCGTACGCGTCCAGGGAGTGGCCACTGGCCGCGTCCACCGCTTCCAGCACCCAGAGCAGCGCCACCCAGCCCAGCATCAGCCCCGCTGCCGCCCTGGCGCGGTCCGTCCGGGTCCAAGCGAGATCGGTGTGTGTCATTGCGGCCCCCTGCGCCTGTGCTCCCACCCCCCGGGAACGTCCGGGGCACCTTACCCAGTTCCGGCCACCGGCCGCCGGATAAGGTCACTGTGTGGAGCCAGGAGAAGTGAAGAGCCGTCAGCCGTGGGTGGTGGGAGTGTCCGGCGCGTCCGGGACGCCGTACGCCGCCGCCGTGCTGCGCGGGCTGCTGGCCGCGGGCGAGAGCGTGGACCTGGTGGTCAGCCGTGCCTCGCGGCTGACGTTGCTGGACGAGACGGGCATCGCGTTCCGCGACGCGCACTGGCGCGAGGATCTGCGGGAGTGGCTGGCGCGCGGCGCGGACGGGAAGCCGGGCGTCTTCAGGGCCGATGTCGACGACGTACGGCACTGGGCGGCCGGGGATCTGGCCGCCGGGCCTTCGTCCGGTTCGTATCCGGTCAAGGGGATGCTGATCGTCCCGGCCTCCACGGCGTGTGTGGCCGGGGTGGCGCTGGGGCTCTCGAAGGATCTGCTGCAACGGGCGGCGAGCGTGACGCTCAAGGAGCGGCGCACCTTGGTGGTCGCGGTCCGCGAGACGCCGTTGAACGGGCAGACCCTCAGGCATCTGGTGGCCCTGGACGAGGCGGGCGCCGTGGTGCTGCCCGCTTCCCCGGCGTTCTACGCGGGGGCGACGCACATCCAGGATCTGGTGGACTTCGTCGCGGGACGGGTGCTGGACGCGGCAGGGGTGCCGCACCAGCTGTACCGCCGTTGGAAGGGAGAGCTCGGTGGCTCTCGTGATGACTAGCGTTTCCCGGCGCGAGGCGCGGCACGGGTTGTGTCGTTGATTGCGTGAAAGATTCACAGGGCGTTGAACCTGAGTACCTTAGATTTCACAAGTAAACTTGCGTGATTGCTGAACAATGGAAGGGTCCAAGGCATATGGACGCGGTGGACAGGCAGCTCATCCAGGCCCTCAGAGAGAACGGCAGGGCTTCGTACGCCGAGCTCGGCCGGCTCGTAGGGCTCTCCGGGCCCTCCGTCACCGACCGCATCAACCGCCTCGAGGCGGCAGGCGTCATCACCGGCTACCGCGCCACCGTCGATGCCGCCTCGCTCGGTCTCGGCGTCACGGCTCTGATCGGTATCTCGCTCTCCGACGCCGCTGACCACGAGGACGTGGCACGCCGGCTGAAGGACCTCGCCGAGATCGAGGACTGCTGGTTCATCGCCGGCGACGACTCGTACATGCTCAAGGTGCGGGCCAGCGATGTGGACGGGCTGGAGAAGACGATCCGCCGGCTCTCGGGCACCAGGGGTGTGTCGCGTACCCGAACCACGATCGTGCTCTCCACGAAGTGGGAGAACCGGGTCGGAGACCTGCCCGAAGAGGGCTGACGCGGAGCGTCATCGGGGGTCCCCCCGGCGGTGAAATGCGGGGGAGTACGGTGAGTGAAGTCTGTTTCGAGACATATAGGAGGCGGCCAGGTGACTGCATCTATTGAAGATGTGGGACTCAAGCGCGAGCTGGAGGAGAAGGTCCGGGCGGGGGAGCGCCTGACCCGCGAGGACGGCATCGCCCTCTACGCGTCGGACGACCTGGCGTGGCTCGGCGGCCTCGCGCACGAGGTGCGTACGCGCAAGAACGGCGACGTCGTCCACTTCAACGTCAACCGCCACCTCAACATGACCAATGTGTGCACCGCGTCGTGCGCGTACTGCTCGTTCCAGCGCAAGCCGGGCGAGAAGGACGCGTACACCATGCGCATCGAGGAGGCCGTCCGCCTCGCCAAGGCGATGGAGGGCGAGAACCTCACCGAGCTCCACATCGTCAACGGGCTCCACCCCAACCTGCCGTGGCGCTACTACCCGCGGTCGCTGAGCGAGCTCAAGAAGGCACTCCCGAACGTCTCCCTCAAGGCCTTCACCGCCACCGAGATCCACCACTTCGAGACGATCTCCGGGATGTCGGCCTCCGACATCCTCGACGAGCTGATCGAGGCCGGTCTCGAGTCGCTGACCGGCGGCGGCGCCGAGATCTTCGACTGGGAGGTCCGGCAGCACATCGTCGACCACCGCACCCACTGGGAGGACTGGTCGCGCATCCACCGCCTCGCGCACTCCAAGGGTCTCAAGACCCCGAGCACGATGCTGTACGGACACATCGAGGAGCCCCGCCACCGCGTCGACCACGTCCTGCGGCTGCGTGAACTGCAGGACGAGACCGGCGGCTTCCAGGTCTTCATCCCGCTGCGCTACCAGCACGACTTCGTGGACATGCAGGACGGCAAGGTCCGCAACCGTCTCCAGGCGCGTACGACCATGGCGACCGGCGCCGAGGCCCTGAAGACCTTCGCCGTATCGCGTCTGCTCTTCGACAACGTCCCGCACGTCAAGGTCTTCTGGGTGATGCACGGCGTGCAGACCGCCCAGCTCGCCCTCCAGCACGGCGCGGACGACATGGACGGCTCGGTCGTCGAGTACAAGATCACGCACGACGCGGACAACTACGGCACGCCGAACAAGCTGACCCGCGACGATCTGCTCGACCTGATCCGTGACGCCGGCTTCCGCCCGGTGGAGCGGAACACCCGCTACGAAATCATCCGCGAGTACCCGGGCCCGGACGCCGACCGCCGTGAGTCGCCGCAGCCCATGCGCGTCTGAGGCCGACTGTCTTGGCACTCACCTTCCAGCTGGACCCGCCCGGCGGGCCCGCCCTGCGCGACGGTGTCCTGGCGCTGTGGGCCGAGGTCTCCAACGCGGGCGGTGCCGTCGGGTTCGTACCGCCCGTGACGGCCGAGGACATCCGGCCGGAGTGGCGCCAGCACCTGAGGGCGATGGCCGAAGGCAGGATGCGGCTGTTGGCCGGGTACGACGAGGAGGGCGCGGTCGCGGCCACCGCCTTCCTCGCGTACAACACGCACCGGCTGATGAACCACTGGATCTGGCTCTACACGGTGATGGTGCACCCCAGGCACCAGGGCAAGGGATACGGACGCGAGCTGATGGCCGCGGCCGCCGACGCCGCCCGCGGCCTGGAGGGCATCGAGGCGGTCCGGCTCACCTGCCGCGGGGGCACCGGAGCCGACCGCTTCTACGCCGCCTGCGGCTACAAGGAGGTCGGGCGGGTGCCCGGCGCGATCCGGGTCGCCGACGGTGACGACCGCGACGACATCATGATGCTGCTGCCGCTGTCCGCCTGAACCCGTCCCCCTGTCCCCCTGAACCGGTCCCCTCGAGGGCGTGCTTCACTGGTCGGGCACGACCGTCGTGAGAAGAGAGAAGGCCTGCCGTGTCCGCTGCCAGGACGAGCGCCGCGATCCGGTACACCGCGATGCGCCTCGCCATCTTCGTCGGCTGTCTCGTCGTCGTGGCCGCCCTGGTCCACTTCGGCGTACTGCCCAAGGGACTTGGCGACTCCAACTTCGTCTGGGTCGTCCTGCTCGCTCTCGTCCTGTCCGCGCCGCTCAGCTTTGTGCTGCTGCGCAAGCAGCGTGACGCGATGTCCGAGCAGATCGCCCCCAGGATCGACAAGGCCAAGGCCCGCCTCGAGTCGAACCGCACGCAGGAGGACGGCGCCGTCCAGTAGGCGCCGCGTAACCTTCCTCACATCCCTCTCGTATCCCCGCCACGCCCCGGCAGGAGCAGTCGCTCCCGTGCCGGGGCGTCGGCGTTTCCGGCGTGTCGCGCAGCGTGCCGAGTGTCCGGAACCCAAAGGCGAGCTTTGAGGTTCTCAAAGTTCAAGTGTTAACGTGTTCGACGTGAAGACAGCAGTGCGCCCCCACGAAGCCGTGAGCATCCCGCTCGTGGCGCGCCTGCATGTCGATCTGTGCCGCTGTATGTCCGCGGTCTGTTGCCGCTCGGTCTGACCCGGCATCATGCAGCGGCGCTGCGCACCCGTGCGCAGGGCGCCGCACCCCCGTCCCCCGTATTTCCCCGATACGCCACAGCTGGAGTGTGTCCGTGTCCGCGACCACCGCGTCCGTCACGCCCGGGAAGCCGACAGGCCCCCGTTTCCGTATACCGAAGGTCCCCTTCTGGGCCCAGATCGTCGCCGGTCTGGCGCTCGGCGTCCTGCTCGGCTGGCTGGCCCGCAGCCAGGACATCTCCTGGCTGAAGGACACCCTCGACCAGGTCGGTTCGATCTTCGTCCAGCTGTTGAAGCTGGCCGTCGCGCCGCTCGTCTTCTTCGCGATCCTGGTGTCGATCACCAATCTGCGGAAGGTCAACAACGCCGCCCGGCTGGCCACCCGCACCCTGCTCTGGTTCATGATCACATCGCTGATCGCGGTCGCCATCGGCCTCGCGCTCGGTCTGCTCACCAACCCGGGCGCGGGCACGGGACTGACGCCCAAGGACGGCAAGGCCCCCGAGAACCGGGGTACCTGGATCGACTTCCTCACCGGCATCATCCCGACGGACATCATCACGCCGTTCGCCACGCTCGAGGTCCTCCAGATCGTCTTCATGGCCGTCGTCGCCGGTATCGCCGCACTGGCGCTCGGCGAGAAGGCCAAGCCGATCCTCACGCTCAGCGAGGCCGTGCTGGAGCTGCTGCAGAAGGCCCTGTGGTGGGTCATCCGCCTGGCTCCCCTCGGCACCGTCGGCCTCATCGGCTTCGCCATCGCCGACTACGGCTGGGACCTCATCGGCAAGTACGCGACGTTCACCGCGGATGTCTACATCGGTTGCGCGCTGGTGCTGTTCGGCGTCTACCCGCTGCTGCTGGCGACCGTCGCCAAGGTCAACCCGATCCAGTTCTTCAAGGGCGCCTGGCCGGCCATCCAGCTGGCGTTCGTCTCCCGCTCCTCGGTCGGCACGATGCCGGTCACCCAGAAGGTCACCGAGCGGCTCGGCGTGCCGAAGGACTACACGTCGTTCGCCGTTCCGTTCGGCGCGACGACCAAGATGGACGGCTGCGCCGCGATCTACCCCGCGCTCGCCGCGATCTTCATCGCGCAGATCTTCGACGTACAGCTCGGCATCCAGGACTACCTGCTGATCGCCTTCGTCTCGGTCGTCGGCTCGGCGGCCACCGCGGGCCTGACCGGCGCGACGGTCATGCTGACGCTGACCCTGTCCACGCTGGGCCTCCCGCTGGAGGGCGTGGGCCTGCTGATGGCGATCGACCCGATCCTGGACATGATCCGTACGGCCACGAACGTCGCCGGCCAGGCGCTGGTTCCGGTCATCGTCGCGGCCCGCGAGAAGATCCTCGACCTCGACGCGTACAACGCCGCCTCGGCATCGCCGGTGGACGAGTACGACGCGCGTGAGGCCGAGCAGAAGGTGACCGTCCCGGTCGCCGCGTAGCCGAACCCGCCCCCCGCGGCTCTGCCGCGCGAGCGCCCCCGATCCTGTTCCGGATCGGGGGCGCTCGGCGTTGCCCGCGGTGTACGCCGACTGTACGGGGGGCTCTATCTCGCGCCGGTAGCGTCCGGGCTCGTTGTTTGCAGCCGACCGAAGGAGAGAAACATGAGCAGTCTCGTCAAGAGGCTCGGTGACCAGATGCTCGAGCGTCTTGTCCCCAGCGCCGACGCCACGGCGGACACCAGCTTCTACGACTTCTGCCACTGCAGCTACAAGAAGAAGTACTACCGCCTGTGTCACGTCGTCGGGGGCATGAGCTCCTGCTCCAACTGCACCTATGTGCGGGGAACTTGCTGAGTTCTGCCGCTGCGGCCCCCTTCCCCGTGTCCCCGGGGGAGGGGGCTGTTCCACGCCACTGCCGCGTCCCTCCCGCTCTGCGGGGGGCCGTAGGCTTACCGCCGAATTGTGGTGTGGGGCGGGGAGGAAATCGGACATGGGTGCTGTGAAGGGCGTGAAGGCCAAGCGAATGCCGCGCGCCGTGCGCGAGCGGCAGATGATGGACGCCGCCGTGCAGACCTTCGGCCAGCGCGGTTACCGGGCGGCCTCGATGGATGAGATCGCGGAACTGGCCGGGGTCTCCAAGCCCTTGGTCTATCTGTATCTGAACTCCAAGGAAGAGCTTTTCACCGCGTGCATCCACCGTGAGGCGCAGGCACTGATCGCGGCCGTGCGGGCCGGGGCCGTGCCGGGGCTGCCGGCGGACCGGCAACTGTGGTCGGGCCTCACGGCGTTCTTCGCACACACCGCCGACAACCCGGACGGCTGGGCGGTGCTGCACCGCCAGGCGCGTACCCACGGGGAGCCGTTCGCCGCCGAGGTGGCGGCGATGCGGGAGGAGATAGTGGCGTTCGTGACCGGCCTGATCGGGGCCGCGGCGCGCGAGACCCACCAGGAGCACGAGCTCGCCGACCGGGATGTGGCCGGGCTCGCCCAGGCGCTGGTCGGCGCGGCGGAGTCGATCGCCGGGTGGGCGAACGAGTCTCCGGGCGTCTCGGCGAACGAGGCGGCGGGGACGCTGATGAACTTCGCCTGGACGGGGCTCGGGGACCTCCTGAAGGGTGAGCGCTGGTCTCCCCGCTGAGGTGGCCGCCGTCGCTGCTGCGGAGCGGGAGGGACGTGCGCCGCGATGTGTCCCCGGCGGCGTACGTCACTGAGCCGGGGAGCGGCGCAGGGGGTCTGAACTCCGCCTGGACGCAAGTAGGTTGCCCGGTATCGGCGCATGTGCGGGTACCTTCCTCGGCCGGGTCGCCCAAGCCCCGGCCGGTAACGGTGAGTTGGCCGCTGCCGGGTTCGGCGGCAGGGCGGCCGGTTCGCGGCGGGCGACCCGAGCGGCCCGACGCGGACGGCTGTCTCACCGTCCCCGGCCGCCCGTCCCGAGGGGCTTCCGATGAGCTGTTTCACCGGCAGGGCGTGCGCCGGAACGTGAACCGGGAGTGCCCAGAGCGTGCGCTTCACCACACACGGGTACCCGTCAGCGGGCCCGACTGCCGCACGGTGAGCGTCTGTGGCGCCGGTTCCGAGCAGGGACGATGCCGTTCGGGCCGCCCCGGGCGGTCCGAACGGGGCCGGTGGAGTGTGCGGCGTACAACAGGCGAGTTGGGTCAACGCCGGATAAACTCCTCGTTTGCCGTGCGCGGAATGGGGATTCGCAGCGCATTCGACACGACCTACGGAGAGTGAGAGATGCGTACGTACCTGGCTGGCATCCCATGCGCAAGACCTGTGACGGGTGAACCGCGGGACTCTGTATGACAGTGGCCCCAGAGTCCCCGGCCCTGCTGGAACCGCTGCTCGACGAGACGCTCATACCGGCGCTCTTCACCGCCGCGGGCGCCGCCCCCGAGCGGACCCTCCTCGACATCCTCGACGAGACCGCCCGCCGTCACCCGGATGCACCCGCCGTCCACGACGGCTCCGGGCCGCTCACCTACCACGCGCTCCTCGCCGAGATCGAGATGCTGCGCCTGGAACTCGCCGCCGCCGGGATCGGCGTCGGCGACCGTGTCGGCATCCGCGTCCCGTCCGGAACGGCCGACCTCTATGTGTCGATCCTCGCCGTGCTGGCGACCGGCGCGGCGTATGTGCCCGTCGATGCCGAGGACCCGGACGAGCGGGCCGATCTGGTCTTCACCGAAGCAGAGGTCAGCGCCGTGATCGGCGCCGAGCGGACGATCGTGCCGTGCGGCACCCCCGCGGGTGTCACGGGCCGCAGGCCGGGACCGGACGACGACGCGTGGATCATCTTCACCTCCGGTTCCACCGGCAAGCCCAAGGGCGTCGCCGTCTCCCACCGCAGCGCGGCGGCCTTCGTCGACGCCGAGGCCAGGATCTTCCTGGCGAAGGAACCGCTCGGCCCCGGTGACCGTGTTCTCGCCGGGCTCTCCGTCGCCTTCGACGCCTCCTGCGAGGAGATGTGGCTCGCCTGGCGGCACGGCGCGTGCCTCGTGCCCGCCCCCCGCTCCCTCGTACGCACCGGGCTGGACCTCGGCCCGTGGCTGGTCGAGCAGCGCATCACCGTCGTGTCGACGGTCCCCACCCTTGCCGCCCTGTGGCCCGCCGAGGCGCTGGACGACGTACGGCTGCTGATCTTCGGCGGCGAGGCCTGCCCGCCCGAGCTGGCCGAGCGGATGGCTGTCACGGGCCGTGAGGTCTGGAACACCTACGGCCCCACCGAGGCCACCGTTGTCGCCTGCGCGGCGCAGCTGACCGGCGAGGGGCCGGTACGGATCGGTCTTCCGCTGGACGGCTGGGAGCTCGCCGTCGTGGACGCCCGGGGCGACGTCGTACCCATGGGCGGAACCGGCGAGCTCGTCATCGGCGGCGTCGGCCTCGCCCGCTACCTGGACGCGGACAAGGACGCGGAGAAGTACGCGCCCCTGCCCGCGCTCGGCTGGTCCCGCGCCTACCGCAGCGGCGACCTGGTCTGCGCGGAGGAGGAGGGCCTGCTCTTCGTCGGCCGGGCGGACGAGCAGATCAAGCTCGGCGGCCGGCGCATCGAACTCGGCGAGATCGACGCGGCACTCCAGGCGCTTCCGGGCGTCGCTGGAGCGGCGGCCGCGGTCCGCACGACCGCCGGCGGCCATCAGCTGCTGGTCGGCTATGTGGTTCCGATCGATGCGGGCGCCGCGTCGGCGGGCGCCGGGGTGGCAGGCCGTACGGGCGACCCCTGCGTGGTCCCTGGTGACGTGGGCCCTGCTGCCCGCAGCCTCTCCGATGACACGGCCTCCGGCTCGGTGGCGGTCACCGGCGCCCCTGGCGCAGTCGTCGGCGGAGCGAGCGGGGCGAGCTGCGGGGCGGTGCCCAGTGGCCTGTCCGGTCCCGTGCCCGAGGCGGGCACAGAGGTCGCTTCCGGCGCGGACTCCGGCCCTGCGGCCGACGGTGACCCCGTCACCTCCGCCCCCGCGGACGGCACCGGTTCCGGCACCGGCACCGGTCCCGCCGATTTTGCCGAGCCCTTCCCCTTCCCCTTCGAGGAGCTGCCCTTCGACCAGGCCGACGCCCTCGCGCGGCTGCGCAAGGAACTGCCCGCCGCGCTCGTGCCGCTGCTCGCCGTCGTGGACACCCTGCCGACCCGCACGTCGGGCAAGGTCGACCGGGCCGCCCTGCCGTGGCCGCTGCCCACCCCGGCCGGCGCAGCCACCGGTCGGGCCGGGCTCACCGCCGCCGAGAGCTGGCTGGCCGAGCAGTGGACCGACCTCCTCGGCACGCCGGTGACCAGCCCCGCCGCCGACTTCTTCGGGAGCGGCGGCGGCAGTCTGGCCGCCGCTCAGCTGGTGTCGCGGATCCGGGAGCGGTACGCGACCGGATCGGTCGGCGACATCTACCAGAACCCCACGCTCGGCGCGCTCGCCCGGACGCTGGAGGCGTCCTCGGCGGGCGGGCCCGAGGCCGGGGACATGCGGCCGGTGCCGCGCAGGACCGGAATCGCGCAGATGCTGCTCATGGTACCGCTGTTCGGTGTCGCCGGGCTGCGCTGGGCCGTGGCGGCAGTCGCCGTCAACAACGTCATCGGGCTGCCCTGGGCGCCCGCCGTGTCCTGGTGGTGGGTGGCGCTCGGCTGGCTGATGGTCGTCAGCCCGCCCGGGCGGATCGTCATCGCGGCAGGCGGGGCGCGGCTGCTGCTGCGCGGACTGGAGCCCGGCACGTACTCCCGCGGCGGAGGCGTCCACCTCCGGCTGTGGACGGCGGAACGCCTCGCCGAGATGAGCGGCGCGACCGGGCTCGCCGGTGCCTGGCTCACGTACTACGCACGGGCGCTCGGTGTCCGCATCGGCGAGGACGTCGATCTGCACACGCTGCCACCTGTCACCGGGATGCTCCGGCTCGGCAAGGGCTGCGCGGTGGAGCCCGAGGTGGATGTGTCCGGGCACTGGCTCGACGGCGACCGGCTGCACATCGGTGCCGTACGGATCGGCGCGGGAGCCGTCGTCGGCGCCCGCAGCACGCTCTTTCCCGGCGCGCGGATCGGCAAGCGGGCCGAGATCGCCCCGGGAGCGGGTGTCACCGGAGCCGTACCCGCGGGCGAGCGCTGGGCGGGCGTGCCCGCGGTGCGCAAGGGGAAGGCCAACCGCCGCCTCCCCGAAGGACGCCCCCCGCGGCTGCGCCGCTGGACGGCGGTCTACTCGCTCACCTCGCTGGTTCTCGGGCTGCTGCCCGCACTCGCGGCGCTGCCCGGCCTGCTGGTGATGGGCCTGTTCCTGCGTGGCGGCATCGGCACCGGCTCCGCCCCTGCGGACAGCACCGGCACCGGCACTGGTATCGGCCTCGGCACCGGTGAGGCGCTGACGGCCGCCCTGCTCGCCGTACCGATCGCGACGGTCGTCGCCGTGGTCGCGTACGCGCTGCTGACCCTCGCCGGCGTACGCGCGCTCAGCATCGGCCTGCGCGAGGGCCACTACCCCGTCCACGGCCGGGTCGCCTGGCAGGCGTGGGCCACCGAGCGGCTGATGGACATGGCCCGGGTGTACCTGTTCCCGCTGTACGCGAGCCTGTTCACGCCCGTGTGGCTGCGGGCGCTCGGTATGAAGGTCGGCCGCGGCGTCGAGGCGTCGACCGTGCTGGCGCTGCCCGCGATGACGACGGTCGGCGACGGCGCCTTCCTGGCCGACGACACGATGGTCGCGTCGTACGAGCTCGGCGGCGGCCGGCTGCGGATCGCCGAGGCGCGCGTCGGCAAGTGGGCCTTCCTCGGCAACTCCGGGATGACCGCCGCAGGCCGCTCCGTGCCCAAGCGGGGCCTGGTCGGCGTGCTGTCGTCGACCCCGAAGCGGGCGAAGGCGGGCAGTTCCTGGCTCGGCATGCCGCCGATGAAGCTGCCCAGGGCGGCGGAGGAAGGCGACCGGAGCCGTACCTTCGATCCGCCGAGGCGGCTGAAGTGGGCGCGCGCGGTCGTCGAGGTCTGCCGGATCGTGCCGGTCATGTGCAGCGTGGCCCTGTCGGTGCTCGCGCTCGCGGCCTTCGGGCTGCTGGCCGACCGCCTCGGCATCGCCCTCGCGGTGCTGTGCGGCGGCGGTTTGCTGCTTGCGGGAGGAGTCACGGCCTGCGCCGTCGCGATCGCGGCGAAGTGGCTGCTGGTCGGCCGGTTCCGGGCCGTCGAGCACCCGCTGTGGTCCTCCTTCGTGTGGCGCAACGAGCTCGCGGACACCTTTGTGGAGGTACTCGCCGTGCCGTGGCTGGTCGGCGCTACCACCGGCACCCCGCTGACGAATCTGTGGCTGCGCGGTCTCGGCGCCCGGATCGGCCGCGGTGCCTGGTGCGAGACGTACTGGCTGCCCGAGGCCGACCTCGTCACCATTGGGGACGGCGCGAGCGTCAATCGCGGATGCGTGGTGCAGACCCACCTCTTCCACGACCGGATCATGCGCATGGACAATGTCGTCCTCGGCGCGGGCGCGACGCTCGGTCCGCACGGCATCGCGCTGCCCGGCGCGGTGATCGGCGACCGGGCCGCGGTCGGTCCGGCGTCGCTGGTGATGCGCGGGGAGAGCGTGCCTGCGGGCACCCGCTGGCTGGGCAACCCGATCGAGGCATGGAAGCCGTGAGGCACAAGCACATCAGCAAGGAACGCGAGGACCCACAAGGGTGACGGATTCGTACCTGCCGCAGCTCGGCGACAGCGGCTACCGGACCACGGAGTACGACCTGGAGCTGGACTACCGTCCGTACAGCGGGCGGCTCACCGCGCGCGCCAGGATCAGCGCGGTCGCCGAACGCGAGCTGACCGAGGTCGCCCTGGACCTCGGTCCGTTCCGTATCGGCCGCGTCCTGGTGGACGGCGTACGCCCGGCCCGCTACACACACCGCGCCGACAAACTGCGGGTACGGCCGGCGCGGCGGTTGAGGGCGGGCAGTTCCTTCACCGTCGAGGTGCGCTACACCGGCGTCCCCCGCCCCGTCCGCACCCGGGACTGGGGCGACCTCGGCTGGGAACAGCTGGAGGAGGGTGCCCTGGTGGCCTCCCAGCCGAGCGGTGCCCGGTCCTGGTTCCCGTGCAACGACCGGCCGGACGACAAGGCCGTCTACCGGATGGCGGTGACCACTCCCTCTCCGTACACGGTGGTCGCCAACGGCACTCTCACCTCCCGTACGATCAGCGCCTCCACCACCACCTGGGTGTACGAGCAGCCGGCGCCGATGGCCGCCTATCTCGCGACCGTCCAGATCGGTCTGTACGACCTGGTCGACGTGGAGCACCCCGGGCCGGTGCCCCAGCCGGCCGCCGTGCCCCGGCACCTGCTCACCCGCTTCGGGCGCGACTTCGCCCGGCAGCCGCAGATGATGACCGCCTTCACGGATCTCTTCGGCCCCTACCCCTTCGAGGACTACGGGGTCGTGGTGGTCGACGAGGAACTGGACGTGCCCGTCGAGGCGCAGGGCGTGTCGATCTTCGGTGCCAACCATGTCGACGGGCGGCGCGGCAGTGAGCGGCTCGTCGCGCACGAGCTGGCCCACCAGTGGTTCGGCAACAGCCTGACCGTTGCCGACTGGCGGCACATCTGGCTCAACGAGGGCTTCGCGAAGTACGCCGAGTGGCTGTGGTCCGAGGTGTCCGGCGGGCCGTCGGCGGCCGCTCTCGCGGCCAAGTCCCGGGACCGGCTGTCGGTGATGGCGCAGGACCTGCGGATCGGCGATCCCGGTCTGCGGCGGCTGTTCGACGACCGGGTCTACCAGCGCGGCGCGCTGACTCTGCACGCCCTGCGCACGGTGATCGGGCATGCCGCCTTCGTGGCGGTGCTTCGGGAATGGACGGCGACCTACCGGCATTCCACCGTGACCACCGAGGAGTTCATCGCTCTCGCCCAGCGGCATTCGGCACATCCGCTCGACGGGCTGTTCACGATGTGGCTGTACGACGAGAAGCTCCCCGCCCTGCCGCAGCAGCGCCTCTGAGAACAGGAGGCCCCGTCGCACCCGGGGGGAGGGTGCGACGGGGCCGCGCGTGCCCGGGGGGAGGGGCACGCGAGGGGATACCGTCCCGTGGGGGGATGTCCCTCTGCTGCCCCGGACACGGGAAGACATGCCTGTGGATTTCCGGCCAGTTCGTCAGGCCGGATCCGTACGTCCCTCCCGGCCCGACCGCCATTCGCGTACGACAGCCTCGATGTCGAAGGGCGTGATCCCCAGCAGCGGGCCCGGCGGAGGGCGGCGGATCGCCGCCTCGATCTTCTCGTTGACCTCGGTGAGAATGCGCCGCACCTGGGCCTGTGTCGCGGCCCGGTCGACCGCTTCCCGTGCGTCCTCCGCCTCTTTGCGCAGGGCCAGCGCGGGTGGCAGCACGGAGACGCCCTCGCGGTGCATCTTGCCCTTGATCCACCACAGTTCGTCGTACGGGGCGGTGTCGTCGGGCAGCGGCTTTCCGAAGCCCTCGAGCGAGGAGAAGTCGCCGCGTTCGGCCGCTTCCCGGATCTGCCTGTCCACCCACGACTCGAAACTGACACCAGGGGGCTTGCGTTCGGTCACGGTCTGATCCTCCCGTCTCCTCCTTCCATCGTAGAAGGAGGAGCCCCGGTCCCTTCGGGCTGCCGGCGGCGGAGGCAGGGCGTTCGACGGGGCGGCAGGGCGTTCGGCGGGGCGGCGGGGCGCAAAGGCAGGAGCCCCGTTCCGTACGCGAGGTACGGGACGGGGCTCCTTGGTACTGCTTCAGTCGTACGCGATCATCGACCCGGGCTGACTAGGCCGGGACGACGTTCTCCGCCTGGGGGCCCTTCGGACCCTGAGTGACGTCGAAGGTCACGACCTGGTTCTCCTCGAGGGAGCGGAAGCCGGTCGCGTTGATCGCGGAGTAGTGGACGAAGACATCCGGGCCGCCGCCGTCCTGGGCGATGAAGCCGAAGCCCTTTTCAGCGTTGAACCACTTGACGGTTCCGGTAGCCATAAGCCCTCCTTGGGCCAAAGGGTTGCCCTGCTCCAGAACCTGCAAGAAGTCTGAAAACTACAAAAGCCTGCGGGTTACATGCTCCGCAGGCTCTGTACTGCAAGGGAAACCAAACTGCAACTTGCGTCGAGCCTAGCACGCAGCGTGTGCGCAGCGGTAGAGGGAAAGATCACGTCACCCGGACGTTTGACGAAGCCCTGTTCTACTGACGAATCGCAGCTCGGAAGGGGCGCGGACGCCCCCGGCGGCGGCAGCCGCGCGCCGCAGGTCTAGCCTCGCGATGTGGACAGTCTTGGAGAAAGCACAGCAACCGACCACCGTCGCAGCCGGCCCCGTGTCGGCCACATCCAGTTCCTCAACTGTCTCCCTCTGTACTGGGGACTGGCGCGGACCGGAACTCTCCTCGATCTCGAGTTGACGAAGGACACCCCGGAGAAGCTCAGTGAGCAGTTGGTGCGCGGCGAACTCGACATCGCACCAATCACTCTCGTTGAATTCCTGCGCAATGCCGATCAGCTTGTTGCTTTCCCCGACCTTGCGGTGGGCTGCGACGGACCGGTGATGTCCTGCGTGATCGTCTCCCAGGTACCGCTGGAGCGGCTCGACGGGGCGCGGGTGGCGCTCGGATCCACTTCGCGTACGTCGGTGCGGCTGGCGCAGCTGCTGCTCCTGGAGCGGTACAAGGTGACGCCCGACTACTACACCTGCCCGCCCGACCTCGGCCTGATGATGCAGGAGGCGGACGCGGCGGTGCTCATCGGGGACGCTGCGCTGCGTGCCTCGCTCCACGACGCCCCCCAGCTCGGCCTCCACGTCCACGACCTGGGGCTGATGTGGAAGGAGTGGACCGGTCTGCCCTTCGTCTTCGCCGTATGGGCGGCGCGCAAGGACTATCTGGCGCGTGAGCCCGCCGTCGTACAGAAGGTGCACGAGGCCTTCCTGGCCTCGCGGGACCTCTCGCTGGAGGAGGTCACCAAGGTTGCCGAGCAGGCGGCGCGCTGGGAGACCTTCGACGCGGAGCTGCTCGAGCGCTACTTCACGACGCTCGACTTCCGGTTCGGGGCCGAGCAGCTCGCCGGTGTACGGGAATTCGCTCGGCTGACGGGACCGACGACCGGGTTCCCGGCGGATGTGACGGTCGAGCTGCTCGGCGCGAGCGTCGTCTGACGCCGGCCGCGGGGACCTGGCGGGGTCCTACTCGACGCGAATGGGCGCCTGCATGTGGTCGCTGATCCACTTGATGGTGCCTTCGCCCATGCCCCGGACGTAGCTCTTGGCGTTGTGCTGGCCGTTCTGGATGACCTGGAGACGGGTCTTGACCGGGCCTTTGCCGTACTTCTTCATGAACGACTTCACCTTGTTCAGCCCGGACTCCCTGGTGCCGATCTGGAAGCCCAGATAGATCTCGTTGTCCTTGGTGACCGGCTTGGTGGAGAGCGCCGCGGCCAGCTTCTCCGGGTTGTTGGCCTGCCTCTCCTTCTCGTGGCCGGCCCACAGCGGTGAGTCCGGCACGATGTCCGGGCCGGAGGCGATCACGGCCTTGAACTGGTCCGGGCGCTGGAGCACGGACTTCAGACCGACGAAACCGCCGGAGGAGGAGCCCATGAAGGCCCAGCCGTCACGAGACTTGAAGGTACGGAAATTGGCCTTCACGAAATCGGGGATGTCCTCGGTCATCCACGTGCCCATCCTCGGCCGGCCCGGGATGTCACTGCCGTCGTAGTAGTAGTCGGCGTCCGGGTTGAGTATCGGCATCACCACGACGAAGGGCAGACTCTTGCCCTCCTGCGACCACTTGGTGATGTTGCGCTGCAGCTTGAGGTCGGTGCCCATCCAGTAGTTCTTGGGGTAGCCGATGCCGCCGGGCAGGGCGATCAGTATGGGGAAACCGCTGTTCGCGTACGCCGGGTCGAAGTACTGCTTCGGAGCCCACACCCACACCTTGCCGGTGAAGCCGGACTTCTTGCCCTCCACCGTCGTGACGCCGATCTTGGTGCCGTCGTCGAGGCTGTTCGCGGTGAGGAACGAGGACTTCGGACCGGTCGGCATCACGGACTTCGCCGCCGCTTCGGCGGCCGCCTTCTGCGCAGCCGTGGCCGGTACGCCGTTGCCCACCTGCTGGGGGGCGGGAACCTTGGCGCTGGGACCGTCGAAGGAGACCGGCTCCCCCTCTTCCGAGCAGCCGGCGACGAGCGTGACAGAGCCGATGACGACGGCGGCTATCAGGGCCTTGGGCAGGCGTTTCATGGCGGACTCCGAGGTGTTCTGGAGAGGGGGTTTCGGGCAAGACGAGCGATTTACGCCCTTGGAGATGGTCGAACATCCCGTTCGGTTGGCTGCGGGGCGGCGGGAATCGTCGTGATGCCGCACACGGCGGGCCCTAGGCTGAAGCGCAGCAGATGCAACGCAACGCGGTGCACTGCGGCTCGGCGCAACGCAGGGCGGGGCAGGGCGAGTCGGGCGACGCGAGGCAGGCCGTGGCAATCGGGGGAGTGCAGATGCAGCCGCTGGATCCGGGCGAGCCGCAGACCATCGGGGCCTACCGGCTGCTCGGCAGGCTGGGAGCGGGCGGAATGGGCCGCGTCTATCTCGGGCGCAGCGCAGGCGGCCGTACGGTCGCGGTCAAGGTCGTCCATCCGCACTTCGCCCTCGACGAGGAGTTCCGGGCGCGCTTCCGGCGTGAGGTGCAGGCGGCGCGGCGGGTCGGCGGGGAGTGGACGGCGCCGGTGCTGGACGCCGACCCGGAGGCCCCGGTGCCCTGGGTGGCCACCGGCTATGTGGCCGGTCCCTCGCTGTCCCGGGCGGTCGCCGAGCACGGCCCGCTGCCCACCTCTGCGGTACGGGTGCTGGGCGCGGGACTCGCGGAGGCGCTGGCCGCGGTGCACGGCCTGGAACTGGTGCACCGGGATGTGAAGCCGTCCAACGTGCTGCTCACGCTGGACGGGCCGCGGCTGATCGACTTCGGGATCGCCCGGGCCTGGGGGTCCCCCCGGACGGAGTTTGGGGGAGGCACCGCCTCGCTCACCTCCACCGGTGTCTCGGTCGGCTCGCCCGGCTATATGTCACCCGAGCAGATCCTCGGCAGGAGCATCACGGGCGCGGCGGATGTCTTCTCGCTGGGTGCGGTCCTTGCCTACGCGGCGACGGGTGAGGCGCCGTTCCCGGGTGACTCCTCGGCCGCGCTGCTCTACAAGGTCGTGCACGAGGAGCCCGAGCTGGGCTCCTTGGAGGGCGACTTGCGGGAGCTGGTGGCCGCTTGTCTGGCCAAGAGCCCGGACGCCCGCCCTGCGCCCGGCGAGATCGCGGGCAGGCTGGCCCCGGGTGGGGCGGTCTCGCTGATCGGGACGGGGTGGCTGCCGGGCCCGCTGGTCGAGCAGGTCAGCCGGTCGGCGGTGAGTCTGCTGGACCTGGAGCCCGCGCACGCGGACCCGGCTGCCTCGGGTCCGGTGGCCTTCAGCAGCCCGGCGATCGGGACGTTCGGCCCGCCGGTGGAACCGGCGCTGCACGGCCCGCGTACGCCTGCGCCGGAGCCCGCGCCGTCGGGTGGCTTCTCCTTCTCGGCCGACACGGGCGGCAACGCCCGTCGCGGCAGACGGGTGAGCTGCACCGTGGCGCTGACCGTGGCAGGCGCGCTCGCGGCTGTGACGGTCGGCGGCGGTGTCCTCCTCGACCTGTGGCCGCGCGACGCCGACAGCCGCAAGAGCGGCGACGCCGCGGAGCCGCCCGCCGCGACGGCCTCGACCTCGGCGGAGCCGGTCACGTCGGTACCGAAGGGCTTCATCGGTACCTGGCAGGGCCGGATCACCCAGGACAGCGGTCTGGCCGGCGGCCGGTTCACCGCGGTCATCAGCGAGGGCGAGCGGGGCGATGACGTGGTCCGCACCTCCACGGTCCTCGGCCCGCTCACGTGCAACGGGGTGGGCAGGCTGGTGTCCGCCACCGGGGCCCGGCTGCGCATCGAGGAGCGTACGGACCCGGACCGTCCCTCGACGGCGGATCTGTGCACGAGCGGCACGGCTTCCGTGACGTACACACGCACCGCGGACGGCACACTGCGCTTCCAGTCGGCGGAGGAGGCTGCGGGCAACCCGTACGCGACCTTGAAGAAGGCGGGCAACTGACCGTGGATATACGCGAGTCCACACCGGCGGCCGTTGAGCAGACCGCTCCGCCCCCTCCGGCGAGGACCGGCTGGAACTCCTTGAAGTGGGCGGTCCTGGTGCCTGTGCTGCTCACCCTGGCAGGTGCGGTGGCCCAGTTTCCGTACGGGATCGTGGTGGCTGTCGTCCTCGGTCTGGGGACCGTCGCGGTGGCGGCCGTGCTGCTCGGCGGCATCTGGCACCGGGCCGGGGCGGCCGTGCTCGCGTCGGTGTGCGGCTTCGCGCTGATGCTCTTCGTGGGGCCCGGACTGTACGAGCTCTATATGAAGACGCTCGGCGAGCCCGTTCCCGCGATGGTCGCCAGGATCGAGGAGAAGGAAGACCTGCTGGAGTGCCGGGTCGTCGAGATCGAGGGCAACCACACGGTGCACGAGGTGTCGCAGCAGCAGAACTGCTTCGGCCACATCAGGGCGCTGCAGCCCATCGAACTCCGTAAGGACCCGCTGGGCCTGCTGGACCCGCGCCTGCCGGACGGCCCCGACCAGGAGGGCACCACCCGTCTCACGCTGACGATCAGCGCGGGGCTGTTCCTGGTCACGGGCGGGTCGGTCCTCTACGCGGGACGACGCAGGCGCCCCGCGCGCTGATTCCGGCGCGGCTGCGTGAGGGGCTGCCGGCTCACTCGAGGGGCTCTTTGGAGAGTTCGGGCAGTGTGAAGTCCAGCCAGTGGCGCAGGCGCTCGTGCCTGGCGGCGTAGACAAGCGATCCGAAGAAGGCCGGGAAGCTGAGGATCGCCATCACCCAGAAGGGAAGAATCCATCCCAGCTGCGCCAGGGTGAGGGAGATACCCAGCAACAGGCCCCCGAAGCGGGCAAGGCTCGCCGCGGAGCGGAGGGTGGCAGCGCGCCGGGCGGTGCCGTCGGGACCGAAGTGGAGCAGCGCGGCGAGCAGGACCGCGAGCGCGAGGCCCAGGAAGCCGCCCCAGACCAGGCCGGGGATGAACATCATCGCCGCACCGTCCCGGGGGAGGACGAGCCCGGCGCCGAGCAGCATGGCGGCGAAGCCCCCGATGAAGGCGAACATGATCATTAGTACGGTGGTGAGCTGGCCGCGTACCTGGTCGGACAGGGACGCGCCCCCCGCGCGGACCTTCAGGAACACTCCTCCGGAGCAGATCAGCGCTGTCGGCCAGCCGAGGGTCAGTGCGATCGCGGCTCCGAAGATCCCTCCGCTCTTGCCCCGGCCGCCGTGGGCCGGGAAGAAGCCCTGGATCTTCCAGGCGGCGAGCGCCAACAGGAGTACGACGAGCCAGTACGCGGCAATGAGCGCCCAGCCGGCCCCGACCCTTGCCCGCCGGTAGCGGGCCACCGGAGTCTGGAGAAGACCGGCGGCCGGGATCGTGACCAGCAGCCAGCCGAAGATGAACGCCTCGACACCCCGGTCCTGTTCGGCGATCGCCTCGAACAGCGGGGGCGACGAGGAGAGCCCGAACCATTCGGGCGAGGCGGCCGGCAGCGAGACGAGTACGGTGCCGATGACGCAGGCCGCGCCGCACGCGGTACGCCGGAAGAGCGTTCCGCGCAGGGTGGGTGGCCCGGCGGGCGTGCTGCGCGATACGCGCCGGGTGCGGCCCTCGGGCGGTGTCGCGCCGTACCGGTAGAGGCGCCCCCAGACGAGTGCCGAAATGCTGAGAGCGGCCAGTACGGCCGCGCCGAGGAGCCCCGCCAGTACGCCGGGCACAGTCTTCTCGGAGAAGAGGGGCGGCAGGGCGTCCTCTTCGGCAGGATCGTCGGCCGTGCCCGGCTCGGCGGGTGAACCTGCGGGCCCCGGCGGGGTCTTGGAGACGTACGAGACCAGCCGGTCGAGTCGCTTCGCCAGGGCGAGTTCCGTCGGGTCGTCCGACTCGGCGATCGATGCCGGGACGGCGGAGAGGTGTCCGTCGTCCAGGCGGGCACCGTAGTTGAACAGCTCGATATCGCCCCGGACGGCATCGGCGATCACATAGAGGCCGTCCCGGCCGAGTGAACGGTGCAGCGACTCGGCGAACAGGGCCTGGTCGCCGCCCGACTCGTCGGCGAAGGACATCGGTACGGCGACCACGTACAGCGGCGCGCGCAGCCCTTCGACGCGCCGGAGCAGCGCGGAATGCTCAGCCGCGGTGAGGGGCTCGGTCTCCGGGTCCGTGTAGAGAGGCGAGCGCGCGAGCCCCGCGGCGGAACGCTCGACGCGCGCGGACATGTCGCGTGCCGTCGGTGGTGTGCTGGAGGAACCCGAGGTCTCCCCGAACAGCCAGGACGCGCCCAGGACGATCAGCACGGCGGCAAGGGTGGCGGCGACCACAGCAACGACGACGGAGAGTGCCCTGCTCGGCGCCGGGACGGCGGTGGGGCGGGAGCGTGAGGGCCGGGAGCGGCGGGTGCTCAGTCGGGTACTCATCGGCGGGTCCTGGTGTCGCCGGCGGCAGGGAGCGTGCTGCGCCAGTGCCGTACGTAGGGGATGAGCACAAGAAGCAGCAGCGGTACGGCGCCCAGGACGATCCCGACGGTCAGCGTCTGGTTCTCCCGCTGCTCGTAGGTGGTGTTCATCGCCTCCGGCTCGACGTCGCTGTCGATGCCGTACGTGGCCTCGGCGGCTTCGTAGCGCTCCTTGGCCTTGCCGGAGGTGAGGATCTCGGTGAAGCGCAGGAAGGCGTCCTCGGCGCTCGCGTCGGACGGCAGCTCATAGCTGGTGGCGAACGCCGCGTCCCGCGCGTCCCGTGTCCGGACGTCGACGCCGTAGGCCTGCGCCTCGGACACCGTGTCGTCGTGGAGGAGGACATAGAGGCCGGGTCTGCCGAGGAGTTCGTGGACTGCCTGCAGGAGGGGAGCGTCGCGCTCGTAGTCGACCCGGGGCAGTGCGAGCACAAAGGTCGGCACGCCCGTGCGCTGCGCCGTCCTTGCTATGCCGGGTGCCGCTGAGCGCGGCAGTTCACGGGGCATCTGGTCGGAGACGTAGACGGGGTTCTCGCGCAGACGGTCGGCCAGGTAGCGGGCACCGGCGACGGTCTCCTTGCCGGCAGCGGTAGTTGCAGCGGCAGTGGTGCTGGTAGCGGTGGTGGGGTCGTGGGCGTACGCGGCGGGGGCGGCGGTCATGAGCAGGGCCACCCCGACGGAAACCAGGGCGCTGCGTATCCAACGCCCCACAGCGGACCGTGCGGTGAGGACCGGCGCCGCGAAGGCAGTGAATGCGGGAGCAACGGGCAGAAAGCGGCGGTTCACTGGGCGACTTCCGTTGCGACGAGGGCGGTCCCGAACGAACTGACCGTATCTGTGGGGCGTTTGGTTTCGCCAGGGCGAATCCCCATCCGGCAGGGGGAAGGAGAGGCGTCTCACCTCCGCTGCCGCCTTGGGCGTGCCGCCGCGGGCGACAGCGCGCCTCAGGCTCCCACCCAACCCGTTCGTCCTTCCTGCCGCACGAACATCTACTGTGGCGTGCACACAGCAAACACGCGAGCAAACACCGTATGGGGGAGACTTCGATGGAGCTGCTGGGGCCGGACGATCCGCAGGAGCTGGGGAGTTACCGACTTCTGAGGCTGCTCGGCGCCGGCGGAATGGGCCGGGTGTATCTGGCACGTTCGCCCGGCGGCCGCACGGTGGCGGTCAAGGTGGTCCGCCCCGATCTCGCGGCGGACGAGGGCTTTCGGCAGCGGTTCCGGCACGAGGTCGACATCGCCAGGGCCGTATCCGGCCGCTACACCGCGCCCGTGGTCGACTCCGCCCCCGACGCGGCGATTCCCTGGCTCGCCACCGCGTACGTCCTTGGCCCCGACCTGACCGATGTGGTGGCCTCCCACGGGGCGCTGCCGGAACGCACCGTGCGCGCGCTCGGCGCGGGCCTGGCCGCGGCGCTCCAGGAGATCCACGCGGCCGGGCTGATTCACCGCGACCTCAAGCCCTCCAATGTGCTGCTGGCGGCGGACGGCCCGCGCGTCATCGACTTCGGCATCGCGCGTGCGGTCGACGGAAACCGGATGACCCAGACGGGAGTCGTCGTCGGTTCGCCGGGCTACATGCCGCCCGAGCAGGCACTGGGCCGGGACGTCGGTACCGCGGGCGATGTCTTCTCGCTCGGCGCGGTACTGGCCTTCGCGGCCACCGGACGCAATGTCTTCGGCGAGGCCGCCCCGGCCGCGATGCTCTACCAGGTCGTGCACGAGGAGCCCGACCTCAACGGAACCCCGCGGGGGCTGACAGGCCTGATACGGGCCTGCCTCGCCAAGGACCCGGCCGCGCGGCCCACACCGGCGGAGGTCCTGCAGGCTCTGGCGCCCGCGGGCACCGGCCAACTCCTGTCCGACTGGCTGCCGTCCGCGGTCGCCTCGACGATCGCCACGCACGCGTCGAGCATCCTCGACCTGGAGACCCCGGCACACGGCAGCACCCCGATGCCCGCCCAGGGCTTCGGCCCACCCCCGACAGCCCTGGACACCCCGACGCCGGGCATGCCCCTGCCTGGCACGGCCCGGCTCGGCGCAGCCCCGGCGCCGTCCCGCCGCCGTTTCCTGGGTCTGGCGGCCGGCGGCGTGGCCGGCGTGGCCGTCGCGGGCACAGGAGCGGCCTGGATGCTCACCCGCGACGGAAAGAAGTCACCGAACAGCAAGGGAAAGCCGGGCAATTCGAGCCGAGGGGGCGCGGCCGGCACGGAAAGCTTCCCGACCCCGCCTCCCGGGACGGCGCCCCAGGTGCTGTGGCACAAGTCGGTGTCGGTCGACACCGTCAGCGTGGACCAACGCCTGCTGGTCCACAACAACATGCTGGTGATCAGCGGCGATCCACTGGTGGCGTACGACGTGAAGACAGGACGTCCGCGCTGGACCCGCAAGGGTGTCGCTCCAGCCGGTTCGCCGCTCCTGTTCGCCGCGGGCAAGCTCTTCCTCGTCAGCACGGAGCACGACGGCACCGTCATCGGCCTCGACGTGAAGACGGGGAAAGAGGCCTGGCGCAGTCGCCTGAGCGAAGACCTGACCGTCGAGAGGACCATCGCTGTCGACGACGCAAGGATTTACGTCGTCGCATCCGTCAATGACGGAAAGATCCGGGACAGGCTCACCGCCGTCGCGGCCATCGACCACCGTACGGGCAAGGTGGCATGGCAGGAGCAGCGCGACGCAGGCACCGACGACTACGACGTCGTGGGCACCGTGGCCGGGAATCGTTTCGTCTACACCGACTCGAACTTCAACCTCACGGTGCGCGACACCGCCAAGGGCAAGCAGCTCTGGAGTCAGAAGATCGGCGACGACCTGGCGTGGACCCCCGAGGTTCACGCCGGGCTCGTCCTCGTCCCCGGTGAGACGCTGCGCGCCGTGGACGTGGAAACCGGCAGGCCCAGTTGGACCCTCTCGCCCCGTGGCCGCCGTGGCTTCAAGGAACCCATGGTCGTCGACGGTGTCCTGTACGCAGCGGACTACGACCAGGGCGTCTGGGCCGTCGACCTCAAGCAGGGCAAGAAGATCTGGCTCTGCGAGGAGCCGGGCGCGCGAAGGGCCCCGACGGAGTTCGTACGCGTCGGCGACACCCTCTACGGAGCCTCGTACGACGACGCGGGCGGGGTCTTCGCCCTGGACCTCAGGACGGGCAAGTCCCGCTGGACGTTCAACGACAACACCGGGAACCTGGAGCAGTGGCACATCGCCGCCTCCGGGAAGCGGCTGCTGGCGACACACGGGGGCGAGATCTACTCCCTCCCGGCAGTCTGAGCGCCCTGCTGCCCGCGCCTCACGAGGCTTCGCGGAGCACCGGGGCCGAGGTCAGCAAGGCCCTGGCGTACGCTGGATCGGTCCGTCCACAACCCCGCCGAAAGGGACGCCCCGGTGACCGAGAAGACCGACCTCCAGTCTGTTCTCGACCGTGCTGCCGCAGGTGGGCGGATCACCCCCGAGGAGGCGCTCGACCTCTACCGTTCCGCGCCGCTGCACGCGCTGGGCGAGGCGGCCGACGCCGTACGCAAGCGTCGGTACGCCGGTACGGAGCACATCGCGACGTACATCATCGAGCGCAACATCAACTACACCAATGTGTGCGTCACCGCATGCAAGTTCTGCGCCTTCTACGCCGCGCCCAAGGACACCGCCAAGGGCTGGACGCGTGACCTGGACGACATCCTGCGGCGCTGCGCCGAGACCGTCGAGCTCGGTGGCACGCAGATCATGTTCCAGGGCGGGCACCACCCGGACTACGGCGTCGAGTACTACGAGAAGCACTTCTCCGCCATCAAGCAGGCCTACCCGCAGCTGGTGATCCACTCGCTGGGCGCGTCCGAGGTCGAGCACATGGCCCGGATCTCCAAGGTCTCCGTCGAGGAGGCGATCCAGCGCATTCACGCCGCCGGTCTCGACTCCTTCGCCGGTGCCGGTGCCGAGCTGCTGCCCGAGCGGCCCCGCAAGGCCATCGCGCCGCTCAAGGAGTCGGGTGAGCGCTGGCTGGAGATCATGGAGGCCGCGCACCGGCTGGGCGTCGAGTCGACCTCCACGATGCTCATGGGCACCGGCGAGACCAACGCCGAGCGCATCGAGCACCTGCGGATGATCCGCGACGTGCAGGACCGCACGGGCGGCTTCCGCGCCTTCATCCCGTACACCTACCAGCCCGAGAACAACCACCTCAAGGGCCGTACGCAGGCGACGATCTTCGAGTACCTGCGGATGATCGCGGTCGCCCGGCTCTTCATGGACAACATCGTGCACATCCAGGGCTCCTGGCTCACCGTGGGCAAGGAGGTCGGCCAGCTGTCGCTGCACTACGGCGCCGACGACCTCGGTTCGATCATGCTCGAGGAGAACGTCGTCTCCTCGGCCGGCGCGAAGCACCGCTCGAACCGTATGGAGATCATCGATCTGATCCGCAAGTCGGGCCGCGTCCCGGCGCAGCGGACGACGACGTACGAGCACATCCTCGTGCACGACGACCCGGCCGACGACCCGGTCGACGAGCGCGTCGTCTCGCACTTCTCCTCCACGGCCATCGAGGGCGGTACGGCCCACCCCGAGCTGAAGCTGCTCGCCTCCAACTAGCGCGGTTCGGGGTCGAGTTGCAGACCATTCACGTCGCGGATGACGCCTTCGTGGGCGGCAGTCCGAGGGTTCACGCCGTCGCCGTGGACGCCGGGCTGATCATCGCGATGGGTACGTACGAGGAGATGGCAGCCGCCCGCCCCCGGGCGCGCGTGCGGCGCTGGCCCGGGCTGCTGACCCCCGGACTGCGGCACCCGCAGGCCGCCGCGCTGCTGGAGACGGCATACCACCCGGACCCGCGCGAGGCGGACGAGCTCGGCACCGAGCCGCTCACCGGCGAGGCACTGGCGGTGCTGGAGCTGGACGACGCCCGGTGGGGCGCGAGCGCGCGGCGCGGGCTGCAGCGGATGCTGAGGCACGGCGTGACCGCGGTCTGCGGCCCGTTCACCCGGCCCGCGGTGCGGACCGCGGTCACCCGGTCGGGTCTGCACATACGGGAACCGAGAGGCGGCGCCGAGCGGGAGACGCTCTCGCTGGACCCGTTCACGGGTTTCCCGCTGAACGCCCTGCTCGACGGGCTCCTCACGGTCGGCGGGCCCGCCGACTTCGCGGTCTTCGACGTCCCGGTCGACGACGTCCCGGCGCGGACGCTGCGGCTGCACGGCGCGGGCAGCTGTGTGGCGACGGTGCTCGGCGGCCGGCTGGTGTACCGGCGCGCGTAGGACGCCCCGCCGGTGCGACGGGCGCCCTGTGCACCGCGGCCGGTCGGCACCGGACTCCCCTTCCCGCCCGGCCCGACCCGGCCGCCCTGCGCGAACCCCGACCGAGCCCGAACGAGCCCGACCGGCACAATGGGATCGTGACCCGAGCATCCCTGGACAAGCAGCCGCACGAAGTCGCCTCGATGTTCGACGACGTGGCGGCGAACTACGACCTCACCAACGACGTGCTCTCGCTCGGCCAGGACCGGCGATGGCGCAAGGAGGTCGCGAAGGCGGTGGACGCCCGCCCGGCCCAGAAGGTGCTCGACCTGGCCGCCGGCACCGGCACCTCCTCGGTGCCGTTCACCACCACCGGCGCGTACGTCGTCCCCTGCGACTTCTCGCTCGGCATGCTGCGCGAGGGCAAGAAGCACCGGCCGTGGCTGCCGCTCACCGCCGGCGACGCGACGAAGCTGCCGTTCCGCGACGATGTCTTCGACGCCGTGACGATCTCCTTCGGGCTGCGCAACGTCCAGGACACGAGCGCGGCGCTGCGCGAGCTGTACCGGGTGACCAAGCCGGGCGGGCGGGTCGTGATCTGCGAGTTCTCGCAGCCGACCTGGGCGCCGTTCCGGACCGTCTACACCGAGTACCTGATGCGCGCGCTGCCTCCCGTGGCGCGGGCGGTCTCCTCCAACCCCGACGCGTACGTCTATCTCGCCGAGTCGATCCGCTCCTGGCCCGACCAGCCGGCACTCGCCTCCCTGCTCCAGCAGGCGGGCTGGTCCAAGGTCGCCTGGCGCAACCTGTCCGGCGGAATCGTCGCGCTGCACCGCGGCACCAAGCCCCGGTAGGCCTCCATGGACTACCAGGCGGTCCTGGAACGGATCGCGGAGGACATCGCGCCGCGGATCGGCAACGGCCGCCCCGCCGAGTACATCCCGGCGCTCGCCTCCGTCGACCCGCACCTCTTCGGCATGGCCATCGCCGACCTCGACGGCAAGGTGTACGGAGTCGGGGACTGGCAGCGCCCCTTCTCCACCCAGTCGATCACCAAGGTCTTCACGCTCGCGCTGGCTCTCGCCCAGGGCGGCGACAGCCTCTGGGAGCACGTCGGCCGTGAGCCCTCCGGCAACCCCTTCAACTCGCTGGTGCAGCTGGAGTACGAGAACGGGATTCCGCGCAATCCCTTCATCAACGCGGGCGCGCTCGTCGTCACCGACCGTCTGCAGACCCTGACCGGCGACGCGAGCAGCGAACTCCTGGAATTCCTGCGGCAGGAGAGCGGAAACCCGGAGCTGGCCTTCGACCCCGAGGTCGCCGAGTCCGAGTCCGCCTACGGCAACCGCAACGCCGCCCTGGCCCACTTCATGGCCTCGTACGGCAATATCACCAACCCGGTCCCCACCCTCCTCGACCACTACTTCTGGCAGTGCGCGATCGAGATGAGCTGTGCCGACCTGGCGCTGGCGGCCCGCTTCCTGGCCCGCCACGGGCTGCGCGCCGACGACTCCCGGCTGCTGACCCGCAGCGAGGCCAAGCAGATCAATGCCGTGATGCTCACCTGCGGTACGTACGACGCGGCCGGCGACTTCGCCTACCGGGTCGGACTGCCGGGCAAGAGCGGTGTGGGCGGCGGGATCGTCGCGGTGGTGCCGGGGCGCTGCACGCTGTGCGTCTGGAGCCCGGGGCTGGACCAGCGCGGCAACTCGGTGGCGGGCGTCGCGGCGCTGGACCGTTTCACGACGCTGACCGGGCTCTCGGTGTTCTAGGGGGGGCCGTTCCCGAAGGGCCGGGCGGGGGCCGCGAGTTGACGGGAACCGGCGGGCGGGGAAGATGTGTCCGTTGTTACGGCAACCATCTCCCCGTCCCCGCCTTGTCACCTCGGAGTGCTCCCCATGCCGTCGTACTGCCCGCACTGCGGAAACCCATCCCCGGATGAGGCTCGCTTCTGCATGAAATGCGGGCGCGAGCAGGTCCCCGCGCCAACTGCGCCTCCGGCAGCGGCGGTTCCCGCGGTTCCCGCGGTTCCGGCGGTTCCCGCGGTTCCGGCGGTTCCGGCGGTTCCCGCAGGTGCCCCGCTCGCCTCGCCGCCTCCTCCGCCACCCCCTGGGTACGTCCCCGTGCCCGCTCAGCCCTCGGCCGTCGGGGTGTTTTTCGGCCGGGCGTTCCGTGGCGACTGGTTGACTTCGGCCAAGGCCGCCGTCTGGCCGGCCGGACTGCTGCTCGTCCTCGCGGCCGCGCTCGCCATCCCCTCGTACGGCCAGGACGACGAGGTCGTCGTCGGGTGGAGCGACCGGCTGCGGATCGCGCTCGCGATGCTGCTCCAGGGGTTCGGCGGCGGCTTCGAGGTGAAGGCGGCGGACGGTCCCGCGCAGTTCCCGTCCGACTCGGGTTCAGGTTCTGGTTCTGGTTCCGGATACGGCTCGGGCTCCTCGGGCGGGCTGTACGGCGACGGCAGCGGCAGCGGCTTCCCCGGCACTTCGGGGTCGGGTTCAGGCTCCGGTTCGGGCTCGGGCTACTCCGACTCGGGCACGGACGCGGTGGCGCAGGGTGCCGCCTCGCTCTCCCTCGTGCCGCTGACGGTGACGGTGCTGTTCGTCGTCGCGCTCTACCTGGGTGCGCGGATGCTGCGCACGCGGGGTGCGGGAGTGGACGCCGCCGTACGGATCTCGCTGCTCGTCACGGGCGTGGTGCTGGTCCTCGGCCTGTTCGCCCAGCCCGAGATCGAGGGCCTGGAGATCTCCTCGTCCCCGCTGCTCGCGGCGCTCGGCGCCCTGGCGATCTCGCTCGTGGTGACCGCCGGTGTGCTCCAGCGCGACGACCTCGCCGCCTGGCTGGCGCAGCGTCCGGCCGCCCGGTCGGCGGTGCGCGCCCTGGGAACGGCGGTGCGTGCGCTCGGTGTGGTGGTGGCGCTCTGCTCCGTGGTCGGCTTCATCGTGTTCGCCAACATGGACGACGTGGACGGAACGGGGCTGCTGATGGCCCTGCCGGTCCTGCCCAACATCGGGTTCGCGGTGCTCGGGCTGAGCTGGGGCGTGCCGGTGGAGTTCGCCGTCCAGGGCCGGATGAGCATGATCGGCTCCGGCGCGGAGCGCGGCAGTTTCGGGCTCGGCGAGATCAGCGACGAGTGGGGCGGTGGCGCGGTGGCCGCGGCGCTGGCCCTCGGTGTGGTCTGCGCGCTCACCCTCGGCGTCTGGGCGGCCCGCCGCTCTGCCGACCGCCGTGAACAACTGCTGGCCGCGGCCTTCGCGCTGGGTCTGATCCTGCTGCTCACGGCCGTCAGCGGGATCTCCGGCGAGTTCGCGGGCGGCGCCGAGGCCTGGGGCGGCCGCGGCACCTCGGAGCTCGCGCCGAGCGTCCCGGACGCGGTGCTGTTCGGACTGCTGTGGGTGGGGGCGGCGACGTTCCTGGGCCCGTACGTGCTGCGGATGTCCGGTCGGCAGGCGGCGGTCCCGGCACCGCCGGCGTACGGACCGGTGGGATCGGTGGGACCAGCGGGACCGGTGGGGTATGCAGCCCCGGCCGCGCCGTACGTGGCGGAGTCGGGTCCTGCCCCCGCACCGGCCGCCCCCGTCCCCGCCCCCGTCCCCGCGCCGTACGTCCCGCAGCCCCAAGTCCCCGCCGCTCACGACCCGTACGCGGTGCAGCTCGCCGCCGCACCGGCCGCCGCGGCCGACCCCGCTGCCGCCGACCGCAAGCGCAAGGTCGTCGTGTGGACGGCCACCCTCACCGCCGCGTTTGTGATCGGTGGCGGCGCCACGGCCGGGGTGCTGATGCTGCAGAAGGACAAGAAGACGTCCGACGAGTCGTCGAACAAACCGCCCGCCGCCGCGCAGTCCGACGTCCCCGAGCAGGCCCCCCAGGACTCGCAGGACCCGCAGCCGTCGCCGTCACCCTCCGGCGCGTCGTCCAGCCCCTCCTCGACCCCGTCCGCCGCCCCTTCCTCGACCCCGACGGGCGATGCCACGCTCCCCGCGGGCTTTGTGCTGAAGCAGGACCCCGCCGGGTTCAGTGTCGGCGTGATGGACGGCTGGAACCGCCGGCAGGCGGGCAGCCAGATCTTCTACGAGGCCCCGACCGGCGGCTCGTACCTCCAGATCGGCGTCATCAAGAGCACGCCGATGTCCTCGTACGACAACTTCGTCGGCCTGGAGAAGAAGCACCTGGCGAACACCGAGGCCGACTACCAGCGCCGGCAACTGGTCCAGAACACCTTCCAGGGACGGCCGGGCGCGCTCTGGGAGTTCACGCACATCCCCGAGCCCGACGAGGGCGGGCGGGTGCGGCACGTCATCGACCAGGCGTTCGTCGCCGCCGACGGCACGGAGTACGCGATCCTCGCCGCAGGCCGCGCCGACCTCTGGGACCCGGAGAAGGACGTGGTGTTCTCCACGGCCGTCAAGACCTTCAGGACCGGCTGAAGTCCAGGCGGAAGCAGTACCCCTCCTGCGTGGACTCCGGCGTCGTGAAGGTCTCGGTGAGCTCCATGCCCAGTCGCCGGGTCACGGCGATCGAGCGCTCGTTGCGGGCGTTCACCATCGCCACCACCCGCTCCACCCCCGCCGCCCGTACCCGCTCCAGCGTGGTGCGGGCGGCGGTGGTCGCGTACCCCTTGCCCCACGCGCCCCGCGCCAGCCGCCAGCCGATCTCGATCTCGCCGACCGGTCCGAAGCTCTCGTGCGGCCAGGGCTGCGCGCCGGTGAAGCCGATGACCTCGCCGTCCTCGTCGAGCATGGTCCACAGGCAGAAGCCGCGCTCGGCATCATGCATGCGCTGCCGGGCGGTCAGCTCCTCGTAGACCGAAAGCTCCGCCGATGCCCCGCCGTGGAATTCCATGACGTCCGGGTCGTCGAAGACCCGGTGCCAGGCGAACGCGTCCTCGTCCGTGGGTACGCGCAGCTGGATGACGGGGAGCGGCCTGCTCATGGGGGGAGCCCTTCAGTTTGTGGATCAGTACGCCCCCATAGACTGCACATGTCCTGTGCCCTTCGGTACGCAATATCGAGTCTTCGGGAGAACCCGCCGTGACCGAGCCCCTCTCCGAACACACCGCCGATGTGATCGTCGTCGGGGCAGGCCCGGCCGGCTCCACGACCGCGTACTACCTCGCCAAGGCCGGACTGGACGTCCTGCTCCTGGAGAAGACCGCCTTCCCGCGCGAGAAGGTGTGCGGCGACGGCCTCACGCCCCGCGCCACCAAGCAGCTGGTCGCGATGGGCATCGACATCTCCGAGGAAGCCGGCTGGCTGCGCAACAAGGGCCTGCGGATCATCGGCGGCGGGGTGCGGCTCCAGCTCGACTGGCCGGATCTCGCCTCGTACCCGGACTACGGACTGGTCCGCAAGCGTGACGACTTCGACGAGCAGCTGGCACGGCAGGCGCAGAAGGCGGGCGCGCGGCTGTACGAGCGGTGCAATGTCGGCGCTCCGATCATCGACGACCGTACGGGCCGTATCACCGGCGTCAACGCCAAGGTGGGCGAGGAGAAGACCCCGGTCACCTTCCACGCGCCGCTCGTTGTCGCCGCCGACGGCAACTCCAGCCGGATCTCCCTCGCCATGGGGCTGCACCGGCGCGAGGACCGTCCGATGGGTGTGGCCGTACGGACGTACTTCACCTCGCCCCGCCACGACGATGACTACCTGGAGTCCTGGCTGGAGCTGTGGGACCGCCGCGGCCCCGGCGAGGACCGCCTCCTGCCCGGCTACGGCTGGATCTTCGGCATGGGCGACGGCACCTCCAACGTCGGCCTCGGCGTACTGAACACCTCCGCCTCCTTCAAGGAGCTGGACTGGCGCGAGGTGCTGAAGGCCTGGTGCGCCTCGATGCCCGAGGACTGGGGCTACACCGAGGAGAACATGACGATGCCGATCCGCGGCGCCGCGCTCCCGATGGCCTTCAACCGTCAGCCGCACTACACCAAGGGCCTGCTGCTGGTCGGCGACGCGGGCGGGCTGGTCAACCCGTTCAACGGCGAGGGCATCGCGTACGCCATGGAGTCCGGCCAGATCGCCGCCGACGTGATCGTGCAGGCGAACGCCCGGCAGACACCGGCGCAGCGGGAGCTGGCGCTGCACCGCTACCCGAAGGTCCTCAAGGACACGTACGGCGGTTACTACACGCTCGGCCGCGCCTTTGTGAAGCTCATCGGCAACCCGAAGGTCATGAAGATCGCGACGCAGCGCGGTCTGACCCACCCGCTGCTGATGAAGTTCACGCTGAAGATGCTGGCCAACCTCACCGACCCGACGGGCGGCGACGCGATGGACCGCATCATCAACGGCCTCTCGAAGGTGGCCCCGCGTTCGTGATCATTCAACCGGGATCGCGGAACATCCGCTGAACTGCGGTGCTACAGCCTACGGCGCGAGTCCTTTCGCGCCGTAGGCATGACTCCGCCCGTCGGCTATGGGGCACCGACGGGCGGTGGCGGGCGGGGCTACGAGGCTCGCGTGCGCCAGTAGGTCACCCAGTCATGCGCGAGTCGGCCCATGTGCTTCTTCCAGTCCTGCGGGTCGTTCCGGGCGATCTCGTCCCAGGTGCGGGCGTTCGCCTCGTTGAACGCAGCGACGGATGCGTGCGGGGCTGCTGCCCATGACGGGAACTGTTCGCGTGCCCATGAGTCCGCAGCTTCCGCGGTGTGGCCGGCTTCCATGAGTCGCAGGATGAGCACGGCGGGGTCGATCCATGCCGCACCGCGGGTGGGCCATGCCCATGTGCACGGTGTCGCCCGGCCGCGCGTAGGCCAGCAGCTCGCCGAACTTCGGGCGCTGAAGCGGGTGGAGGCGGCTGGAGGTACCGGACTCCTCCTCGAACGGGATCGGGTCCTCGATCCCGGCCTCGTCCAGGACCAGGTTCTGCCGGGCGGTCGACTGCTGGTCGGTCGAGACCCGCTTGTAGATCAGGTTTGCCATCGGGGCCCTTCCGCGCGGAGAAGTGGACCCTATCTGTCGTCAAACCCTGTCATCAATCACCATCGGATCTGATTGGATTCGAACCGCCCCGGCACCCCGAAATGTCTGGGTTCATTGGACGCCCGCGGTGCCTGTCGTCATTCGATTGCTTGCTGACACCCGGACGTTGCCCGTGATGTGAGCCTGGGGGGATGCATCGGAACGAAAGGCCGGCGCTGACCCTCCGTAGGCCCTGGCGGACGGCTGACGGGGCGTCGGGCGCAAGCGTGGGGCGCGTGTGCACGCCACGGGGCAAGTCCCTGAACATGTGGGTGTGTTGGAATTGATCAGGAACCGAGATGCGCGGTTCGCGGAACCGCCTCTAACCTGCCCGCCATGGACATCACCATTCACACGAGTTCCCTCCCGCACGATGACCCGGATGCGTCGCTCGCCTTCTACCGCGACGTCCTCGGCTTCGAGGTCCGAAGCGATGTCGGGCAGGGCAAGATGCGGTGGATCACGGTCGGCCCGGCAGGTCAGCCTGACACGTCGATTCTTCTGGCACCGCCGGCTGCCGACCCGGGAGTCACCGAAGACGAGCGCCGCACCATCGCGGAGATGATGGCCAAGGGCACCTACGGCTGGATACTGCTGGCCACCCCGGACCTCGATGCAACTTTCGAGAAGGCGCAGGCCGGTGATACCGAGGTCGTCCAGGAGCCGACCGAGCAGCCGTACGGCATTCGCGACTGCGCGTTCCGCGATCCTGCGGGCAACCTGGTCCGCATCCAGGAGCTTTGCTGATCCTGACGAGTATCGGTGCGGCCGTCCGGGGCCGACTGCGTGACCACCTGCAGAAGACGCGGCGTCACATCCGTACAGAGGTTCCTGCTGCGCCAGCCGCCCACCAGGGCTGGTCATCATCACCGAGCGCCTGGGGTAACCGCCTCGGCGGGTACCCCAGGCGCTCGTCGACGTTGATGGAAGATGAGAAAAGGGGAGGGTTCTCATGTGTCAGCCCGAGTGGCGGCGTGCCCGTGTCCAGGCGCAGCGCCTGGCTGATCTTGCGCGGCTGCGCCGCGTCCGCGACCGGATCGACAGGGAGTACGCGCAACCGCTGAACGTGGAGGCGCTCGCCCGCGGTGTGAACATGTCCGCCGGGCACCTCAGCCGTCAATTCAGGGCCGCCTACAGTGAGTCGCCGTACGCGTACCTGATGACGCGTCGCATCGAGCGCGCGACGGCGCTGTTGCGGCGAGGCGACCTCAGCGTCACCGAGGTCTGCTTCGCGGTCGGCTGCGCGTCGCTCGGCACGTTCACCACCCGCTTCACGGAGCTCGTCGGAATGTCACCAGGGGTCTTCCGGCGCCAGGCTGCGGATGCGGCGGCCGACCGTGCCGATGCTGCAGGTACGGCCCGCGATGCGGGGTCGTCGGCGATCAGGGTGGAGGGAATGCCGGCGTGTGTGGCGAAGCAAGTGACAAGACCCGTCAGGAATCGAGAAGTCACGGCCACCGAGCAGCCCCTAGCGTGATGGCCATGGCAATCACCGCATCCAACACGTCCCTCGCATCCGTCACCCTGGAGGTGGCCGACCCCGAGGCCGCCCGCCGCTTCTACAGCGCCTTCGGAGTGGACACGTACATCCGCCTGCGGACGTCCGAGGCGCACTCGACCGGATTCCGTGGTTTCACCCTGGCGCTCACAGTGTCGCAGCCGGCCACCGTCGACAGCTTCGTCGGCGCCGCCCTGGACGCCGGCGCCACGGTGCTGAAGCCCGCCGCGAAGTCACTGTGGGGCTACGGCGGCGTCGTCCAGGCCCCGGACGGGACGATCTGGAAGATCGCCACCTCGGCGAAGAAGGACACCGGCCCGGCCACTCGTGAGATCGACGAGATCGTGCTCCTGCTAGGCGTCGAGGACGTGAAGGCCAGCAAGCAGTTCTACGTCGGCCGCGGCCTGACCGTGGCCAGGAGCTTCGGCGGCAAGTACGCCGAGTTCACCTCCGACGAGTCCGGCTCCATCAAGCTGGCGCTGTACAAGCGCGGCGGGCTGGCCAAGGACCTCGGCGTCCCTGCCGACGGCACCGGCTCGCACCGCGTCGTCCTCGGCAACACCGTCGGCCCCTTCGCCGATCTGGACGGATTCGTCTGGGAGGCTGCCGGGGTGCTCGCCCCGGCGCCGTCCACGCCGTCTCCCCTGTCCTGACCCATGCCCCGCACTCCCGCCCCGAACCGCCTCATCCCCGTACGAAGGAAACCTGCCATGCATGCAGTCGTCCGCCGGGAACTCCGACACGACCTCTGAGCAGTACAAGGGCTTTTCCGCTGAGGAGCGGACCGCGATGAAGGAGCACGCGCAGGAACAGAAGAAGGCGGCGGTGCGGCGCGGTTCGTCCCGGGCGGAGAAGGAGGCGGCAGCGGAGCGGGACGTGCTCGCGAAGATCGCCGAGATGCCGGAAGCGGACCGGGTCCTTGCCGAGCGGATTCACGACATCATCAAGACCGCCGCTCCGGACCTCACGTCGAAGTTCTGGTACGGGATGCCGCCGCCGGTCTCCGCACGCTCTCTCTGTCTCGGCAGGTGAAGAGTTCGCGGTGCGTCGAGGCCGTGCAGGACCTGCAACGGCGGATGCAGCCGTTCGGAGATCACCGACTCGTCGCTGATTTCAGCGAGCGGGCGCGCGATCTGGTCGCCGCTGCCTGACGCAATAGGGCGCCCCGTCGGCAGGGAGCCGGTGAGCGGAGCGCAGCCGTGTCCAGCCGGTCTTACCCAGGTGGCTCCGAAGGCTTGAACGCCTGCCGGTAGTGGGCGGGGGAGACCCCGAGCGTACGGGTGAAGTGGCGGCGCAGATTGGCCGCGCTGCCCAGCCCGCTGCGTTCCCCGATCTGTTCCACGGGCAGCTCGGTGGTCTCCAGCAGCGACTGCGCGCGTGCCAGACGCTGGTTCAGCAGCCACTGGAGCGGTGTGGTGCCGGTCGCGGCCTGCAGCCGGCGGAAGAAGGTGCGCGGGCTCATCCGGGCCCGGCGTGCCATGTCATCGACGGTCAGTGGCCGGTGCAGCTGCTCGGTCGCCCACTGGAGCACGGGCCCCAGGCTGTCGTCGTCGGCCGCGGGCACGGGCAGCTCGATGAACTGGGCCTGTCCGCCGGTGCGATGCGCGGGGACGACGAGCCTGCGGGCCAGCTGGTTGGCGACCTGGGCGCCGAGATCCTGGCGGACCAGATGCAGACAGAGGTCGAGGGCGGCGGTGGCGCCCGCGCTGGTCAGGACGTTCCCCTCGTCGGTGTAGAGCACGGAGTCGTCGACGATCACCTCGGGGTGGCGGGCCGCGAGTTCACGGGTGTGCCCCCAGTGGGCGGTGGCGCGGCGGCCGTCGAGGAGTCCGGCCGCGGCGAGCGCGAAGGCGCCGGTGCACAGGGAGACCATGCGGGCACCCGAGCAGGCGGCCGCGCGCAGGGCGTCGACGAGCTCGGCCGGCACGTCCTTGCCGCCCTCGACGCAGGCGTCCGGCACGGAGGGCACGATCACGGTGTCCGCGCCGACGAGGGCGTCGAGGCCATGATCCGTACGGAGTGAGAAGGCGGGGCCCGCCGAGGGGAGGCCGGTCCCGGACGAGGGCGCACCGGCGGCGGACGAGGGCGTGCCGGTGCCGCAGAGCCTCAGCTCGTACCAGGGGTCGGCGAGGTCCGGGTGCGGGATGCCGAACACCGTGCAGGCGATGGAGAGCTCGTACAGCTCCCACAGGGACAGGCCCGTGTCCTCGGTGACAACGGCCACGGCGACGGTTCCTGGACCCATGCGGAGGAGCGTACGGCAGGAATTTTGCGGAGGTGGGCAGTCCTGCCACTGTCGGCCGTTTCCCTCCCCTGCGAACGTGGATCTTGCACAAGGAACCGCTAAAAATGGGGAGTTAACACATATGAGCCGCGAAACGGTCACAGTCATCGGTCTGGGGCAGATGGGCTCGGCCCTCGCCGGCGCGTTCCTGGCCGCAGGGCACCCGACGACCGTCTGGAACCGCACGCCCGGCAAGGCGGACGCCCTGGCGGCGAAAGGCGCCACGCGCGCCCAGAGCGTCGCCGAGGCCGTCGAGGCCGGCGAGCTCGTGGTCGTCTGCGTCCTGGACTACGCCGCCGTACACGAGCTCCTCGACCCTGCTGCCGCCTCGCTCGACGGCAGGGTCCTGGTGAACCTCACCTCCGGTTCCCCGGAGCAGGCCCGCGAGACGGCCGCCTGGGCCGCCGGACAGGGCGCCCGCTACCTCGACGGCGGCATCATGTCGACGCCGCCCGGCGTCGGGAACCCGGCGAGCATGATTCTCTACAGCGGTTCGTCCGAGGCGCTGGCGACGCACCGGGAGGCTCTGACTGCGCTGGGTGACCCGGTCGACCTGGGCGAGGACGCAGGGCTGGCCTCGCTGTACGACACGGGGCTGCTCGGCCTGATGTGGTCGGTGTTCGGCGGCTGGCTGCACGCCACGGCGCTGGTCGGCGCGGACGGGGTGGCCGCGAGCACGTTCGCGCCGCTCGCGATCCGCTGGCTGACGGCCGTGGCCGGCTTCATGGACACCTACGCGGGGCAGATCGACGCCGGTCACTACCCGGGCGACGACGCCACCATCGACGTACAGCTGGTGGCGGTCGAGCATCTGCTGCACGCGGGCCGGGACCGCGGGATCGACGGCCGGCTGCCCGAGCTGCACCGGGAGTTGATGGCGCGCGCGGTCGCGGACGGTCATGGCGGGGACAGCTACGCCCGCCTGATCGAGGCCTTCCGCAAGGGCTGACCGCAAGGGCTGACCGCAGGGGCTGAGGCGCACACGGCACGTTGCGCGGAAGGGCCGTCGCTCCCGGGCGTGGGAGCGATGGCCCTTCCGTATGCGTCACGCGTCCGCGGGCCGGCGTGCGCCCGCAGGTCGATCAGAGAACGCGGACCGCACCGCTCGCCGGGTAGCCCGACAGGTCCTGGATGACGACGCCCTTGCCCGGGTTGGCGGCGTCGAGGTACTGACCGTCACCGATGTAGACACCGGTGTGGTACGCGGAACCGGCGCCGCCCCAGTAGAGGATGTCACCGACCTGGAGGTTGGAGGTGCCCACCTGGGTGCCGGCCAGCGACTGGTCCTGCGAGACGCGCGGGAGGTCGACGCCGACCGTGCGGAACGCGGCCTGGACGAGGCTGGAGCAGTCCCAGGAGTTGGGCCCGGTGGCGCCCATGACGTAGGCGTCGCCCAGCTGCGCCTTGAGGAAGGCGACGACGCTCGCGGCGGAGCCGGTCGCCGGGGCGGAGCTGGAGGAGTCGGCAGAGCTGTCGGAGCCCGCGCTGTAGCCGGAGAGCGTCGTGCGCTCGGTGTCGCGGGAGGCGCGCTCCTTGGCCTCAGCCTCGGCGCGCTCCTTGGCCTCGGCCTTCTCCTTGGCCTCGGCCTCGCGGACCGCCTCGGCCTTGGCCTTCTTGGCGACCTTCGCGGCCTTGGCGGCCGCGGCGTTCTCCTGGGCCTGCAGCTCGAGGTCGA